>CALWVW010000006.1 GCA_944385075.1 uncultured Oscillospiraceae bacterium | reverse complement strand
CTGGTCTCCCGGACGTCGGTCTTCATCAGGTTCTTGGCGTGTTTGCCGTACAGGGGGTTGCGCTCGCCGAAGAAGTTTTTCTCAAAGGCGTCGTCAAACCAGTCGTCAAACAGATTCTCATGAAAAATGCTGGGTAACATAAGTCGTTCCTCCATTCAAAATGCGTTCCGTTCTGTGCCGTGGTGGAGGCCCGGTCGGTCTTCTTTCCAGGTACGAGTACAGCATAGCACCGAAAATTAGCACTGTCAAGAGGAGAGTGCTAATATTTACAGAAAGGTCACAAATGATAGGGGAAAAAGTCACAGTTGGCCGGAGGAGAGGACGATTGTCTATGAAATAAAGACAAAAACAGGAATATTGTGCTTTTGCACAAAGACGGAGGCGAAGATTTGGACAACAATTTCGGGGAAATCGGTTGCCTGATCCCGCGGGGTAGTATATCATTTAGGTACAAGGGAAGGACAGAGGACCGGACCTGCAATCATGCGAGAGGAGATGGAATCTATGGCAGAAAAATGGATGGACGCCCTGGTCAAGGCGAAACCGGAGAAGGGACTGGTGTTGCAGAAGATGCCGGTGCCGGAGCCGGGCCCCGGGGAGGTGCTGATCAAGATCCACAAGACGGCCATCTGCGGCACGGATGTCCATATCTACGACTGGAACGCCTGGTCCCAGGAGCATGTCAAGCCCCCGCAGATCATCGGCCACGAGTATGTGG
Source organism: uncultured Oscillospiraceae bacterium (assembly GCA_944385075.1). Taxonomy (GTDB): domain Bacteria; phylum Bacillota; class Clostridia; order Oscillospirales; family Oscillospiraceae; genus Lawsonibacter. The sequence continues at coordinate 35,322 of CALWVW010000006.1, read as the reverse complement.
GCGAGGTGGCGGCCATGGGCGCCGGGGTCAGCGGCCTGTACCTGGGCCAGCGGGTCAGCGGCGAGGGGCATATCACCTGCGGCCGTTGCCGCAACTGCCACAACGGCAATATCCAGTGGTGCAAGGACACCAACAGCGTGGGCGTGGACCGGGACGGGGCCTTCGCCGAGCACCTCTGCATCCCCCAGAGCAACGTCATCCCCATGGACCCCTCCCTGGATGAGGACGTGGTGGCCATGTTCGACGCGGTGGGCAACGCCACCCACACCGCCCTCATGTGGAATCTGGTGGGGGAGGACGTGCTCATCACGGGAGCCGGGCCCATCGGGATCATCGCCGGCGGCATCTGCAAGTACGCCGGGGCCCGGCGGGTGGTGATCACCGACCTGAACGACTACCGGCTGGAGCTGGCCAAAAAGATGGGGGTGGACGCCGCCGTCAACACCAGGCAGGAGGACCTGCACGAGGTGATGAAGCGCCTGCACATCGTGGAGGGCTTTGACGTGGGCCTGGAGATGAGCGGGAACGGCGCGGCCCTGAACCAGATGATCTCGGTGATGCGCAACGGCGGGAAGATCAGCCTGCTGGGCCTGGGCGACGGCAATGTGAACCTGGATGTGAACCTGGTGATCGGCAAGGGCCTGACCCTCCAGGGTATTTACGGCCGGAAGATGGACAACTGGCACCAGATGAGCTATATGGTCCAGGGCGGCCTGGACCTGACCCCGGTGATCACCCACCGCTTCCACTACACGGAGTTTGAAAAGGGCTTCGAGGCCATGCACAGTGGAAAGTCGGGCAAAGTCATTCTGGACTGGAGCAAGTAAGGAGGAGAGACCATGAAGACCGCACTGGAACAATACCGCAAGACCCTGGAGGAGATCCGCCAGTCCGGCACCTACAAGGAGGAGCGGGTCATCACCACGGCGCAACACGCCCGCATCGACACCACCAAGACCCGCGGCGTGCTGAATATGTGCGCCAACAACTATCTGGGCCTGGCCGACAGCCCGGAGCTGATCGCCGCGGCCAAGGAGAGCTTTGACCGCTGGGGCTACGGCATGAGCTCGGTCCGCTTCATCTGCGGCACCCAGGGCCAGCACAAGGAGCTGGAGGAGAAGATCGCCGCCTTCCTGGGCACCGACGACTGCATCCTGTACTCCTCCTGCTTCGACGCCAACGGCGGCCTGTTCGAGACCCTGTTGGGGGAGGAGGACGCGGTCATCTCCGACGAGCTGAACCACGCCTCCATCATCGACGGCGTCCGCCTGTGCAAGGCCAAGCGGTACCGCTACCACAACAACGACATGGCCGATCTGCGGGCCCAGCTGGAGGCCGCCCAGGCCGCCGGGGCCAAGATCAAGCTGATCGCCACCGACGGCGTGTTCTCCATGGACGGGTACATCGCCAACCTGAAGGGGATCTGCGACCTGGCCGACGAGTTTGACGCCCTGGTCATGGTGGACGACAGCCACGCCGTGGGCTTTGTGGGTGAGCACGGCAAGGGCACCCCGGAGTACTGCGGGGTCATGGGTCGGGTGGACATCATCACCGGCACCCTGGGCAAGGCCCTGGGCGGCGCCAGCGGCGGCTACACCGCCGCCCGGCAGGAGATCGTGGACCTGCTCCGCCAGCGGAGCCGCCCCTACCTGTTCTCCAACACCCTGGCCCCCTCCATCTGCGCCGCCGCCATCCGGACCTTTGATATGCTGTCCGCCTCCACCGCCCTGCGGGACAAACTGGAGGAGAACACCGCCTACTTCCGGGCGGAGCTGGGCAAGGTGGGCTTCGACGTGTTGCCGGGCACCCACCCCATCGTGCCCGTGATGCTGTACGACGCCAAGGTGGCCCAGGAGTTCGCCGACCGGATGCTGGAGAAGGGCGTCTATGTGATCGGCTTCAGCTATCCGGTGGTCCCCATGGGCAAGGCCCGGATCCGGACCCAGGTGTCCGCCGCCCACAGCAAGGAGGACCTGGATTTCGCCGTCCGGTGCTTCCGGGAGGTCAAGGAGGAGATGGGCATCTGAGCCCGCTCCGGTCAAATGTAAAAAATCCCCGCTGTCGCGCCAGCGACAGCGGGGATTTTTTTGCTCACAGGCCCAGCCAGCGGGCCAGATCGTCCAGGTCCGGGGCGATGTGGTCCGGGGAGAAGGGGGCGAAGGCGGCGGCGGGGGTGGTGCCGTTCAGCACCGCCGCAAAGTGACAGCCCGCATTTTGGGCCGCCCCCGCGTCCAGCACGGTGTCGCCGCAGAACAGGGTGTCTCCGGGGGACACCCCCAGCCGCTCCATGGCCAGGAGCAACCCCTCCGGGTCGGGCTTGTGCCGGCGGACGTCGGCGCTTCCGATCACCAGGTCCAGCTCCTGGAGCAGACCCAGCCGGTCCAGGATGATCTGGATGGTGTCCCCCCGCTTGCTACTGACGATGGCCTGTCTGACCCCGCGGCGGTGGAGGCCCCGCAACAGGGCGTCCGCCCCGGGGAAGAGGGTGGTCTCCCGGCGCTGGCGCTCCATGGCCACCTCCAGGAACAGGGGGCGGAACCGGGCCCGGTTTTCCGGGTTGGCGTCCCCGGTGAGAAGGGTGTAGGCGTCCTCCAGCACATAGCCGATGGTATTGCGGACGGCCTCCCGGTCCGGGGCGGGCCAGCCCAGGGCGGTCAGCCCGTGCTGAAAACCGGCCACGATGGAATCCGTACTGTCCCCCAGGGTGTAGTCAAAGTCAAAACAGACCGCTTGAAACATGGCATTTCCTCCCGCCGGGATGCCGGCTGATGGCCCTATCATACCACAACCCGGGGCCGGTGCGCAAGAAGGGGCGGCAGGCGGGGGGTGGATGTACGGAAACGTGCAACAAAAGCCCCTGTGCGGGAGAGGGATAGGAGGGGGTGAGGGCCTATGGACTGGACGACCCTGGCGGTGGCGGGGATGAGCCTGATCGGCACCCTGGCGGGGACCTTTGGGGGGATCCTGGTGGCCAACAAGCTGACCACCTACCGGATCGACCAGCTGGAGAAGAAGGTGGGCGAGCACAACAAGATCGTGGAGCGCACCTACAAGCTGGAGGGCCAGATGGTGGAGGTGCAACACGACATCCGGGATCTGAAGGCGGAGAGGGGGTGAGAGCATGGACTTCGGCATTGCGAGCGTGGCGGCCGTCACGGTGATCTGCTACCTGGTGGGGCTGACCGTCAAGACCAGCGGTCTGGACAACAAGTTCATCCCGGCTATCGTGGGTGGCTGTGGTGGCCTGCTGGGCGTGGCGGGTCTCTATCTGGGCCTGCCCGATTTCCCGGCCACCGACCCGCTGACGGCCCTTGCGGTGGGCATTGTCAGCGGCCTGGCGGCCACCGGGTGCGATCAGGTGGCCAAGCAGATGGGCAACAAGTAAATGATGCGAAAACAGAGAGGAGAAATGAATCATGAAGTGCAGTGAGTATCTGTGGAAGTATGTGGAGCTCCAGCGTCTGCTGAAGGGCGAGAGCCCCGAGCGGGTGCAGGGGGAGATGCGGACCATCCTGGGCCAGGAGATGATCGTCTCCGACACCACCGGCCAGGAGATGACCGAGCGGGAGGCCCGGGCGGTGCTGGGCCGCAACGAGCACGACCTGCGCCGGGCCTATGAGATGGGACGGAAGGGCATCTTCACCCGCATCTGCGAGGGCCAGCAGATCAGCGACGACGAGTGGGAGGCGGCCAAGGGGGACACCGAGGAGGCCGCCGACAATGGCAACGGCTGAGAACCTTCTGGACCTGGCCCGGGGTGAGCTGGGGACGGTGGAATATCCCCCCAACTCCAACCGGGTCAAGTACAACACCGCCTACTATGGCCGGGAGGTGTCCGGGTCCAGCTACGCCTGGTGTGCCGTGTTCCTCTGGTGGCTGTTCCGGGAGGCCGGGGCCTCGGAGCTCTACTACGGCGGCGGGAAAACCGCCTACTGCCCCACCCTCCTGTCCTTTCACCGGGGGCAGTGGGTGACGGACTACCGGCCCGGGGACATCATCTTTTTCAACTTCTCCGGCAAGTCCAACGCCCGGCATGTGGGCATCTGCGAGAGCTACGACGGGACCTATATCACCACCATTGACGGCAACACGGGGACCGGCGACGAGGCCAACGGCGGGGCGGTCATGCGCCGCAACCGGCACAGGAGATACATCGTGGGGGCCTACCGGCCCGCCTATGAGGAGGACACCATGACACAGGAACAATTCGACCAGATGATGGACAACTGGCTGTCCCGGCGGGCGCAGGAGCCCGCCTCCGACTGGGCCAAGCCGTACATCGAGGAGGCCATCGAGGCCGGGGCCATGGCGGAGGTCAATGGCACCATCGAGCGGCCCCGGGATCTCGTGACCCGGGAGGAGCTGGCCGTGGTGGCGGCGAAACTTCTGTGAGCCAAAAGAGAGGAGGACCGGAGAGAGATCTCCGGTCCTCTTTTTTATAGATCCAGCTGGAGAAAGACGGCGGACTGGGCGGGGTTGTCGTTGTACCGCGGGATGGAGTGGAAGCCCATACGCCGGTACAGGGAGAGGGCCTCCTCCATGAAGGGGAAGGTGTCCAACCGCATCCGGCGGTACCCCATGGCCCGGGCGTCCGCCACCGCCCGCTCCGCCAGCAGGGCCCCGATGTGGCGGCCCCGATACTCCGGGCGGACGTAGAGACGCTTGATCTCACAGGTGTGGAGGTCCAGCCCCCGCAGGGCGGCGCAACCCGCGGGCTCCCCGCCCAGCCGGGCCAGGTAGAGCCGCCCGCCCGGCGGGCCGTATTTCTCTCCCAGAGTCCGGAGCTCCTGGTCGCAGTGCTGGACGTCCAGGCAGACGGACACATCCGGGTCCAGGGCCCGGATCTCCCGGGTGTACTCCGCGAACAGCAACGCCACCTGGTCCAGGCAATCATAGGCCAGCTCGATCTGGATCTCCATACCGGACACCTCCACAGGCGCCCCAAGGGGTGCGGTATTTCCCTGATTATACGATGGGGGGACGGATTTGACAAGGGTGGGGATAGAAAAAGCCCCAGGGCCTCTTGTGGCTCTGGGGCTTTTTCTGGTGGAGACAACAGAACTCGAATCTGTGACCTCTCGCGTGTGAGGCGAGCGCTCTACCGGCTGAGCTATGCCTCCATATGGAAAACGGCGGGGGGAAGTAAGGTGGTGACCCGGACGGGACTCGAACCCGTGTTGCCGCCGTGAAAGGGCGGAGTCTTAACCGCTTGACCACCGGGCCGTTTTCAAATATGGAATCGGGCGAGGTGCCCGCGATTGGTAGTGGTAGCGGCAACTGGATTTGAACCAGTGACACCGCGGGTATGAACCGCGTGCTCTAGCCAACTGAGCTATGCCGCCGTGTCCTGGTCTGAAACAGGGCGAGTGTTAGTATACCCGATTTTACCGGGTTTGTCAACAGGAAAAAATAAAATTTTCCAGGATTGTGTCACCCAGTGGGGCAGAAGGGCCTCAGGGGGTGCCGGAGGTGGAAAATCTTCCCCGGTACTGGCGCATCAGCTCGGAGAAGAGGGTGCCGGTGGTGGGCGGGGTATAGGTGATGGCGTTGGCCCCGGCGTAGATGGTGCGCAGGATGTCCTCCTCGGTGGGGCCGCCGGTGGCGATGATGGGGATGTCGGGGAACTGCTTCCGGATGTCCTCCACCAGCTCGGGGGTCTGGGCCGCCCCGGACACGTTGAGGATGTCGGCGCCGGCCCGGATGCGCCCCGCCACGTCCATCTCCCGGGACACGACGGTGGCGATGACGGGGATATCCACCACCGCCTTGATCTGGGCGATGGTCTCGTCCAGGATGGGCGCGTTGACCACCACGCCGTAGGCCCCCTGGTGCTCGGCGTGCTCCGCCAGGCGGACCGAGCGCATCCCGTTGGTCATGCCGCCGCCCACGCCCACGAACACGGGCACGTCGGCCACGCTGATGATGGCCTGGGAGATGGAGGGCTGGGGAGTGAAGGGGTAGACGGCGATGATGGCGTCCGAGTTGATATTTTTGATGATGGCCACATCGGTGGAAAAGACCAGAGATTTGATCCGCCGGCCAAAGATCCGAATGCCGCTACACTCAGAGATACAGCGGGGGATATTCAAAAGGTGGCTTCTCAGCGTGCCGCTGTAGCTGGGGATGTTCTTCATGGAGAGCCCTCCTTCCGGCCGGTGGAAAATCTGTTGATTCTATTATAGCACAAGTGGGGGAAAATGTCAGCCCCCTTTGTGGGGATATGGCAGGGCCCCCGGCGCACTTTTCGCGCCGGGGGCCCGTGGGCTTATTTGAAGTACTCCGCACCCGACTCGAACAGCGGCTGGTGCTTGTCGCCGGGGATGTTCCGGGCGACCAGCGGGCCGCGGCGCTCCAGGTGGGCCATCTTGCCGAAGACCCGGCCGTCGGGGGAGAAGATGCCCTCGATGGCCTCCAGGGACCCGTTGGGGTTGACGTCGATGTCCATGGAGGGCAGGCCCTCGCCGTCCACATACTGGGTGGCCACCTGGCCGTGGGCGATCAGCTCGTCGATGACGGGCCGGGGGGCCACAAAGCGGCCCTCGCCGTGGGAGATGGGGATGGCGTGCAGGTCGCCCACCTGGCTCTTGAGCATCCAGGGGGACTGCACGCTGGCCACCCGGGTGGTCACATACCGGCTCTGGTGGCGGCCGATCAGGTTATAGGTCAGGGTGGGACAGCTGTCGTCCATGTCCCGGATCTCCCCGTAGGGGACCAGCCCCAGCTTCACCAGGGCCTGGAAGCCGTTGCAGATGCCCAGCATCAGCCCGTCCCGGTTTTTCAGGAGGTCCATGATGGCCTCGGCCAGGGCGGGGGAGCGCAGGAAGGAGGCGATGAACTTGCCCGAGCCCTCGGGCTCGTCGCCGCCGGAGAAGCCGCCGGGGAGGATCACCATCTGGGCCGAGCGGATGGCCTGCTCCAGGGCCTGGGCCGACTGGGTGAGGAAGCTGGTGGTCAGGTTGCGGACCACCACGATCTCCGGGTCGATCCCAGCGCGGATGCAGGATTTGGCGGTGTCGTACTCGCAGTTGGTGCCCGGGAACACGGGGATGACCGCCTTGGGGCGGGCCACCTTGTGCCGGCACACGGCGGGGGAGCGCTTGTCCCAGGAGATGGGCTGGACCGCCTCGGCGGTGCCGGCCCGGGTGGGATAGACCTGCTCCAGCACACCCTCGTTGCGCTGTAACAGCCCGGCGATGGGGGCGGCGTCCGCCCCGATGGCGACGGTGGGCTCCGCCGTGGTGGCGCCGATGCGGCTGGCGCAGGGCAGGTCCACCTCCTCGGTGAGCTCGGCCACGATCATGCCGGGGAAGGGGCCCCACCAGGGGATGTCCTCCCGGGCGTCGCCGCAGAAGCCGATGGTGTTGCCGAAGGACATCTTCATGACGGCCTCGGCCACCCCGTTCTCCACCGCCCAGGCAGCTTTCACCTTGCCGGCCTGGCACAGGGAGTGGAAGGCCTCCCAGGCCGCCGTCTGTTGCCCGGCGTCGGCGGAGTGGCCGAACAGATAGACCGGGTGGCCCGCCTCCTTGAACTCGGGAGAGAGCACCTCACCGGCTTTGATGGGGGCGATGGCGAAGGAGATCAGGGTGGGGGGCACGTCCTTGTCCAGGAAGGAGCCGGACATGGAGTCCTTGCCGCCAATGGCGGCGGCCCCCAGCTCCAGCTGGGCGTCCAGCGCCCCCAGCAGGGCGGAGAAGGGCTTGCCCCAGCGGTCCGGCTCGTCCCGGAGCTTTTCAAAGAACTCCTGCAGGGAGAGATAGGCCCGCCGGTAGTCGGCCCCCGCCGCCACCAGCTTGGCCACGGAGGTGACCACCGCGTCGTGGGCCCCCTGGTAGGGGGAGGCGGTCAGCGCGTCGGGGTCACAGCCCCAGGCCATGACGCTGGCCTGGTCGGTCTCCTGCCCGGGGAGAACGGGGAAGAGGGCGGACATGGCCTGGGCGGGGGTGCGCTGGGTTTTGCCGCCGAAGGGCATCAGGACGCTCCCCGCGCCGATGGAGCCGTCAAACCGCTCGGTCAGCCCGCGGCGGCTGGCGCACTTCAGGCTGGAGGCCATCTCCTCCAGGGAGGTGAACCGGGCCTGGCCCGGGGCGGCGTGCTCCTGCCGGTCCACGGACACACTGGCGTGCTTCACCGCCCCGTTGGTGTTCAGAAATTCCCGGGACAGGTCGGCGATGGTCTTGCCCTTCCAGGTCATGACCATCCGGGGACTCTCGGTGACGGTGGCCACCGGATAGGCCTCCAGGTTCTCCCGCTCGGCGGCCACGATGAAGCGGGCGGCGTCCTCGGCGGCCACCACCACGGCCATGCGCTCCTGGCTCTCGGAGATGGCCAGCTCGGTGCCGTCCAGCCCCTCGTACTTTTTGCGTACCAGATCCAGGTTGATCTCCAGCCCGTCGGCCAGCTCGCCGATGGCCACGGACACGCCGCCGGCGCCAAAGTCGTTACAGCGCTTGATCAGGCGGGTGACCTCCCCGTCCCGGAACAGCCGCTGGATCTTCCGCTCCTCGGGGGCGTTGCCCTTCTGCACCTCGCTGGCCATGGTGGTCAGGGACTTCTGGTTGTGGCTCTTGGAGGAGCCGGTGGCCCCGCCGATGCCGTCCCGGCCGGTGCGGCCGCCCAGGAGGATGACCACGTCCCCGGGGGCGGGGCGCTCCCGGCGCACGTTGGCCGCGGGGGCGGCCCCCACCACCGCGCCGCACTCCAGGCGCTTGGCGATGTAGCCCTCGTGGTACACCTCGGCCACGTGGCCGGTGGCCAGGCCGATCTGGTTGCCGTAGGAGGAGTAGCCCGCCGCGGCGGTCACCGCCAGCTTCCGCTGGGGGAGCTTGCCGGGCAGGGTCTGGGAGAAGGGGACCCGGGGGTCGCCGCCGCCGGTGAAGCGCATGGCCTGGTGGACATACACCCGGCCGGACAGGGGATCCCGGATACAGCCGCCGATACAGGTGGCCGCGCCGCCGAAGGGCTCGATCTCCGTGGGGTGGTTGTGGGTCTCGTTCTTGAACATGAGGAGCCAGTCCTCGGTGGCGCCGTCCACCTGGGCGGGGACGTGGATGGAGCAGGCGTTGATCTCCTCGCTCTCGTCCAGCTCGGGGAGCATGGCCCGCTTTTTCAGGGTCTTGGTACCGATGGTGGCGATGTCCATCAGGGTCTTGGGCCGCTGGGCGGCCTTCTCGGGGCCGTAGACCTCCTCCCGGGCGGCCAGATACCGCTCATAGGCGGCCTGCACCGCCGGGTCGCCGATCTGGATCTCGTCCAGGTGGGTGGAGAAGGTGGTGTGGCGGCAGTGGTCGGACCAGTAGGTGTCCACCACCCGCACTTCGGTGATGGTGGGGTCCCGGCGCTCCTCGTCCCGGAAATAGCTCTGCAGGAATTTCAGGTCATCCAGGTCCATGGCCAGCCCCAGCTTGGACAGCAGGGCGGTCAACCCCTCCTCATCCAGGGCGGTAAAGCCCTCCAGCGTGGCCACGTGGTCGGGGGCGGGGTGCTCCTGGACCAGGGTGGCGGGCTTGTCCATGGAGGCCTCCCGGCTCTCCACCGGGTTGATGAGATAATTGCGGATCTTCTTCAGATCCCCGTCGGACAGCTCCCCCTCCAGGATATAGACCTTGGCGTAGGCGATCAGGGGGCGGTCCACCCCGGCCATGAGCTGGATGCACTGGGCGCAGGAGTCGGCCCGCTGGTCGAACTGGCCGGGCAGGGCCTCCACCGCCAGGACGGAGTGGGGCTGGTCGGGCAGGGGGAACTCCTCCTCGTACACCGTGTCCACCTGGGGCTCGGAAAAGACGATGGACTTGGCCTGGTCGAAGACGGCCCGGTCGATCTGGTCGGCGTCGTACCGGTTCAGGATGGTCACGGACCGCAGTCCGGCAATGCCCAGTTGCTCCTGAAGGTCCTTGCACAGGCCGCGGGCCTCCACGTCAAATCCGGGCCGTTTCTGAGAATAACAGCGGTAAACACTCATTTCTCTCTTCCTCCATATTCGTTCATGTGTGCGGACACGGTGCCGGGGCGCCGCGCCGGGGTCGCGGGTGAGATGGTTGCCATCGGGCGGGGGTCAGGTGAAGCGCCAGTTTTCAAACTGGTAGAACACATTGTTGCGGACGGGGTCCAGTCCGGAGGCCCGGCCCCACTGGGTCAGGACGGAGCCGTTTTTGAACACCAGGGGGGCGATGGGGCACTGCTGGGCCAGATGGGCAAAAAGGGCCCGGGCGGCGGCGCCCCGCTCCTCCTGGCCGGCGCGGCACATGGCGGCGACCAGGACGTCTGTGGTGCTGTCCCGCCAGCCGCCGTAGTTCAGGGCGCCGGAGGAGGACAGGAGGTGGGACAGGTCGAAGTCCGCGGTCAGGACCACCTCGCCCAGGTACAGGTCGAACTCCCCCCGGGTCAGGGCGGCGGTATATTCGTCAAAGGGGAGCTGGACCAGCTCCACGGCCAGTCCGGCGGCCCCCAGCTGGTAGACGATGAGCTGGGCGGCGGCCACCTTGCTGTCGTTTTCACTGTTGACCAGTAGAGTCAGCGTCTGCCCGGAGAGCCCCAGCTGATCCAGCTGGGAGGCCAGGGCGTCGGGCTGATAGGACAGTTGCCCCGCCGCGTCCGGGTCAAAGAGGGGGCTGTCCGGGTGGACGGGGAGGGGGGAGGCCACCGCGTGGTTGGCGTAGGGGGTCTGGGCGATGCCGTCCCGGTCCACCGCCCGGGAGAGGGCCAGACGCGCCGGGGCGGAGCGGCACGGGCCGCTCTGGATGTTGAAGCCCAGATAGAGCAGGTCGGTGGTGGCGTAGTCCCAGGTCTGGTAGTTGCCCGCGTAGCCCATGGCGTTGGTGGCCATCAGGTCCACGTCCACCAGGGACACGTCCCCCGAGTCAAAGGCGTAGATCAGCTCGTCGCTCTGCCCCACGCTGTGGAGGGGGATGTGGGAGAGGGGGAGCTCCTTGTCCTGCCACCACCCCTCCCGGGCGTCCAGGGCCAGCGCCTCCCGATCCCCGGACAGCACATAGGGGCCGGTGCCCGGGGGCCTGTCCCCGTTGCCCAGGGCGATGGGGATGTCCAGCAGGGCGGGCAGGTTCCCGTTGGGGCGGCTCAGGGTGATGGTGACCGTGTCGCCCTCGGCGGAGATGCCGGTGACGTCGGCCAGGCGCCGGGCGTACCGGCTGTCCGGGGCGCGGGCCAGCTCCAGGGCGTCGGCCACCGCCTGCCCGGTGAGGGGGGTCCCGTCGGAGAAGGTGATGCCGCCGCGCAGGGTGAAGGTCCAGGTCAGGCCGTCCTCGCTGACGGAGTAGCTCTGGCAGAGCACCGGCGCGGCCTGAAAGGCGGGGTCCAGCGCGAACAGCCCCTCGTACAGCAGGGGGGACAGGGTCAGATTGGCCCGGTTGCCCGCCAGGACGGGGTGGATGCTGTATTCGCCGTAGATGGCCAGGGTGAAGGGGGTGGCAACCGGCTGGGGCTCCTCCGGGCGATTGCCGGAGGAGGAGGGGGCGGGCGCCTCCTCCCCGCAGGCGGAGAGGGCGACCAGCATGGCCGCGGCCAGAAGCAGGGAAAGCAGTCGTCTCATGGGCACCTCGCGCTCATACCAGCTGGATCATGGCGGCCATGCTCCCCCGGGCGTCGCCCTGGACCCGGTGGGACCAGAAGGTGCCCAGGTCGCAGGCGGTACAGGCGGAGCAGAGGGCGATCTGCCCGGCGGGGACGCCGGCCAGCTCCAGCCACCGGGCGTTGGCCCCCTTCAGGTCCACCCGGTACTTTCCCGGGGTGGAGAGGGGGCGGATGAAGGGTTCGGCCCGCTCCCCCAGTCCGGCCCGGAGGCCGTCGGGGACGTCGGCGTGGGTCTCGAAGCAACAGGGGCCGATGCCGGGGCCGATGGCGGCCAGGATGTGGCCGGGGTCACAGCCGTAGCGGTCCGACATGGCCTCCACCGCCCGGGCGGCGATGCCGGCGGCGGTGCCCCGCCAGCCCGCGTGGGCGGCGGCCACCACGCGGCGCACCGGGTCGTAGAGCAGGATGGGGATGCAGTCCCCGGAGAAGATGGTCAGGCAGACCCCCGGCTGGTCGGTGACCAGCCCGTCGGCCTCGAAGGTGCCGGGAGCGGCGGGGTCGGACAGGCGGTCGTCCCGCCCCACGGGGCGGACGGCGGCGCTGTGGATCTGGTGGTTCTTGACCAGACCCGCCGGGTCGGTGCCCACCGCGGCGCAGAAGCGGCGGAAATTCTCCCGCACATGGGCGGGGTCGTCCCCCCGGTTGGCCCCCAGATTCAGGGTGTCCATAGGGGGCTGGGACACGCCGCCCAGCCGGGTGGAGAAGCCGTGGGCCGCCCCGGCCCAGGCGGGGTGGGCGCAGGCATAAAAAGGGACGCCATGGCGCTCCTGTCGTGTGATGTCCATAGTCGTCCCTCCAGATGAAGAAATGATATTCTATTTTAGCCCAAAATCCCGCCAAAGGCAACCCATCAGGGAGAAGAAAAGCGAGGTTCTTTTCCCAGGGAAACGGGGGATTTCCCCCAAAGGGGGCCCTCAGAGCTGTTCCAGCTCCCGCAGGGTGTCCTGGATGGTCCGCTGGGGGAGATAGACCGCCGCCATCTCCGCCAGCTGGCGCAGGGTCAGGGAGTGGGCCGCCTTGACCATGGGGTGCTTCATCAGGTGGCCGAACCGCCGCTGAAAGACGGCCCTGGATTTTGGATCATTCAAAAGCTCCCCCACGGTGATGGTCTGGTTGCGCAGGTCCATATGTCATTTCACCTCCAGGCCAGTCTATGCCGGAGGGGAGGCCGACTTGACAGGTCCCCGGAGTGCGCCGGTCCCTATTCCTGCACGGTGCCGTACTGCTCCACCACGGCGGCCAGTTGCTCAAAATCCGCGTCGTCCACCCGGTAGGCCCGGGTGGGCTCCTCGCCGATGTCATAGAGACGGCCGTAGTAGCGGTTCATCCAGACGGTGTCGACCCGGCGCTCCTCCGTGTGGAAGCTGATGGACAGACAGTCCTTGCCCGTGACATAGATGGGGACGGAGAAAAAGGGAAAGTGGACCTGTCTGCGGCAGGTGATCTCCGCCATGGCTTCTGAGAGGACACGGATCCCCTCGCTGTCCATGGAGCCGGTGAGCTCAGTATCGGTGTCCAGATACCGGTAGCCGCCGCCCGGACCTGTATTTTTCACCATGGTCTGGCGCATGAGCCAGACCTCCACGGGGGTGGTGGCCTGATCGATCTCCAGCGCCTCGCTCAGGGGGACCGGCCGGGTATACCAGAGCCAAGTCGCCACCATGGTAAGGGCGCCCAGGAGGAGGATCCAGTGGTTTCGGTTCCAAGTGCGGGGGTGTTTCATCGCCGTGCACCGCCTTTCGAAATGAAATGGGGATACTTCGCATGGGCGAAAACTGCCAAATGAGAACCGCGGCCCTTTCATACAAATTGTACTGGCTTTGCGGAGGAAAGTCAAGAAAGGCGGCCCGGAGAGGGGGAAGACCGGGGGCGCGCCGCCTTGACTTTCCCCCGGGGAACCGATATACTGGAGCCACTGTAGACAGACGGGAGGGAACCGGTATGGCCCCAAGGAGAGAGAAGAAGCGCAACCTGTTCGCCAACGCCGCCTTGATCCTGCGCCGCAAGAGGACGGTGGCCACCATCTATGTGCTCCTGCGGTTTTTTGTGATCCTGGTCATGGTGGCGCAGTTTTTCAACCGGAACTATGAGAATGTATTTTTGTGCGCCCTGACGCTGATCCTGTTTTTGCTCCCCACCATCCTGGAGCGGTCGCTGATGATCGACCTGCCCAACACGCTGGAGATCATCATCCTGCTGTTCATCTTCGCCGCGGAGATCCTGGGGGAGATCAGCGCCTTCTACACCACCTTCCAGGGCTGGGACACCATGCTCCACACCCTGAACGGCTTCCTCTGCGCGGCCATCGGGTTCTCCCTGGTGGATATGTTCAACCGGGAGGAGCGGTTCTCCCTGTCCCTGTCCCCGCTGTTCATGGCCATTGTGGCCTTCTGCTTCTCCATGACCATCGGGGTGCTGTGGGAGTTTTTCGAGTGCGCCATGGACCAGCTCTTCCTGCTGGATATGCAGAAAGATGCGGTGGTCCACTCCATCTCCTCGGTGATGCTGGACCCCACCGGGGGGAACCACCCGGTGGCCATCCGGGACATCACCGACGTGATCGTGGTGGCCGGCGGGGAGGAGATCGCCCTGGGCCTGGGCGGCTATCTGGACATCGGAATCCTGGACACCATGAAGGACCTGTTCGTGAATTTCATCGGCGCGGTGGTGTTCTCCGCCATCGGCTTCTGCTATGTGCGGAGCCGGGGGAAGGGGCGGTTTGCCAGCCGGTTCATCCCCCAGGTAGTGGACGTGTTGCCCGAGGACCTGGAGCCGGAGGCCGGGGAGGCCCCGGAGACGGATCCGAAAAAACAGGAATAAGGCGGGGCGGGGCGCGCCATACTAAGGGCATCCCAAAGAAGGAGGTTTTTGGTATGGAGAAACGATCCTGCAACACCAGCATCCACTGCTCGGTGGACACCTGCGCCTACCACAACGGGACCCAGAACTGCTGTTCCCTGGATTTCATCAAGGTGGGGTGCTGTGACAGCGCCCCCACCCGGTGCGAGGGCACCGAGTGCGCGTCCTTCAAGCTGAGCGCCCAGTAACGGCAGACAGAGAGGGGGCGGGGATTTTTCAATCCCCGCCCCCTCTTGTCATATGGGATTTGGTTTGGGCTGGAGGTCTATCCCAGATACAGCCCGTAAAAGCCCATCAGCCCCATGGCCATCAGGCCGGCGGTGATCAGCTGGATGGGGATGCCCCGGAAGGGCCGGGGGCACCGCTCCAGGTCCACCTCGGCCTGCAGGCTGGCAAAGCTGGCCAGGGCCAGGGTCACGCCCGTCCCCGCGAAGAGGGCGAAGACCAGGGCGGTCCCCAGACTGTAGCTCCGCTGGACCACCAGCAGGGCGGAGCCCAGGGCGGCGCAGTTGGTGGAGATGGAGGACAAGTTGGCGTCCAGCCGCCGGGAGAGCTCCGGGACACAGGCCCGCAGAAAGCGCCGCAGGCCGGCCACCAGACCGGGGATGAGCAGGGCGAAGAGCAACAGGCGGAAGGACTCCCAGCCAAAGCGGCTGAGCAACAGGAAGTCCAACAGCCAGGCGCACAGTACCCCCAGCACCATGACCGCGGTCAGGGACACGCCGGTCCGCAGGGCCTCCCGGGGCTGTTGAAAGGCCTTGGTGTAGGTGCCCACGCCCAGGCAGTTGACCAGCACCATATTTTCCGACAGCAGGGCGGCCAGGGCGACCCCGGCCAGTTCCCAGATGGTGTTCATAGCGTGTGCCTCCCTTCCTGAGACGGGCGGAAACAGAGGTCATTCCTCCACATAGCTGATGTCCTCCTCGGGGTCCAGATTGGCGATGATGGCCAGCGCCCGGTTGACGCCGGCGGTGATGGCCTCGGAGGTGGCGGTGGCGCCGCTGACCGCGTCCACCGAATTGCGCCCGGAGGTGCGGATGGTGCCCGACAGGCCCACATAGCGGCGGAGGGCTTCGGGGGTCATGGCGCGGGTGCCCACGGTGCTGGTCTCACTGTGGTTGGTGACGGCCACGCCGGTGACCTCGCCGTTCAGGTCGACCCCCACCACCATGGTGATCACGCCGCCAAAGCCGTGGCTCTGCACCTCCACGCAGTAGCCTACCAGCTCTCCGGCGTGGGTGTAGCCGGCGGTGATGGACAGGGCGCCGCTGGCCCGGTAGGGGGTCTCAGAGGCGATGCTGGCGGCGGGCATGACCTGGGACAGGAGTTGCTGTTGCTGTTGGGTCCTGGCCCGGGCGGTGTCCAGATCGGTGAGCTGATGGACGGAGAAGATCATGGCCCCGGTGACCAGGAGGGTCAGCGCGAAGGGAATGAGGGCCCTGGCCTGGGCCCGGATCTGGTCCAGGTGGTCCTCGCCGGGCATTTTTCCGCTCTTGATCCAGTCAAAGTGGCGGCGGAGGTCAGGCTTGACAAATTGGATCTGGGCGAGACTGGCCCGGACCTGTCCCAGAAAGGCCCGGGTGGTGGCGAAGTTGCCCACGCCGAACCGGCGGGGCAGGCCCAGCCGGTCCAACAGCCAGACCAGGCAGTTCATGGTCAGGATGGCCCAGCCCACCCCCTCGGGATAGGAGCTGTGGTACCGCAGGAGCATGGTGAGCAGTCCGCACCCCACGCCGAAGGCGACCTGTCCCCGGGGGGTGACCGGCGTGGTGGTGGGGTCGTTGGCGAAGAAGAGAGCGCCCAGGAGCAGGCCGCCCCCCAGAAGCTGATAGGCCACCCAGATCAGGGGATTGCTCCCCTGGGGGTGGAAGAGCAGAGCGACCAGGGCCGCCGTCCCCAGATAGGCGGCGGAGATCCGCAGGGGGACCACCCGCCGGGCCAGCAGATAGACGAACCCCGCCAGAAGCATGAAGGAGGACACCTCCCCCAGACAGCCCCCCCGCTGGCCCAGAAAGAGCTGGGACAGGGACTGGGGCGGCAGGGTCCCGTCCTGCAGGTAGGACAGGGGGGTGGCGGCGGACACCACGTCCACCCCCACCAGGGACAGCCGCTGGAAGGGGGCGGGCCAGTTGGTCATCAGGGTGGGGAGGGTGGCGGCCAGCATCCGCCCGGCCAGAGCCGGGTTCATGAAGTTCTTTCCCAGCCCCCCGTAGAACTGTTTGACCACGATGATGGCAAAGGCGCCCGCCAGGATGGGGACCCAGTAGGGGGAGCTGGCCGGGAGGCTGAGCCCCAGCAGGAGCCCCGTCACACAGGCGGACAGGTCGCGGGTGGTGTCGCTCTGGTGGGTCAGGCGGCGGTAGAGGGACTCGGACAGGATGCAGGCGGCCACCGAGACCGCGGTCACTGCCAGGGCCCGGAGCCCGAAGAAAAAGACCGCCATCCCCAGGGTGGGGAGCAGGGCAATGAGCACATCCAGCATCATGGCCGAGGTGGTGGAGGGCTGGCGCAACTGGGGGGGGAGGCGGGTGGGAGAACAGGAGCTCACAGGCGGTCCCCCCCTTCCTCCAGGGCGGCCCGGGCCCAGATCATGGTCTCCACCAGCGGGAGCTGGGCGGGACAGATGAAGGAGCAACAGCCACAGGAGATGCAGTCCTCCACCCGGTACTTGGCCAGGCGCTCCCGGTCGCCCGCCTCCAGGGCCTGCCGGACAAAGACGGGGGCCAGGTGCATGGGACAGCAGGACACGCACTTGCCACAGCGGATGCAGGTGGTGCCGGACCCGCCGGGCTTGCGCTCGCCGGCGGTCAGGCAGATGAGGCTGTTGGTGTCCTTGATGACCGGGGCGTCCAGCTCCTCCAGGGCGACCCCCATCATGGGCCCCCCGGTGAGCATCAGGTCGGCCTCCTCCCGCAGTCCCCCCGCGGACTCCAGCAGGATGCGGAGGGGGGTCCCGATGGGGACCCAGAGGTTGCGGGGCCGGGTGACCGCGCCGCCGGTGACGGTGACCGCCCGGTGGGTCAGGGGCCGGCCGCGGAACAGGGCGTCCTGGACGGCATAGAGGGTGGCCACATTGAGCACGACGCAGGAGGCGTCCAGGGCGGAGCCGCCGGGGGGCACCTCCCGGCCGGTGACGGTCTGGATGATCTGCTTCTCGGCGCCCAGGGGGTAGCGGGTGCGGACGGTGCACAGCTGGACGCTGTGCCCCCGGCGGAGCAGGCGGCGCTCCAGGGACTCCACCGCCCGGAGCTTGTCCCCCTCGGTGACGATGACCGCCCGCTGGGCCCCCAGGCACCGGGCCACCACGCTGGCGCCCAGCAGGATCTTCTCGCTCCGCTCCAGCAACAGGCGGTAGTCGGCGGTGACATAGGGCTCGCACTCGGCCACGTTGACGATCAGGGTGTCCACCCGACCGGCGGCCCGGGCGAGCTTCTCCCAGGTGGGGGCGGCCTCCCCCCGCATCCCCACGATCCCGGCCGCCTGTACCCGCTCCAACAGCAGGGGCAACTCCACGTTCTGGGCCTCCACCGGCTGGGGCCGCTGGGGGCAGGGGGTGTTTTGCCCGTCGTTTTCAATAAGAATGGCGGGGGAGGACCCGCCCCAGGGGTGGGGCCGGTCCTGGATGGCCGTCACCCGGCCGGAGACGCTGGCGTGGATGGCAACGCCGCAGTCCCCCCGGCGGGCGATGACCTGTCCCAAGGACACCGGGTCTCCCGGCCGGACCACCGGGACAGAGGGGCCGTCACTGCACATGAGCAGGGGGATGGCCACCTCCCGGGGGGGCTGGGAGAGCTGGGCCAGGGGCTTGCGCCGGGTGCTCTCCTTTCGGGTGGCGGGGAAGACGCCGCCAAAAAATGTATGTGCCATAGGGTCGAACCTCCCGTATTTTGCCCCCGCGCCGGAGGCAAAATGCGTGTCGCGCGCGAACGTGATACAACTGATATCATAATGCAACCGGGACGTTCTGTCCAGCTGTTTTCCCGAAAGTTTTGTGTCGGAAACAGGGGGCAAAAACACCAAAAAAACATAAAAATACTGGAAAGATTTTGGAGGAACCCATTGAAAAAGGGGGATGGGAGGACTATAATATCTCTTACAATCCCGCGTGGGCGGTCAAATGTGAACAGAAGAGAGGACGAGTGAACATGAAAAAAATCGCGCGCCGTCTGTTGACCAGCGCTCTGGCGACAGCACTGGCGGCCGGACTGTGTATCACAGCCTCGGCCTTCACCTACCCCAGCAACTACTGGCCCCTTCAGGACAGCTGGCTCGCGGCCACAGAGGCACAGAACGCCGACCAGGTCATCTCGGTGGCCCAACAGACCTATGACCTGCTGATCCCCTACGGGCTCAACCAGGATGTGTGCTACAACCTGGAGCCCAAGTGCGGCCTGGCCTCCTGGGCCTGCGAGATCAAGGGGGACCTGGACGGGGCCATCCTGTGGCTCCAGCGCCAGCTGGAGCTGGACCAGTGGCTGGACGCCAATGTGGGCAACTACCACGACTCCATCATCAACAATGAGGCCCGGATGGACTATCTGGTGGCGGCCCGGGATGTGACGGTCTACGCCCGGAGCAATGACGACGCCTCCCCCTACTCCGTGGGCCCCGCCCACGGCACCTGGTACGGCACCCCCGCCGACAACCCCAACGGGACCGGCTCCGCCACCCTGATCTACATGGAGTTTGGCGAGAGCTACGGGGCGGACTACTGGATCGACTACTACGCCCAGACCTCCGACCAGTTCCGCGAGGCCATGGACGGCGGCGTGATCGAGGTGGCCTGGAACTTCTCCCCCTCCACCGCCGGCTGTCAGCAGGTCCTGTCCGCCGACAGCTATATCAATGAGACCCTCTCCGCCCTGGGGAGTCTGGATGCCACGGTCCTGCTCCGGGCGGGCGCCGAGATGAACAACTGGGCCGAGTGCGACCCGGCCACCTTCATTCAGGCCTTCCAGAAGATCGCCACGGCCGCCCGGCGGTATGACAACATCCAGATGGTCTTCTCCCCGGACAACATCAACAACCGGACCGTCACTGCCGCCGACTACTACCCCGGCGACGCCTATGTGGACTGGGTGGGCATGTCCGTCTACCACCGGACCAACTACGCCGGCTACGGCAACCAGCCCTCCGAGTACTCCATGGGCAACAACACCTATGGCAACAACGCCTACTACGGCCAGGGCATCTATGACTACGACCCCCTGGTCAGCATCCAGCACATCGTGGAGCTGGCCCGGGCCCACGGCAAGCCCGTCATGATCAGCGAGTGCGGCTTTGCCTACTGGAACGGGAGCCAGGACACCACCAACTACGCGGTGGACCAGCTGACCAAGTTCTACTCCTATGTGAATATGCTCTACCCCGAGGTCAAGGCGGTCTTCTACTTTGACATCCCCCGGGAGGTGGAGACCTATCACTACGGCCTGAACGGAAACGCCACCCTGAAGAGCGCCTACACCGCGGCTGTCGCCAACAACGGCGCCTATCTGGACGAGGTGGACGGCACCGCCACCGGCTGGGAGAACCTGAGCCAGACCCAGCTGACCGAGACCGGCACCCTGAAGCTGGCCACCTACGCCAGCTTCCCCGGTGTGCAGAACGCCACGGTGCAGTACTATGTGGACGGCAATCTGGCCGCCACCAGCACCCAGGCCCCCTACTACTACGAGCTGAACACCGCCGCCCTGGGGGCGGGGGACCACTCCATCTATGTGGTGGCCTCCGGCAACCAGTTCAGCCGCACCAGCGCCACCTACACCCTGACCGTGCCCGGCGCGGCCGAGCCGGAGCCCGAGCCCGAGCCTGAGCCCACGGAGCAGACCCCGTCCGACTGGGCGGCCGCCTTGGTCGCCGAGGCGGAGGAGAAGGGCCTGATCACCGGGCGCACCGACGGGCTGTACCACGACCAGATCACCCGCCTGCAGTTTGCCGAGCTGGCGGTCAACCTGATCGAGAAGGCCACCGGCGAGGAGATCCAGCCCGCCGAGAATATGTTCACCGACACGGATGACGAGATGGCGCTGAAGGCCGTGACCGCCGGGGTGACCTCCGGCAAGGGCGAGGGCGTCTTTGCCCCCGACGCCTTCATCACCCGGCAGGAGATCTGCGTGATGCTCAACGCGGTCATCCGCTATGTGGACGAGGCCAACGGCACCACCACCCTGGAGGATACCAGCGGCGTGCTGTATGAGGCCGAGTGGAACGACCTGGACCAGATCGCCGACTGGGCCGTGGAGTCCATGGCCAATCTGGTTAACAACGGGCTGATGGCCGGTAAGAGCGGCGGCCTGGCCCCCACGGCCAATACCACCGTGGAGGAGGCCATCGTTCTGGTCCTGGCCCAGTACAACAAATTCTGATCCCAGTATCACACAAAAGGCCGGGCCGCCCATTCGGGCGGCCCGGCCTTTTGCTGTCCCACGGCTACCGGGCGGAGGAGGTGGCCCGGCCGGCGACGGGGGAGGAGCGCCGGATGCCCAGCCCGGCGGCGCAGTCGGCCACCTCCGCCCAGGGGGCCAGAAAGGTGTGGATGGACAGGCTTCTGGCCACCTCCAGCTTGCACCGCAGGGTGTCCTCGTCGTCGAAGAGGACGAAGTGGGCGCCGGTCTCCCGGCTCATATAGGTGAAGTACCGGGCGCACAGCTCCCCGGAGAAAAAGACCGCGGGCTCCAGCCGGTCCATGAGCCGCGCCAGCTGTTCCGGCGAGAGGGGCTGGCCGCTCCCGGTGGGGGAGGGGAGAAAGAAGTCCTCCGCCACCCGCTCCAGGGCCAGGACCACCCGGTCCCGGCCAAAGCGCTCCCGGGCCTCCTCCAGCCGCTGTCTCAGGGAGCCCCCGGACAGGGAGGAGGGGATCATCACCTGGGCGTGGGGGGCGGCGGCCCCGTACCGCTCGGAGACGTAGAGGGCCAGTCCCCTCTGGGCAAAGGGGCCGTCCAGCCGGGCGGCGATCTGCTCCAGGGGAGGGATCCGCCCCTCAAAGTCCAGAATGGCGCCGGAAAATCCCCGGGACTGGCACTCCTGCAGGATCTCCTGGCAGACGGCGGAGGTCTGCCCCAGACCGTCGAAGCCCCGGTCGCCCACCACCATCAGGGCGCCCCGGGGAAGGGAGGCGTTGTCCGCCCGGAGCAGGTGGGGGCCGGACCCCAGGCGGTAGGCCAGCAGGGCGGGGATGGAGCGCCACCCCCGCCCGGTACTCCATCCCTGGAGGGCGGGCAACTGCCGGGGCGTGAGCGTGATGAGAAAGGTGTCCATGGGTTGCGGCATTGGTGAGTCCCCCTTGTCCAAATGGTTGTCCTGTGATATACTTGCAGACGATGTGTACGCCGGCCTGTGTGGTTTTACTGTATGCCCCGGGGCGGCGGATCAGAACCGGAAAGGAGGGGGCGCGCGTGCCCTGTTCCCCGATCCCCCGGGGGGTGTACCCCTCGGTGTCCGATATCCGGCCCGGGGCCCTGGCGGAGCGGGGCGTCCGCCTGGTGCTGGCCGATCTGGACAACACCCTGGCCCCCTATGGGGTGGAGGAGCCCTCCCCCCGGGTGGTGGCCTGGAAAGAGGCGCTGGAGGCCGAGGGCATCCAGCTGTTTCTCCTGTCCAACAGCCGCAGGCCCGGCCGGGCCCAGCGGTTTGCGGAAAAGCTGGGCATCCCCTTTCAGGGCCACTCGGGAAAGCCCAGGCGGGCCGGCTACCTCCGGGCCATGGAGCGCATGGGCTGTGCGCCGGAGGAGACGGTGATGGTGGGGGATCAGATCTTCACCGACACCCTGGGGGCCAACAACGCCGGGGTGGTCCCCCTGCTGGTGGAGCCCATCCGGCTGGCGGGCAACCCGGGGCGCTACCTCCGCTACGCGGCGGAGACCCCCTTCCGCCTGCTGGGGAAAAGGAGGCCCTTCCTATGAGCGCGATCTTCGGCCCTGCCGGCAACGCAGAGAGCTTTTCCGCCGTCCACAAGTCCTCCCTGGCCGCCCCCCGGTGGATCGCGGACCTGGGGCTGGACTGCTATGAGTACCAGTGCGGCAAGGGGGTCCACGTGGGGGAGGAGACCGCCCGAAAGGTGGGGGAGAACGCCCGGGCGGCGGGGATCTCCCTGTCCCTCCACGCCCCCTATTTCATCAATCTGGCCAACCCGGACCGGGAGGCCCTGGAGAAGACCATCGGCTACATCACCGGGGCCTGCCGGGTGGCGGACTGGATGGGGGCGGAGCGGGTGGTCATCCACTCCGGCGCCCTGATGAAGCGCACCCGGCGCCAGGCGCTGGACACCGCCATGGCCTCCCTGCGGGAGGTGCTGGCCGCCTGTGACGGCCAGGGCTTTTCCCACATCGCCCTGTGCCCCGAGACCATGGGCAAGATCAATCAGCTGGGGGACCTGGACGAGGTGCTGGCGCTGTGTACCCTGGACGGGCGGCTGGTCCCCTGCATCGACTTCGGCCACCTGTACGCCCGCTCCCTGGGGGCGGACGACGGGGCGGAGGCCATGGACAGGATGCTGGACCGGGTGGAGGAGGTGCTGGGCCGGGAGCGGGCCGCCCGCTTCCACAGCCACTTCTCCCACATCGAGTTCACCCCCAACGGGGGGGAGAAGTGCCACCGGACCTTCGGGAATGACGGGGGCTACGGCCCCGACTGGGCGCCTCTGGCCGCCCAGGTGGCCCGCCGGGGCTGGAGCCCCACCTTCATCTGCGAGTCGGCGGGGACCCAGGCGGAGGACGCCCTGGAGATGAAGCGGGTCTATCAGAGCTGTTTGGAGGGGATGACATGAGACGAGTGATCCTGTGGCTGATGGGCGGGGCGGCCCTGCTGTCCCTGTGCGCCTGCCAGGGGGCCGGTGGCGGGGCGTCCCAGGCGGCGTCCGGCCAGGATGGGTCGGGGCACCTGTTGCTGGTGGCCTTTTTGCTGATCGTGGGGATCTTTTACCTGATCTCCCCCAAGTCCGCGTGGCAGATGTCCCACGGCTGGAAGCCCAAGCGGACCGAGCCGCCCGCCAGGATGCTGAAGATCAACCGGGTGCTGGGCGGCGTGTTCATCGTCATCGGCATCCTGTGCTTCTTCTTCCTGTAGGGGGGAGAGCGGATGGACGAACAGGAGCGGGCCCGGCGGGAGGAGACGGTCCGCCGCTGGTTCCGGATGTGGCTGGAGCGGCGGGACACGGGGATCGGGGCGATCTTCGCCCCGGAGGCCGTCTACGTGGAGAGCTGGGGCCCGGAGTACCGCGGGGCGGAGCAGATCGCCCACTGGTTCCGGGAGTGGAACAGCCGGGGCCGGGTGACCCGTTGGCAGATCAGAAGCTTTCTCCACAGCGGGGACCGGACCGCGGTGGAGTGGTATTTTCAGGACCGGATGGACAGCGGCGCGGAGGAGGCGTTTGACGGCGTCTCTCTGATCGAATGGACGCGGGAGGGGCGCATCGCCCGGCTCCAGGAGTTCGGTTGCCGCCTGGACCGGTATGACCCCTACCGGAACGGCCCGGAGCCCGAATTTCAGGGGGAGACGGTCCCCTGGCTCTAAGGGGTATGGAACAGGAAAGGGACGAGAAGAAGATGGTCAACCATATTGCGCAGATCGCGGCGAAACTGCCCGAGTACGGGTTGGACGCCATGCTGATCACCAGCGAGTCCGGGGAGCGGTATGCCCTGGGCTTTCACGGGGAGGGGCTGTTGCTGGTCACCCGCAACGGGGCCCACTACACCACCGACGGCCGGTATATCGAGGCGGCCCGGGAGCAGATCACCGGGGCGCGGGTGGAGCTGGTCACGGCGGGGAACGGGCATCTGGAGCAGGCCCGGGCCTATATCCAGCGGGAGGACCTCCACAACGTGGGCTTTGAGAGCGGCTCCATGTCGGTGGACGACCACCGGCGGTACAGCGAAAAACTCCCCTGTATCCTCACCGCCGCCCAGAATCTGTTGGACGGGTTGAGGGCCTCCAAGGACGAGGAGGAGCTGGCCCGTATGCGCCGGGCCCAGGAGGTGACGGACGCGGCCTTCCAGGCGATCCTGAACTTTATCCGCCCCGGCATGACCGAGCGGGAGATCGCCGCCCGGCTGGTCTATGAGCTGATGCGCCACGGGGGGGAGCGGACCTCCTTCGACCCCATCGTGGCCGCCGGGGCCAACGGCTCCAGGCCCCACGCCGTCCCCGGGGACCAGGTGGTGGACACGGGGATGTTCATCACCATGGACTTCGGGTGCAAGGTGGAGGGCTACTGCTCGGATATGACCCGGACCGTGGCCCTGGGCCAGCCCACAGAGGCGATGGAGCGGGTCTACGGGGCGGTGCTGGCCGCCCAGAAGGCGGGGATCAACGCCGCCCGGGCCGGCGTGGCGGGCCGGGAGATCGACGGGGCCGCCCGCCGGGTGCTCCAGGAGGCGGGGTACGGGGAGTACTTCACCCACAGCTTCGGGCACTCCCTGGGACTGGACATCCACGAGGCACCCAACGCCAGCCCGGGGGAGGACCGGCCCATGCCGGCGGGTGCGGTGGTGTCCGCCGAGCCGGGGGTCTACCTCCCCGGAAGGTTCGGGGTGCGGATCGAGGATGTACTCATCCTGCGGGAGGGCGGGTGCGAGGACATCACCCGCTCCCCCAAGGACCTGATCGTGCTGTAAGGCGCCCGGGAGCGGGCGGCAGAGAGGGGAGGGGCGGACATGGACCGGACGGTCAGTTGTTGCTTCACCGGGCACCGGCCCGACAAATTGCCCTGGGGCACCCGGGAAGACGACCCCCGGTGCCTGGCCCTGAAAGAGCGCCTGGACCGGGCGGTGGAGCGGGCCTATGCGGCGGGTTGCCGGCACTTTCTGTGCGGGATGGCCCGGGGGTGCGACCTGTATTTTGCCCAGGCGGTGCTGGACCTGCGGGCCCGCCGCCCGGACGTCACCCTGGAGGGGGTCCGCCCCTGTGAGAGCCAGGCGGACCGCTGGCCCGAGGAGGAGCGGGCGCGCTATCAGGCGATCCTGGACCAGTGCGACTACGAGACCCTGGTCCAGCACCACTACGACCGGTTCTGCATGATGCGCCGCAACCGGTACATGGTGGACCGGTCCGCCCGGATCATCGCCGTGTACGACGGGGTGCCCAGGGGGGGCACCGCCCAGACCCTGGCCTACGCCCTGCGTTGCGGACTAGAGACCGATATTCTGGAACTGGAGGGAGAGCCTTGAACACCCTGATGCACATCTGTTGCGCCCCCTGCGCCAACCAGCCCATCCGCCTGTTGCGGGAGGAGGGGCACGCCGTCACCGGCTTCTGGTTCAACCCCAACATCCACCCCTACACCGAGTACCAGGCCAGAAAGCACACCCTGGAGGACTACGCCCGGGAGATCGGCATGAAGCTGGTCATCGGCGGGAGCTACGACCTGCGGCCCTTCATCACCGCCGTGGCGGACGACATCGACGGACGGTGCGCCTACTGCTACCGGGTGCGGATGGAGGAGACCGCCCGCTACGCCGCCCAGAACGGCTATGACAGCTTCACCACCTCCCTGCTCATCTCCCCCTACCAGCGGCATGAGGCCATCGCCGCGGTGGCCCGGACTATGGGGGAGAAGTACGGGGTGGAGTTTCTCTACCGGGACTTCCGCCCCCTGTTTCAGGCGGGGCAGAATTTCGCCCGGTCCCACGGCTTCTATATGCAGAAGTACTGCGGCTGTATCTTCAGCGAGGAGGACCGCTATATGGCGGCCAAGCGGAAAAAGAAGGCCCTCTCGGGGCAGGCATCCTAGAAAACACGCCCGGTCCAGACGGACCGGGCGTGTTTTGTCATGGTTTTGTAGCCGTTTTGTGACCGGAGGCGGGTTTCTTTCCCACGGCGGGGGGGATAAGATCAATATAAGGGAATCATTGGCTACAGAGAACAGGAGGGATTACAATGAAGCGGTGGCTGGGAGTACTGCTGTGCCTGGGCCTTCTGATCCCGGCGGCCCCGGTAGCCCTGGCGGCGGAAGAGCCCCTGTGGACCTGTGAGGAGGAGGGGGGCGGTTATGTGACCGTCCGGCTCCCCTGCCCCCAGGGGGAAGGAATGAAATGGAGCGAGCAGAGCCTGCTGTCCGTGCGGTATCGGGACACCGGGGAGCCGGTCCCGCTGACCAGCGGTTACATCCGGGGCTTTCTGTTCGCCACCGTCCCGGTGGAACAGGCGGACCGCCCCCTGGAGGTGTTCCAGGGGGAGCGCCGGGAGGGGACGGACCTGGATGTGGCGCGCCTTATGGTCCGGGGACTGCTCAGCGGGGACCCGGACGGGGACCTGCGGCTGGAGGACTCCCTCACTTGGGGGGAGGCTCTGGCCGTTCTGGACCGCTTTCTGACCCGGAAGCCAGAGGGGGCCCCTGCCTGTACCCACCGGGGGAGCCACGGCTGGTACTGTGGATATGTGGCGGCGGCCCGGACGGCGGGACTGCTGGATGCCCCGCTGGACCCGGATCCGGCGGCCCCCATCACCCGGGCGGAGCTGACCGTATTGCTGGCCCGGGCCTGGGAACAGCTGGGCTGGCTCCAGGGGGAACCCGCCGCCGGTGAGGAGCTGGAGGTAGCGGACCGGGAGGATATCCCCGACTGGGCCCTGGACAGCTATCGGAAGCTGGCCCCCTATGGCGGCACCTGGGCCTACCGGGAGACCGGCCAATTGGCCGGGGATGGGGCCCCGGTGATGGAGGCGGTGGCACTGGCGGGACAGGCAATCTCCCGGGGAGAGGCCATGGACCTGATCGACGGGTTCTGTAGCCGGCCCTGGTACCCCAACCAGCTGGCCATCGACCTGGGGCTGGACAGGGGGGATATGCCCGTCATCGACGGCTCCACCTCCTCCTACCCCTTCACCGCGGCTCTCTACGGCACGCTGTTTCGGGGACAGCACCCCCGGATGCCGGCGGAGCACAGCAAGAGCCACCAGTCCTATGAGCGGCTCATTCAGGGGGAGGCGGACCTGCTCTTCGCCGCGACGCTTCCCTCCGCCCAGCTGTTGGAGCGGGCGGCGGAGGCCGGGGTGGAGCTGGAGTGTATCCCCATCGGATACGACGCCATGGTGTTTTTCACCAACGCGGAGAACAGCGCCACGGGACTGACCCGCGCCCAGATCCAGGACATCTACGTGCGGGGCATATATGACAACTGGAGCCAGGTGGGCGGGCCGGACGCGGAGCTGTTGCCCTACCGCCGGAACAGCGACAGCGGCTCCCACGCCCTGATGGAGCGGTACTTTCTGGAGGGGGGCGCCCTGTCCCTCAGCCCGGACGTCCACAACGTGCTCACCTCCTACGCCATGAGCTCGGCTCTGACCGATGTGGCCCTGGCCATGGAGGAGGAGCCCCCGGCCTATGCCATGGGGTACAGCCTGTATTACTACTATCAGAACAACTACTGGGTGCTGGATGACGTGACGGACCGGGAGCTGAAACTACTGAACATTGACGGGGTGGCCCCCACGGAGGAGAGCATCCGGGATGGGAGCTACCCCCTGGCCGACCACTGCTATGTGGTCATCCGGGCGGACGAGGGGCCGGATTCCCCGGCCAGAAGGGTGGCCCAGTTCATGCTGACGGAGGCGGGCCAGGCGGTGGTGGAGTCCGCCGGCTTTGGAAGGCTGACGCCGGGAGCATGGGGATAGAAGCGCCCCGCCTGATATTCAGGCGGGGCGCTCTCTTGTGATATCAGCCGAAGATGGGCAGGATGTTCAGGAACAGGGTGATGATAAGTCCGTTGAAAAAGTCGATGAACAGGGAGCCCACCAGGGGGACGATGAAATAGGCCTGCGGGGCGGGGCCGTAGTTCTTGGTGACGGCCTGCATATTGGCCATGGCGTTGGGGGTGGCGCCCATGCCGAAGCCGCAGAAGGCGGAGGTCATGACGGCGGCCTCGTAGTCCCGGCCCATGATGTTGAACACCACAAAGCGGGCGTAGAAGAACATCAGGACGGTCTGGGCCACCAGCATGACGATCATGGGGCCGGCCACATCCACCAGATCCCAGAGGGACACGGACATCAGCGCGATGGCCAGGAAGATGGACAGGGACACGTTGCCCCACAGGTCCAGGGCCCTGGCGGGCAGGACCACGTGCTTCCAGTCGCAGAAGTTGCGGATGATGGCGGCGATGAGCATGGCGCCGATGTAGGTGGGGAAGGTAAAGTTGAACTCAAAGTTGCCGATCTCGATGTGGATGTTGTTCAGGGCGGCGGTCAGCAGGGTGCCCAGGCCGGAGGCCACGATGAGCAGGATAGCGGCGTTGGTGAAGGCCTCGGCGTCTACCCGCTCGGCCTTGGCCCTCTCCTCGTCGGACTCGTCGGACATCTGCATCAGCGACTCACTGCTCTCATTGGAGCGCAGGCCGAACTTGGAGATGATGCTCCGGGCGGTGGGGCCGCCCATGAGGGAGCCGGCCACCAGACCGTAGGTCGCCGCCGCGACCGCGATGACATTGGCCCGGGCGATGCCCAGCTCGTTCTCCATCATGGGGCCGTAGGAGCCGGCGGTGCCGTGTCCGCCCACCATGGGGATGGAGCCGGTGCACAGGCCCAGCCGCAGGTCCCAGTCGAACACGCCCGCCAGCGCACTGCTGAGCACGTTCTGCAGGCAGACCATGGCGATGGAGACCAGCAGGAAGGTGACCACCTTGGGGCCGCCCTTCTTCAGCAGGCGGAAGCAGGCGGTGTAGCCCACGCTGGTGAAGAACAGGGTCATAAAGAAGTTTTTGACATTCTCGTCAAAGGTGAACTGGATGATCCCGGCGAGGTACAGGGCCAGATGGGCCAGGGCGAAAATCAGGCCGCCCACCACCGGGGCGGGGATGCAACATTTTCTCAGAAACTCGATGCGGTTGGTAAGAAAGCGGCCCAGGACGAACAGGAGCATGGCGATGCCCGCCGTCTGGTACATGTTCAGACTGATTTCGATCATAATGCAAGTTCCTCTCTCCAAAAATTTGCATAAAAAAGCTGCCTGGCGCGGAGCGTCAGACAGCCTGAAAACAGACCTCCCGCTTACGCCAGGGCGGCCTTGGCAGTCTGGGTCAGCTGGGCGAAGGCGGCCTTGTCATTGACAGCCAGCTCGGCCAGCATCTTGCGGTTGATGATGATCCCGGACTTCTTCAGCCCATTCATGAAGGTGGAGTAGTTCATCCCGTTCAGCTTGCACGCGGCGTTGATCCGGGTGATCCACAGCTGGCGGAAGTCGCGCTTCTTCAGCTTGCGGCCGGTATAGGCGTACACGCCGGACTTCATGACGGCCTGGTTGGCCACGCGGAAGTGCTTGGACTTGGAGCCCCAGTAGCCCTTGGCCATCTTCAGGATCTTGTTTCTTCTCTTGCGCGTCATCATCGCGCCTTTCACTCTTGCCATTGTTCGTTCCCTCCCTCGTCTTACTTGTACAGGATCATGCGCTTGATGGCGGCCTCATTGGTCTTGTCGGCATAGGTGGTGCCGCGCAGAGCCCGCTTCAGCTTGGTGGTCTTGCCGTGGCCGTTGAGCAGGTGACGCTTCTTGGTCATGGCGCGCTTGACCTTGCCGGTCTTTGTGAGGGAGAAGCGCTTTTTGGCGCCGCTGTGCGTCTTGATCTTGATCTTGGGCATAACAAAAACTCCTTTACTTACTTTTTCGCGTCCTTGGAGGGCTTGGGGGACAGGAAGATGGACATATGCCGTCCCTCCAGCTTGGGGGACTTGTCCATGACCGCGACCTCGCCGCAGTCCTCGGCAAACTTGACCAGCAGATCCTGGCCGATGTTGGTGTGGGCCATCTCCCGGCCGCGGAAGCGGACGGTGATCTTGCACCGGTTCCCCTCGGACAGGAACTTCTGCGCGTTGCGCAACTTGACGTTGAAGTCGTTGACGTCAATGCTGGGAGACATGCGGATCTCCTTGACCTCCACCACACGCTGATTCTTGCGTGCTTCCTTCTCGCGCTTGGTCTGCTCGAACCGATATTTGCCGTAATCCATCAGCTTGCACACGGGGGGGACGGCGTTGGGGGAGATCTTGACCAGGTCCAGATCCCGCTCCTCGGCAAGGCGCAGGGCCTCCTGCGAGGACATGATGCCCAGCTGTTCGCCGGATTCGGAGATCAGGCGGACTTCTTTGTCGCGAATCTCGTCATTGGTTTGATGACCTGTAGTAGCGATGGGAAAGCACCTCCAGACAATAAAAAATGTGGGCCACCGGTCCGGCTCCCACGTCACGACAAACCACGCCGGAATTCCGGCGGAGTCACGATGTTGACCCTTGGGCTCTGGCCTGGGGTGAGGACGGGGAACCGTACCTACTTCTTTTTGTGCGGGGGTAGTATACCACCGGAGCCGGCGGCTTGTCAAGGCGAAAATGAAAAAATTTTTCCTCCGCGCCCCGCCGGGGCGGATATGCAGGGAGAGATGCAGAAAGGAACCGGGGCATGAGATTGACATAACGGATTCCCGTAATGAAAAAATAAGAAAGTTGTACACACTTTCCACAGAGTTTTCCACAGGAGAAAGTGGAAACCCCGGATTTTTCAGGGATTTAATCTGGAATTAAAAAAGGGAAGAGCGGGGAGAGGAAAAAACACAGAATCTGGAGGGCGACATAACGCAAATTTGTGGCGGGAGCGCGGTGCATCAAATAGCCTTCCGGGCGTGCAGAGGAGCCGACGGCCCGGGCGCGAAAGCTCGTCCGTTCCGTCGCTCCTCCTCTTCCGGCCGGACCCGCTGGCGCTGGGCTCCGGCCGGATATGAGAGCTATCCCAACGAGATATCTCTCGTAGCATAGGCGTTGAGATCCAGCCCGGCCACATGGCCGGACTGGTACTCATAGTACCCCTGACAGCCGATCATGGCGGCGTTGTCGCCGCAGTAGCGCAACTCCGGGAGGAAGAGGCGGATGCCCGCCTGGGCGCAGGCGGCGGACAGGTCCGCCCGGATGCGGCTGTTGGCGGCCACGCCCCCCGCCACCGCCAGCTTGCCATAGCCCCTCTCCCGGGCGGCGGCCACGGCCCGGGGGACCAGGCTGTCGCTCACCGCCCGGCCGAAGCTGGCGGCAAAGGCGGGCAGGTCCAGCTCCTCCCCCTTCTGCTGGGCATTGTGGATGAGATTCAGACTGGCGGTCTTCAGGCCGGAGAAGGACATATCCAGCTCCGCCCCGGCCACATGGGCCACGGGGAGCTCATACTTCCGGTCGTCTCCCCCCTGGGCCAGCCGGTCCATGGGGGCCCCGCCGGGGTAGCCGATGCCCAGCACCCGGGCCACCTTGTCGAAGCACTCCCCCGCCGCGTCGTCCCGGGTCCCGCCCAGCACCGACATCTCGGTGTAGGTCCGCACGTCCACGATGGCGGTGGTCCCCCCGGACACGCACAGACAGACGAAGGGGGGATCCAGCTCCGGGTGGGTGATGTAGTTGGCGGCGATATGGCCCCGCACGTGGTGGACGGGGATCAGGGGGAGCCCCAGGGCCATGGCCGCCCCCTTGGCGAAGTTCACCCCCACCAGCACCGCCCCGATGAGCCCCGGGGCATAGGTGACCGCCACGGCGTCCAGGTCGGACTTTGCCAGCCCGGCGTCGGTCAGGGCCCGGCCGGCCAGGCCGGAGACCGCCTCCACATGCTTCCGGGAGGCGATCTCGGGCACCACCCCCCCGTAGATGGTGTGCATCTCGATCTGGGAGGACACACAGCTGGACAGGACGGTCCGGCCGTCCCGGACCACGGCGGCGGCGGTGTCGTCGCAGGAGGATTCGATGGCAAGGATGTTCATGGCGTCTGCTCCTTCGTTTGATTCTGCGGGAACTCCCGGGTCATGATGACCGCGTCCTCCCTGGGGTCCTGATAGTACCCCGGCCGGACCCCCGCCCGCCGGAAGCCGTACTTCTCGTACAGGGCAATGGCCGGGGCGTTGGAGGCCCGGACCTCCAGAGTGAGGAAGGCCAGATGGACCGCGCCGAACCGGCAGAACACGTCCAGCAGGGCGGAGGCCACCCCGTGCCGCCGGGCGTCGGGCTCCACGGCGATGTTGTCGATATACCCCTCGTCCAGCACCGCGTGGAGGCCGGCGTAGCCCAGGATGTTGCCCTCCCCGTCCTCGGCCACCAGAAAGCTGGCCTGGGGGTTGAAGAGCTCCTCCTCCAGCATGGCCTCGCTCCAGGGCGTGGAGAAGCACGCCCGCTCCAGGGCGGCGATCTGGGGGATGTGACTGCGGTCCATGGGGACGATCTCGTAGTACATAGCGATAACTCCTGGTAAATAAAAATAGAAAAATTACAAAATGGAGCGAATTTTATCCATTGCCTCCGGGGTGCACTTGACCCCGACCACGGGGATGGAGAGACCGGCGGCCAAAGACCGCCTCTACGGCGATGGCGAGTTCATTTTCCGTCATTGCGAGGAGGGCCACAGGCCCGACGTGGCAATCCGTGTTCCTGTCCAAGGAGAAACGGACTCCCACGGCCCCTCCGGGGCCTCGGAATGACAAAGAGGTGTGCCGCATATAGGGGCCGCCGCCTTCGGCGGCCCGCGGCGCGCCGAGGTCGTCGCGCCCTACAAAACCTCCCTTGAAAAGGGCCGACTCCCCTTATCAAGGGAAGATGTTGCGTAGCGACAGAGGGAATAGGGAGATGGCATTTGCGAAACCAATGACGAAGGGTTTCTTATTTCCTGACCGGAGAAACCCCCAGTCACCGCCTGTCGGCGGTGCCAGCCCCCTTTTCAAGGGGGCTTGGACGCCGGGCGGCCACCCAAGACGGAGCCCAGCGTAGCGGGTCCGTCTTGGAAGCGAGGAGCGACGCAGTGAGTGACCTTTGCCCGTTAGGGCGAAGGGAACGATACGCAGTCCGCGACGAGCTAATGGGCATCCGCCCAGCTCTTGCCGGCGTGGGTCTCGGCCACCAGGGGGACGGACAGGGCGGCCACCCCCTCCATCTCCTCCCGGAGGAGAGCGGAGACGGCCTGGGCCTCCTCCTCCGGGCACTCCACGATGAGCTCGTCGTGGACCTGGAGGACCAGCTTGCCCGCCAGCCCCGCGGCCCGCAACCGGTCCCGCACCCGGATCATGGCCAGCTTGATGATGTCGGCGGCGGTGCCCTGGATGGGGGCGTTGAGGGCCACCCGCTCCCCGAAGGACCGGGTGTTGAAGTTGGAGGACTTCAGCTCGGGCACCCACCGGCGGCGGCCGAACAGGGTGGACACATAGCCGTCCCGCTTGGCCTGCTCCACCACCGCGTCCATATAGGCCCGGACGCCGGCGTAGTGCTGGAAATACTTGTCCATATACTCCTTGGCCTGGGCCACGGTGACCCCGATGTCCTGGGACAGGGAGAAGGGGGAGATGCCGTAGACGATGCCGAAGTTCACCGCCTTGGCGCTCCGGCGCATGAGGGGGGTGACCTCCTCGGGCGGTACCCCGAACACCTGGGCGGCGGTGGCGGTGTGGATGTCCGCCCCCGAGCGGAAGCCGTCGATCATGGCCTGATCCTCCGCCATGTGGGCCAGAAGGCGCAACTCGATCTGGGAGTAGTCCGCGTCCACCAGCACCATCCCCGCCGGAGCCACGAACATCTTCCGCAACTCGGCCCCCAGCGGGGTGCGTACCGGGATGTTCTGCAGGTTGGGCTCGGTGGAGCTCAGCCGCCCGGTGGC
This sequence comes from uncultured Oscillospiraceae bacterium, assembly GCA_944385075.1. Classification (GTDB taxonomy): domain Bacteria; phylum Bacillota; class Clostridia; order Oscillospirales; family Oscillospiraceae; genus Lawsonibacter. The sequence goes on along the minus strand of CALWVW010000006.1, from coordinate 1,287 downwards.
GGTGACGGTGTTCTGGAAGCAGGTGTGGAGCCGCCCGTCGGGGGGGATCAGCTTGTCCAGCCCGTCCACATAGGTGCTCTTCAGCTTGGTCAGTTGCCGGTACTCCAGGATGCTGTCGATGATGGGGTGCTGGCCCCGGAGCTTGTCCAGTACCTCCGCGTTGGTGGACCAGCCCGTCTTGGTCTTCTTCACCGGGGGCAGGCCCAGCTTCTCAAAGAGGATTCTCCCCAGCTGTTGGGTGGAGTTGATGTTGAAGGTGTCCTCCCCGGCCAGGGCGTAGATGGTTTGCTCCACCTGGTCGATGCCGGCGGCCAGCTCCCGGCCGAACTGGGCCAGGGCCCCCCGGTCGATGAGAAAGCCCGCCCGCTCCATCTCGGCCAGCACCGGGCAGAGGGGGAGCTCGATATCATGGTATAGCTTGTCCATCCCCAGCTCGGCCAGCCGGGCGGACAGGGTGTCCCGGAGGGCCCCGATGAGGGCGCAGTGGGACATGAGGGACCCGGCGGCCGCCCCCCAGTCCCCCAGGGGGCCGAAGGCCCCGGGCTCCAGATAGTCCTTCGCCTTGGGGAACTCCTGGTTGTAGTAGGTCATCCCCAGCTTCTCCAGCTCATAGCTCCCGTCGGTGGGGGCCAGGAGGTAGGCGGCCACCTCGGTGTCGAAGGTGATGCCCCCGGGGGCGATGCCCTCCTCCAGCAGGGCCCGGCACAGCTCCTTGGAGCCGTGGACCGCCTTTCGGATCTCCGGGCCGAACAGGAGCCGCAGGCCCTCCTGATAGCCCTCCAGCCTGTCGGAAAACAGCAGGGCGGCGCGGCTGTGGCCCTCGCTCTCCCACCACTCCACGCACACCCCGTCCAGGGAGGGCAGGGCCAGCACATCCACCTCGTCCAGCCCCTTCCAGAGCTCCAACAGCTCCTCCAGCCGCTCCCTCGTCTCCACCACCTCGCTCTCGCAGGTGCCGGTGACGGGGGCCTCCTCCCGGACGGCCCCCTCCCCCTGGGGGGCGGTGAGGTGGTACTTGTCGATGAGCTTGGCAAACTCCAGCTCCAGGAACAGCCGGTACAGGGCGTTGTTGTCCACCTCCCGGCGCAGGTTGGCCTCCGGGGTGAAGTCGATGGGGGCGTCGGTGCGGATGGTGGCCAGGTCATAGGACATCCGGGCCTGGTCCGCCCCCTCCTGGAGCTTCTTGACCACCCCGGGCTTGGCCGGCTCCCCGGGGGCCATCTCCACGTCGGGCAGGGCGGCGTACAGGGCGTCGATGGAGCCGTACCGCCGGATGAGGGCCATGGC
>CALWVW010000005.1 GCA_944385075.1 uncultured Oscillospiraceae bacterium | reverse complement strand
CAGGCCCACCAGGGACAGCTCGCCCATGGCGGCGATCAGGCCGTCGCAGATCTCCTCGTTGGACATGTCGGCGGTGACGCCGGCGGCCTGGATGGCATTGTAAAGGATATAGATGCCGTCATAGGCGTCAGCGGCGAACTGGTTGGGCACGCCGCCGAACTTCTCCTGATACTCGGCCACGAAAGCCTGGGTGGCCTCGTCCTGGGCGTCGGCGGAGAAGGGGGTCAGCAGATAGACGCCCTCGGCCAGGTCGGTGTTGAAGCCGTCCACGCCCAGGATGCCGTCCATGCCGTCCACGCCGAAGAAGGTGGGCTCATAGCCCATGGCGTTGGCCTGGGTCAAGATGACGGAGGCGGGCTCATAGTAGATGGGCAGGAAGATCATGTTGGCCCCGGCAGCCTGAGCGCCGGTGAGCTGGTTGTTGAAGTCGGTCTGGCTGGCCTCGGTGAAGGTGCCCTCGTAGACCACCTCCATGCCCCGGGCGTCGGCCTCGGCCACAAAGTTGTCCCGGATGCCCTGGGAGTAGGGATCATCATTGCGGTAGATGATGGCGATCTTCAGGTCGTCAAAGTGCTCGTCCATGTACTGGGCGGAGCGGGTGCCCTGGTTGGAGTCGGTGAAGCAGACCTGATAGACGTTGTCGTTGTTCTCGATGACGTCGTCGCCGGAGCCGGAGGGGGTGAGGGTGAACACCCGCTCGTCATAGGTGTAGGGCACCACGGCCAGGGCGGGGGTGGTGGTGACGGTGCCCAGCAGGATCTGCATCCCCTGGTCCATCAGGTTGTTGTAGGCGTTGACGGCGGTCTCAGGGTCGTTGGTGTCGTCGGCGCTGATCAGGTTGAACTGGACGGGGCCGCCCAGGGCGTTGATCTCCTCCACGGCGATCTGGGCCGCGTTGGCCACGGCGGTGCCGTAGATGGCCGCGCCGCCGGTCAGGGGGCCGATGACGCCCACGGTGAAGGTGCCGCTGGCCTCGGTGGAGACGGGGGTGCTGGCGTCAGGGGTACTGCCGCTGGTGCTGGTGTTGCCGCTGGCGTCGGGGGTGCTACTGTCGCCGCCGCCGCAGGCGGTCAGAGACAGCGCCATAGCCGCGGCCAGCAGACCGGCAAGAAACTTTTTGCTTTTCATTTCGTTTTCTCCTTTTCAGTTGGTTTTGCCAGGGGGTTATATAAAAAAGCGGCTTCGCCAGAGCAAAGCCGCTTTTTTAACGAGGGTTCAGGTCAAAAGCGGTTGCCTCTCCGGCGCGTCCATCCGGCCCAGTCGGGCCCCAATAATCAGGGGAATGACCGCCAGGATCAACCCCAGGGCCAACAGGGCCACGGAGCCCAGAATAAGGGCGAGAATAGCAAAAATGGACACCACAAACAGGGTGTCCACACGTACCTCATGGGCAGAGTAGGGCGCGCGACCGGTCATTTCGTCCGCGCAGGCAAAGGAGGCCCCGCCCATCTGACCGGCGGCGCATTGAGACTGGGGCTTCACGGTCCACTGACACATGGGGGAACACTCCTTTCTAAATGGGTCGTTTCTTTTTTTGTTATTCTAAAACACCGATGCGCCTTCGTCAATGGTTGTTTCCAACAGAATCCGGCCCGTTTCCCCACGCTTTCATGTCCGTTCTGTACAGTTTTTTGTCTCTACAGCAGGGGCATTGGTGCTTCTGTGGAAAACACTTCCTGCTCCGAGGCCCCCTCCCACCCCGGCGGAAAGCCGGACGGGGCAAGGCCCGGCCCCGGATTGGGACCGGTTCGCCGCCCTCCCTCATAGAATGGAGCGTCCCGTCCCGCCGCCGGGGCACAGAGCGCCGCCCCGCCTGTTTCAGGCACATCCGGGGGGTTGACTTTGGTATTATACCAGGGTTTATGATAGGAGCCAAGGAAGGAGCGTTTTATCATGTCTCGCAAGAACCTGTTGCACACCGTGCGCGAAAATGTGGTGCGCACAGCGCGCAACTGTCTGGACGGAATCACCTGGAAGAAGGTGGCCCTCATTCTGGTGGGGGCGGCCATCTGTAGCTTCGGCATCCACAACATCCACCAGCGGGTGGATATCACCGAGGGCGGCGTACTGGGGATCATGTTGCTCATCGACCACTGGTTGCACATCTCCCCCGCCCTGATCACCCCGGTGCTGGACCTGATTTGCTACGCCCTGGCGCTGAAGTATCTGGGCTTCCGGTTCATCCGGATCTCCGTGATCTCCACCATGAGCGTCTCGGCGTTCTACAAACTCTGGGAGCTGTTCCCTCCCATGTTGCCTGACCTGTCCGGGTACCCCCTGCTGGCCGCTCTGCTGGGCGGATGCTTTGTGGGCATCGGCATCGGCATCATCGTCCGGCAGGGAGGCTCGGGCGGCGGAGACGACGCTCTGGCCCTCACCATCTCCCGGGTCACCCGCTGGAAGCTGTCCCGGTGCTATCTGTTCACCGATCTGGTGGTGCTGGGTCTGTCCCTGACCTATATCCCCTTCCAGCGCATCATCTTCTCCCTGGTCACAGTGACCGTTTCCTCCTACCTCATCGACTGGGTACAGGAGCTGGGTTTCCACACCCTGGACTGGAAGCTGGAGGAGAACAAGCAGGGGGAAAACTGATCCCCGTCCACCCCCCACCCCCCCGGTCCGGCGCCACAGTCGGCCGGGGGTCCTTTTTGAAATTTTGCGGGAGAAAACCGGACGTTTTTTTGATTTTGCCCTTTACTTCCATTTTTCTATATATTATAATATTTACTGGTAGATTAGCGGACCCCGCCCTGCCCACTCCCCTGCCCCGAGGTGATTCCCTTGAGCATCAATCAAATCATTGTCGACATCATGGTGGTCTTTATGGTCATCGCGGCCATCGACCGCTGTCTGGGCAACCGGTTCGGCCTGGGGGCCGAGCTGGACAAGGGCCTGGACGCCATCGGCCCCATGTGCATCCCCATGGTGGGGATGATCCTGCTGGCCCCCATGATCGGCGATGTCCTCACCCCCCTGGTCAGCCCCTTCTTCCATATGCTGGGGGCCGACCCAGCCATGTTCGCCACCGCCATCCTGGCCTGCGACATGGGCGGCTACTCCCTGGCCATCTCCATGGCCAGCACCCCGGAGGCCGGGCAGTTCGCCGGCTGTATCCTGGGCTGTTCCCTGGGGGGCGCCATCTCCTTTCTGATCCCCGTGGGCACCTCCATGGTGCGGAAGGACTACCACCCCTGCTTCGCGGTGGGGGTGCTGGCCGGCATCGTCACCGTGCCCATCGGCCTTGTGGTGGGCGGGATCGCCGCCGGCTATGACCTGTCCATGGTCCTGCACAACACCCTCCCCATCCTGATCCTGTCCCTGGCCATCGCCCTGGGCCTCTGGTGGGCCCAGGACGCCTGCATCCGCCTGTTCGCCATTCTGGGCAGGCTTCTGGTGGCGGTGGCCACCATCGGCTTTGCCATCGGCATCATCCAGGAGCTCACCCCCCTGGTGGTGATCCCGGGGCTCACCTCGGTGCTGGACGGCGTCAAGGTGGTGGGGAGCGTGGCCATCGTCCTGTGCGGCGCCTACCCCATGCTCTACATCATCACCTCCGTCTGGCGCGGCCCCATCCGGCGGCTGGGCCACACCATGGGGATCGACCAGAACGCCACCGCCAGCATCTTTGCCGGTCTGGCCAACATCATGCCCATCCTGGGCCAGTGTAACAATATGTCCCCCGCCGGCGTCACCGTGGCCCTGGCCTTCGCGGTCAGCGGCTCGTGTATGTTCGGCGACCACCTGGGCTTTATCGCCAGCGTGGACCAGTCCATGATCGTCCCCATGATCCTCTCCAAGATCGCCGGCTGTCTCACCGCCACCGCCCTGGCCGTCCTGCTGTGCAAGCGTAACCACTACAGCAACAAGCACGTGCCCGAGCCCGTCCCGGAGCAACAGCCCGAGGCCCTGTTCTAAGGAGGCGCGACTTTGGACATCAAAGCCATCATTTTCGACATGGACGGCGTGCTGGTGGACTCCGAGCCCGCCTATCTGGATTTCTTCCGGTCCTTCTTCCGGCAACACGGCCACACCACCGACGAGGCGTTGCTCCTCCGGACGGTGGGCGCCTCCCACAAGGAGACCTGGCGCCTGCTGGCCCAGATGTGGGGGGAGGACTGCGACCCGCTCTGGCTGGAGGAGTTCTGCTACGGCACCACCCGGCACGCCCTCCCCTACCGGGAGCTGGTCTTCCCGGGGATGCAGGACACCTTGAAATTCCTCTATGAGAAAGGGATCTCCCTTTACATTGCTTCCGCCTCCTCCCAGCCCTCCATCCAGCGGATGGTGGAGGAGACGGGCATCGCCCCCTATCTCAGCGGCGCCATCAGCGGGGAGACGGTGCGCCGGAGCAAGCCCGACCCGGACGTCTATCTCCAGGCCATCGCCCTGTCCGGCTATCCGGCGGAGCAGTGCCTGGCGGTGGAGGACTCCATCTACGGCATCCAGGCGGCCAGGAACGCCCATCTGACCGTGGTGGGGGTGTACAGCGCCCTCTTCCCGGAAAATCAGGCCCTGGCCGACTATCAGATCCCCACCGTGGCCGATCTGCCCGCCCTGCTCTTCCCGGAAAGTTCCCGGTGACCCCCTTCCCCTGCTCTGTAGCCGGTCCTGTTCCCAACTTTCATGAGAAAAGAGGGATGTCCTGTGGACATTACCGACATCAAAGCGGAAAACATCAAAAAGATCCTCACCGTCCTGCGCTTCTCCTCCGGCCTGACCAAGCGGGACCTGGCCTCCATCGTGGGGCTGAGCTTCTCCACGGTGTCCAACCTGTGCAACGAGCTGAAGGACTGCCAGGTCCTCTACGAGGAGAAGTCCAGCGACTACTCCGTGGGGCGCACCCCCAACCGGCTGATCTTCCGCTGTGAGAAGTTCTGCTCCATCTGCGCCGACCTGCAGGAGGAGAACCTGCTCCACCTGGCCGTGCTGGACTTCTCCAACCGGCAACTGTTCCAGCACACCTATGACATCTCCGGCTTCACCCATGTGGAGCAGTTGATCACCCAGATCAGCAATGTCTATCAGTCTCTGCGGAGCGACCCCGCCTTCCGGGAGGTCCAGTTCATCGGGATCGGGGTGTCCGTCCCCGCCATCTACGACCAGAGGACCCGGCGGGTGGTCAACGCCACCTCCCCCCTGTTCAACGACACCCCCCTGCGGGACCTGTTGAGCCATCGGCTCCAGCTCCCCTGCTATGTGGACAACGAGGCCAACCTCTGCGCCCTGTCCATGCGGCAGTCCCACACGGACAGCGACAACATCCTCTACCTCCACAGCTCCGCCGGCCTGGGGGTGGGGGTGGTGTGCGACGGCAAGATCCTCCGGGGTAGCAACGGGTACGCGGCGGAGATTGCCCACATCCCCCTGGGGGACCCGGAGATCCGGTGCCCCTTCTGCCACAGCTACGGCTGTATCGAAAACGACCTGTCCCAGCGGGGGATGGACATCTTCCACTTCCCCGGCCTGTCCCCCGACGAGCGGCAACGGCTCCTGGAGGACCGGGGCCGGAAGCTGGGGGAGCTCATCTCCATTCTGGTCAACCTCTTCGACCCCTCGGTGCTCTATGTGGGCGGGAGCGGCCTGGTCGAGTACCCCTCCCTGGCCCCCTATGTGGAGCAGGTGCTCCGGGCCCGGTCGGCCATGATCATGGAGCGGGGCCTGCCCATCGTCCACGACACCGACAGCCTGCAGACCATCGAGCAGGGCATCATCCAGGTGACCTATGAGAAGTGGGACCCCCTGGCCCTGTGACCCTTCGTTCTTCTCTTTCCCCTTTCATAAAACGCGACAGCGCTGTAGCCGATGGCTACAGCGCTGTCGCGTCTGTCCAAAAAGAACCCCGGACGGCGGGGGCGCTCCCCCATCGCGCGGCAACGCCGTGGCCCGGAGGCCACGGCGCTGTCGCCTAGAGAGAGATATGAAGAAGAAAAGATCCAATAGGGAATTAGTAGAGGTAGGGAGTGTCCCAGAGGTTCAGCTTGACGCCCAGGCCCATCTCGACGGCCTTGTCATAGACGTCCTTGCCCCAGGCCACGTCATAGACGGGCAGGCCGCCCATGCCGAAGATGATGATCTCGTCGTCGCTCTTGCGGCCGGGGATCTTGCCGTTGATGATGTCGCCCAGATTCTCGATCTGGTCAACAGTCATCTTGCCGTCGTGGATCCAGTCCAGATAGCAACCGCCGATCAGGCCGGTGCTCTCCGCCCAGGGGTACTCCAGCTCCTCGGACCAGGCCTCGTACATCTTCCAGTTGTCCACCACGCGGCGGGCGCGGTTCAGGACGAAGTCCTGATCCATGTCGATGCCGGCGGGCAGGGAGATGTAGGCGCCGGGCTTGATCCAGGACTCCTCGATGCGGGGCTGGACCTTGCCGGAGGTGGCGGCGTTGATCACGTCGGCGCCGCGGACGGCGGCCTCGATGCTGTCAACGATCTCCACGTTCTTGATCTGGGGATAGTTGTCCTTGATGAACTTGGCCAACTTCTCGGAGCTGGCGGGCATGATGTCATAGATCTTGACGGTGTCCAGCTCCTTGCAGGTCTCCACCAGGCTCATGAAGCAGGTGCGGCTGATGACGCCGGCGCCGATGAGGGCGCAGACCTTGGAGTCCTTCCGGGCCAGATAGATGGCGCCCACGCCGGGGATGGCGCCGGTGCGCACGGAGCTGATCAGGTTGCCGGACATCAGGGCGACCGGCGCCCCGGTATCGGCATCGTTCAGCATGACCATCAGGATGGAGCGGGGCAGGCCCTTCTCCAGGTTGGCGCGGTTGGAGCCGTACCACTTCTCGCCGGCGATGTGGAACCGGCCGCCCAGGTAGGCCACCATGGCCATGAAGCGGCGGTCAGGGCCGTTCTTGGGCATGTTGGGGAAGGGCGGGTTGTCGGGGAACACGATCTTGGCGCCGTGGGAGTTGTGATTCCGACCGGACATCACATAGTCCCCCTGGCCCATCAGGCGATAGACCTCCTCAATGGTCTTGATGCAGGCGGGCATATCGGTGACACCGGCCTTGACCATAGAGGGCTCATCCAGGTACAGGAAATCAACTTTGGAACTCATAACAGCAACACTCCTTTGCTCTGGTTTGTTTTGGTTCCGTTAGGGGTCTACTTTTTTAACAAAATAGATTGCTCTATCTGTTAACGAAATTAGTCGCGCCGCACCAGCGGGAGCTTGGGATACCAGCTTCCCACCAGGATGCTGACCACGATACAGGCGATGGTTGCGGCGGTACAGATCGCCACGATCCACCAGCCCTGGCCCGCCAGCAAGGCGCCCGGCATAAAGGCCCAGCAGAAGACCTCCACGAAGCTCATCAGCGGGGTAGCGGCGATGTCTTCCACACAGCCGGATTCGTACTTGGGGTCGCACATCCGCAGGAGGATGAAGCTGTTGGCGAACACGCCGGTGCAGTAGCCGAACACGAACATGGACTTCTCGAACCAGTTGTGACGGATCATCAGGTTGGCGAAGGGGACGACCACGACCACACAGCAGAGGATACCGGTGATGGCCATGATGACCAGGGGGCCGGCGTACTTAATGACGACCTGGGGATTGATGGTGGCGATACCGAAGAACACCAGGTAGTCGGTGCAGGTGCAGGAGATCTTATTGGTGATACCGGACTCATAGTAGTCATACAGGTGGGTGAACTTCTTGGCCACGATGGAGAAGACCAGGCCCAGCAGGTAGGCCACCGTGAAGTCGGGGATGCCGGCCAGCACATAGGCACCCAGGAATTTGTTCAGGAAGCAACCTGCGATGGCAACCACCAGAATGATGCCCAGATGGAAGGACAGGGTGTCCAGAGAGACCACGCTCATGGTGTCATCACCGATGGACTCCCGGTTGGCCTTGGAAATGATGCCCCGGCGGGTATCCTCGTCGATCTGGTTGAAATCCTTGACGAAATTGGTGATACCCTTCTTGGTGGCCCACTTGATATAGGCCAGACCGCCAAAGATACCGGTCAGAATGCCGATGGTGGCGGAGGTGATGCCCAGGTCGGTGGCCTCCGTCCAGCCCAGCTCGGCAAAGGTGGAGCCCACCGCCGCGGCGGTGCCGGGGCCGCCCTGGAAGCCGGCGGCGCAGATGATGGCGAAGCCGCTACTCACGTCGGGCCAGATCTTCTGGATGATGAGGAAGGTGGCCACGAAGGGGATGATGAACTGCAGGAAGAAGGCCACGCCGCGGTAGCACTGGAAGCCGATCAGGTCACGGAGCACCTGTCCGCCCGTCTCGCCCCGCTTCTGCAGGTCGAAGCCGTCCACGCCCACGATGGTGAAGACGATGACGATCAGGTAGGTGGTGTACTGGGACTGAGCTCCGGAGAAGGGCAGGACATTCAGGAAGTGCTGTCCCAGGAAGAGTCCCATGAAGCCGGCCAGAATACTGGCGGGAAGGAAGAATTTCTGTACGATTCTCACCTTAGCGCGGATCCACTGGCCGATCAACAGAAACAGAGAGGCGATTGCGAAGTCAACAATCAGAGAGTAGAAGGTGAGGGATTCGCCGACACCCAAGAATTCTTTCATTGCTGCATCCACATTTATTCATCTCCTTTTAGAATATCACTTTCCACACACATCAGAGAGGGCGCCGGCCGGTCTGCGACAGAACGAACCATTTCTTTCTGTCGTGCTGTCGTTCCATACCCCCTTCCATACTCGCCGGGCCCTATCTGACCACACATGTGTAGAAAAGCCGTTCTAAGCTCTCTCCATTTCGTACACTGCTGTATACGCTTCTATGTCTATATCCCGGCGCGTCCTGTTCTCTCACCAACAGCGCTCCGGTGGTCTCTCCGCCGGCCGGTCCGCCAGGTCCGGCTCAGCGGTCATTGTCTGATTCGTCTATGAATATGAAGCCAACCGCGCCGGCCTGCCGGGCCGAGGCGCATCGATCAGGGTCAGTCCTGGATCTTGTCGTAACCGCCGCGGGCGTTGAGGGGGGCGGTGTACCACATCTTCCCCACCACGCAGAAGGCGATGCTGACCGCCATGACCACCAGCGAGGCGACCACCACCAGCCAGCCGTTTCCGCTGACCAGGGCCGCCGGGATGGCCGACCAGAGGAAGACCTCCGCCAGGCTCAGCCAGGGGGACATGGCCACGTCCTCGGCGGTGTGGGAGCGGTTCTCCGGGTCCACGATCCGCAACAGCACAAAGCCGATGGCAAACACGCCGGTGCTGTAGCCGTAGCAGAAGATGGAGCGCTCGAACCAGCTCTTGTTGTTCATGCAACAGCCGAAGGGGATCATGGTCAGGATGACGCACACCCAGCCCACCACGATGAGGATGGCCAGGGGGACGGCGTACTCCACGATGACCTCGGTGTTGATGGTGGCCACGCCGAAGAAGACCAGATAGTCGGTGGCCGTGCCGGAGATCCGGTTGTTGACCTCCTTGTCCACGTACTCGTACACGCCGAGCTTGCGGAACACAAAGAAGACCACCAGGCCGATCAGGAAGGCGATGGTGAAGTCGGGGGCGCCGCTGATGCCCAGCACGCCCACCAGGACCTTCTGGTTGAAGAGATAGCCGCCGCCGGCCACCATCAGCACCAGGCACAGGTGGAAGGCCAGGCTGTCCAGGGAGACCGAGGAGATGGTCTCGTGGCCCATGGGCTGACGGTTCTCCTTGGGGATCAGGCCGGTGCGCATATCGCCGGAGATGTACTTGAAGTCCTTCACATAGGCGGTCCAGCCCTTCTTGGTGGCGATCTTGATCCAGATCAGGCCGCCGAACACGCCGCTCAGGATGCCCACGGTGGCGAAGGTCATGCCCAGGTCAGTGGCCTCGGCCCAGCCGTAGACGTCGTTGAAGGTGCTCCCCACCGCGGCCGCGGTCCCGTGTCCGCCGGTGAAGCCGGAGGCCATCAGCACGCCGAAGCCGGGGTTGATGTCGGGGACCAGCCAGGTGACCACCGTCAGCGTCACCGCGATCCCCAGGGCAAACTGGATGAACATGATGACGTTCCGGTACATGGTAAAGCTGAGCACCCGCTTGACCGTGCTGTCAGCGCCGCCCTTCTGCCCCTTGGAGAAGCCGTTGAGACCCACCACCGTGAACACCACGATGATGAGCGCCCCGGCATAGGACGAGGCCCCGGAAGAAAAGTGGACCACATTCAGGAACCGCTCCCCCAGCAACAGGCCGATGAAGCCGGCCAGCATGCTGGCGGGGATGAAGAATTCTTGGAAGAATTTGATCTTGGCCCGGAGGAATTGACCCACCAGGATCAACGCCGAGGCAATGGCAAAGTCCACCAGGAAATCGTAGACACTCATGATACTCCCTCCTATGATTCAGTTGTTGGAGTAGCGCCGCTGTACGACCGCCAAATCGACAGGGGCTACGGAACTTACGCTTTCCATTTCAAGCACTCTCATACCCAAATGTCAGCGCCTTGGCTTCATAGTTCCGTCTATTATTATAACTATTAAAATAATTATTGTAAATATTTTTTCGCCGGGCAGAACGCTAAAATTAAGGGTGTATTTTTGTGTAATTTGTATAGAAGCCCATCCTCTCCCCCGGCTGAATAATCTTCCGCCCGCCCCGCCAAAAAAGAAGGGTTTACTTTTTCCCCGCCGTATATTAGAATAAACGGTAAGTTTCCCCCATTCCACCACAGATAAGGAGCGTTTCCCATGGTCGAGCAGACATACATCCTGGCCCAGGACATCGGCGCCTTCTCCTGCAAGGCCGTCCTCTTTTCCGCCGACGGCTCCATCGTCCGCAGAAATATGGTCACCTACGCCCCCCAGTACAACGACCGGGAGTGGTCCTGGCAGTCCCCCCAGCTCTGGTGGGACGCCTTCTGCACCAACTGCCGCACGGTGCTGGCCGACATCCCCGCCGAGGCGGTCCGGGTGGTGTCCCTGTGCGGGCAGATGATGTCCTGCCTTCCGGTGGACGGGCACAACCGCCCCCTCTACGACTGCATCTGCTGGGACGACAAGCGCTCTCTGGAGCAGGTCAAGGAGATCAACGCCACCATCGGGGCGGAGACCATCCACCGGATCACCGGCTCCTGCCTGGGGTACTCCTTCAGCCTGCCCAAGATCCTGTGGCTGAAGAAATACTGTCCGGAACTTTATGCAAATACCAGTCGGTTTATTCAGTGCAAGGACTATGTCAACTACCTGCTCACCGGCCAGCTGGTCACCGACGAGACGGACGCCGGCTTCACCCAGCTGTACGACCTCTTCGGCCGGTGCTGGTCGGACCAGATCCTGCAGGCCACCGGCATCGACCGGGACAAGCTCCCCGAGGTGGTGCCCACGGGCACCGTGCTGGGCCATGTGATCCCCCAGGCCGCCGCCCAGTGTGGACTGAGCACCCAGACCCTGGTGGTCCAGGGGCTGGGGGACGGCCGCGCCCCCTCGGTGGGCTCCGGCATCCGCAACCCGGGGGAGGGCTGTCTCTACCTCAGCTCCTCCGCCTGGATCTCCCAGGTGACCGCCAGCCGGGAGATGGACATCGACCACGCCATCACCAAGGCCTCCTACCTCCGGCCCGATCTGTACGTCAATGGCGGCACCATCTTCTCCGGAGGCCTCTGTGCCGACTGGTATGTAAAATCCTTCTTCCCACAGTATGCCGGCCAGCGGGACCTGTCCGCCTTCCTCTCCGCCCACCTCCCCCACTCCCCGGTGGGGAGCAAGGGCCTGCTGTTCATGCCCTACCTGCGGGGGGAGCGGGCCCCCTGGTGGAACAGCTACGCCAAGGGGGGCTTTGTGGGGCTGTGCTCCTACCACAACCAGGACGACTTCTGCCGGAGCATCGTGGAGGGGGTCTCCTTCCAGCTGGGCATCATCAAACACCGCATCGAGAACATCGAGCCCTTCACCTCCATGATGCTCATGGGCCGCGGCTGTTCCCCCCAGTGGCAACAGGTGCTGTCCGACGTGCTGGAGATGGACATCGTCAGCTCGGACGTGGCGGACTGCGTGGCCTGTGTGGGGGCGGCGGTGGTGGCCGGGGTGGGCGTCGGCCTCCTCTCCGATTACAGCGAGGTCGCCCGCTTCCACCACAGCCAGCGGGTCACCTCCCCCAACCCGGAGCACATGGAGATCTACCGGGAGCTTCTCCCCGCCTTCGAGGACTGCTACTACGCCCTTCAGGACATCAACCAGCACCTCAGCCAGATCAACTACAGCAAGCTCAACTGGCACTAGAGCCAGACGCAGAGGCGCCCCGCCGGACCCGGCGGGGCGCCTTGTTTCTTTTGGGGAGATCTGCGGTCCAATCCCCCTCTACAGCTGGTGCATCAGGTCCCGGTTGGCCAGATAGGCCGCGTCATAGATCTTCCGGAAGCGCTGGTACTCCTCGTGCCGGCGGGCGTCCGGCTGGAGGGTGACGGCGGGCCGGATCACCCGCTGCAGGTCGGCAAAGTCCCGGAAGATGCCCACGCCGATGCCGGCCATCAGGGCGTCGCCATAGCTGGCCCCCACCGTCACCGCCGCCATGTTCAGGGACTCGCCCATGGCGTCCGCCACCATCTGCATCCAGACCCGGTTCTTGGTGCCGCCGCCCACCGCCATGATCCGCAGGGGGGAGATGCCGTTCTCCTTGAAGATGTCGATGTGCTGGGCCACCGAGAAGGCCACCCCCTCCAGGGCGGAGCGGTACATGTGGTGCTTGGTGTGGTCCAGCCGCAGGCCGATCATCAGCCCCCGGGCGTTGGGGTCGTTGATGGGGGTGCGCTCCCCGGCGAAATAGGGCAGGGTCACCAGCCCCCCGCTCCCCACCGGGATCTTCTCCACCTCCGCCATCATGGTCTCATAGGCGTTGGGTCCCCCCTGCTCCTCCAGGGCCACCGCCTCGGGGTACAGGTTGTCCCGGAACCACTTGGTGATGGTCCCGCAGTTGTTGGTGCCCGCTGCGATGCTGTAGGTGTTGGGGATGACAAAGCTGTTCCCCCGCACCCGGTCGTCGGTGATCAGCTTCTCCGTACAGCAGTAGATGAAGACGGAGGAGCCGAACTGGACCATCACGTCGCCGGGGTGGATCACGCCGGTGCTGATGGCCTCGGCGGAGGAGTCCCCGGTGCCCACGATGACCGGAGTGCCCTCCAGCAGGCCGGTGGCCTTGGCCGCCTCGGCGGTCACGGTCCCGGCGATGTCGGTGACCACATGGCCCTCGGGCAACTGGTCGGGGCGGCAGAACAGGTCGCACATCTCCTCCCGGATCCGCCCGTCCATGTGGTACAGGGGCCGCAGGGAGGCGATCCCCAAAAACCGGTCCAGCACGAAGTTCCCCGTCAGCTTGGCCACCAGATAGGAGGTGCCGGTGAGGAATTTATAGGTCCTGGCATAGACCTCCGGCTCGTTGTTCTTGATCCAGAGGATCTTGGCACACACGTCGCCGGAGACGATGGGCCGGCCGAAGAGCTCCTTGACCTTCTCCTCCCCGTAGTACTGGGTGAGGAACTCGATCTCTTTCTGGCTCCGGGCGTCGATCCCGTAGAGGATCGCCTTTCGCAGGGGCTTCAGGTCCCGGTCCACCGGCAGGCAACAGGTGCCCAGGGTGCTGACCCCCAGGGCGGCGATCTGCTCCCTGCCGATGCCCGACTTCTCCAGCAGACGGCTGGTCAGTGTGTAGAGGTCGTGCCACCACACCTGCTCGGCGTCGTGCTCATAGTAATTGGGCTTGGGGTTCTCCATCCCGTGCTTCTCCGAGTCCAGCAACACCACGTTGCCCTCCAGATCCACGATCGCCCCCTTGCTCTCATAGGTGCCGATGTCCACCCCCATGAGATACTGCTTCTGTGCCATGTTCCTCCCCCTCTCGGTGTAATGGTCGATTCCTTTACCGTTCAAGCTCCGCGCGGTATTCCTTCACCCGCGCCATAAATTCCTTCACCCGCGCGCCGTCCACGGTGTTGGCGAATTTCCCGTCCTTCTTGAAGGCGGTCCCCACGCAGGCGCCGTCGCTGAAGGACAGCTTCTCCTTGATGTTGGCCGCCGTACAGCCGGTGTTGCACAGCACCGGCGTGTCCCCGGCCACTTGGCGCACCTGCTCCATCAGGGAGGAGTCCGTCTCGGTGCCCGCGCTGGCCCCGGAGACGCACAGGGCGTCCGGGAAGCAGTGGAAGATCATGGACTTGGTGATCTTGGCCAGGGGGCGCTCGGCCAGATAGACGTCCGACTCCGGGTTCACCTTGAAGAACAGCTTCAGCTGGTCCAGCCCCAGGGCCTTTTTCCGGCGCAGGACGGTGGCGATATCCGTATCGGTGAGGCCGCTCTCCCCCACATAGGCCCCGGTGAAGGTGCTCCGCACAAAGCTGGCCCCGGTGGCCGCCGCCAGGTCGATGGTGGCCAGCGGGTTGGAGACGATGTTGACCCCGAAGGGCACCCGGATCTCCGACCGGAGGGCGCCCACCAAATAGCCCATGGCCGCCACCGTCACCGGGGAGACCTTCTTCTCATAGGGCAGGCTGAACTCATTGGCGATCAGGATGCCGTCCACTCCCCCGTCCTGGAGCAGGTGGAGCTCCTCCCGGGCGGTGGCCAGCACGCTGTCCATGGAGTCCCCAGGGCCGTAGAGGGGGTCGCCGGGCATGGCCCGCAGGTGGAGCAGGGCGATGATGGGTTTTTGCACGCCGAACATATCATTCATCCACATTTACAATACACCTCACTGTTTTTTGTTCCGCATTATTACAAGCATTGTAATAATATTCTATTTCTTTTCCCCTCCCCTGTCAAGAGCGGAGGGGAATTTTCCTGTCTCTCCGGAGACAGCAAAAGGGTCCGGCCGGAAACCCGGCCGGACCCTCTCGTCCGTTGGGAACTTACTGCCCCTGGCCCATCTCGGCGTTGACCTTGTGGCAGGCCACAAAGTGCTGGGGCTCCACCTCGATCAACTGGGGCTCCTGCGAGGTGCACACCTCGGTGCAGTACTCGCACCGGTTGGCGAACCGGCACACGGGCTTGGGGTTGATGGGGGAGGTGATCTCGCCCTTGATCAGGATCCGCTCGCCCCGGTTGTGGATCCGGGGCACCGGGATCGCCGACAACAGCGCCTGGGTGTAGGGGTGCATGGGCTTTTCGAACAGCCGCTCGGCGGGGGCCTTCTCGATCAGGCGGCCCAGATACATGACCGCGATGTCGTCGGAGAAGTGGTTGACCACCGACAGGTCGTGGGTGATGAAGATGTAGGTCAGCCCATACTCCTTCTGGATCTCCTTCATCAGGTTCAGGATCTGTGCCTGAATGGACACGTCCAGGGCGGACACCGGCTCGTCACAGACGATGAACTTGGGGTTCATGGCCAGGGCGCGGGCGATGCCGATTCTCTGGCGGCGGCCGCCGTCCAGCTCGTGGGGGTAGGTGTTCACCAGCCGCTGGGCCAGACCCACCGTGTCCATCAGGTGCAGGACCCGGCGGAACCGCTCGTTCTTGTCCTTGATCAGGCCGGCCAGCTTGATGGGCTCCTCGATGGCCTGGCTCACCGTCATGCGGGGGTCCAGAGAGGAGAAGGGATCCTGGAAGATCAGTTGCATCTCCTTGCGCAGGTCGCGCATCTCGTGCTTGCTGATCTTGGTGATGTCCCGGCCCTCAAAGAAGACCTCGCCGCTGGTGGGCTCCTCCAGGCGGAGGATGGTCCGCCCGGTGGTACTCTTGCCGCATCCGGACTCGCCCACGATGCCCAGCGTCTTGCCGCGCTCCAGGGTGAAACTGACGTCGTCCACGGCGTGGAGCATACCACGAGGGGTCTTAAAGTATTTCTTCAGATTTTTAACTTCCAGCAATACGTCTCCCAAGGGTACCCCTCCTTATCCTTTGAGCTGGCTCTCTTTGGTATTCTCATACAGCCAGCAACGCACATAGTGTGTATCGTTGATCTGAACCTTGGGCGGCTCTTCCTGGGAGCAACGCTCCGTGCAGTAGTCGCAGCGGGGGTGGAAGGGGCATCCGGTGGGCAGGTTCGTGGGGTCGGGCATCTGGCCCTTGATGGGCTTCAGCTCCGACTTCCGATTGTCGATATCGGGCAGGGAGTTGAACAGCCCCTCGGTATAGGGGTGGCACTTGTGGTCGAACACGTCTTCCAGGGTGCCGTGCTCCACGATCTTGCCCGCGTACATTACGGAGACCTCGTCGCACACCTCGGCCACGATGCCGAAGTCGTGGGTGATCATCAACATGGCCATGTTGAACTTGCGCTTCAGTTCCTTCATCAGCTCCAGCACCTGGGCCTGGATGGTCACGTCCAGGGCGGTGGTGGGCTCGTCGGCCAGAAGCACCTTGGGACTACAGGCCAGAGCGATGGCGATAAGCACCCGTTGCTTCATACCGCCGGAGAACTGGTGGGGGTACTCCACGGCGCGCTCGCCGGGGATGCCCACGGTCTCCAGCATCTCCCGGGCCCGCTCCATGGCGGCCTTCTCGTCCACCTTCTCGTGGATCTTGACCACCTCGGCGATCTGCTCGCCCACGGACATGACCGGGTTCAGGGCGCTCATGGGGTCCTGGAAGATCATGGACACGGTGTTGCCACGGATCTTCTCCATCTCGTGCTCGCTCTGCTCCAGCACGTTGACCCCGTCCAGGATCACCTCGCCGGAGAGGATCTTGCCCTGGGGCTTGGGCACCAGGTTCAGGACGGATAGCGCGGTGGTGGTCTTGCCGGCGCCGGTCTCCCCCACCAGACCGAGGGTCTTGCCCTCGGCGATGGTGAGATCCACGCCGTTGACCGCCTTGGTCACCTCGCCCTCAGAGACAAATTCGATTTGCAGATCTCTGATCTGAAGGATCTCGTCAGCCATACTATCCTCCTCCTTACTGCTTCAGCTTGGGATCCAGCGCGTCGCGCAGGCCGTCACCCAAAAGGTTAAGGGAAAAGATGCTCAGGAAGATCGCCATACCGGGGGCCAGCACCAGGTGCGGGAAGTCCCGCATGTTCTCGCGGGCCTCGGACAGCATATTGCCCCACTCGGGAGCCGGGGGCTGGATGCCCAGACCCAGGAAGCTCAGAGAGGAGATGGCCAGGATGGCGCTGGCGAAGATCAGGGTCACCTGGACGATGATGGGGCCCAGGCAGTTGAGCAACACGTGCCGGGCGATGATGGTGCCGTTGCGGGCGCCGATGGCCCGAGCGGCCTCCACATACTCCATCCCCCGCACGGTGAGCACCGAGGACCGGACGATCCGGGCGAACCGGGGCACGCGGGAGATGCCGATGGCCAGGATCATATTGACCACGTTGGCGCCCATGGCGGCCACGATGGCCATGGCCAGCAACATCTCGGGCAGGCACAGCATGACGTCCATGACACGCATGATCAGCTCGTCGATCCACTTGCCGAAGAAGCCGGCGATGGCGCCCAGGATGCCGCCGATGAGCAGGGACAGGGCGGTGGCCACAAAGCCGATCCACAGAGAGGTGCGGGCGCCGTGGATGACACGGGCGAACACGTCACGGCCGCTCTTGTCGGTGCCCAGCCAGTGGGCGGCGCTGGGGCCCTGGAGACGCTCGGCCACGTTCAGCTTGACCACCATGGTGTCGTAGTCACAGATGAAATCGGCAAAAATCGCGCAGAACAGGATGACGGCAAAGATGATGATGCCTACCACCGCCATGCGGTTGCGCACGAAGCGGATCATGATCTCCTGCATGGGAGTCTTTTTCTTGAACTGCTTCAAAATCGCATTGCGGGTCAACACTTCTGTCGTTGTATTCGAACCCATACTCTTTACCCCCTCTTGCTGTACTGAGATTTGATCCGCGGGTCGACAAAGGCAAAGATGATGTCCACCAACAGATTGCAGATGCCGATACAGATGGCCATGACCACCAGACAGCCCAGGATGGTGGGGGTATCCGTCTGCTTGATGCCGTTGGTCAGCATGATACCAAGTCCGGGATAGGAGAACACGGTCTCAGTCAAAACGGAGCCGCCCATCTGGGTACCCACGTTCACGCCCACCACCGTGATGATGGGGAGCAGAGCGTTCTTCAGGGCGTGCTTGTCGATCACGTCGTGGTGGCTGACGCCCTTGGCCTTGGCGGTCCGGATATAGTCCTGATTCAAGCAGTCCAGCATGGAGGACCGGGTGGTACGCATGGTGCCGGCCATGAAGGAGGCCGACAGAGTGATGGCGGGCAGGATCATTCCTGTCAAGCTGACGCTACCGGTGGCGGGGAGCCACTCCAGATGGACCGCGAAGAGCAGAATGAGCATCAGGCCCAGCCAGAAGGTGGGCAGAGCGATACCCACCATGCCCAGGGCGGCGGTGATGTTGGAGAACCAGGAGTTGGGCTTCACCGCGGACTGGATGCCGATGGGCAGGGACAGGATGGTACACAGGGTCATGGAGACCACCACCAGGATCAGGGTGTTGGGGAAGCGAGCGGCCAACTGAACCGCCACCGGCTCTCCAGTCACATAGGAGTTTCCGAAGTCCCCCCGCAACAGATCCAGAACATATCGTGCAAACTGAACAATAAAGGGATCATTGAGTCCCAGGCTCTCCCGCACCTGTGCTGCCCCTTCCGGGGTATAATCCACGCCCAGAATGACAACAGCGGGATCGTTGGGAGAGATATATAGAATAAATTGGATGATGAAAATAACGCCCAGAATGACCGGGATCAGCGCCAGAAGGCGCTTTAAGATGTATTTTATCATGTACTTTCCTCCGGCTTAGGGTTGGGGGCGCCCGCCGGCATGGACGGGCGGGCGCCCCTTGGGCACATTTTTAACCTACTTGTAGCATCGTGCTATCATTCGATGTGTGGATTAATAGTGCAGTTGCCACATGTTGATGATGGACTCGCCGCTCAGCTCCACGCCCTGCAGGTTGGCGTTGGTCAGGCAGAAAGCGCTGGGGATGTACAGGGGGCACCAGGGGGCCTCGTCGGCCAGGATGGTGACAGCCTCATTGTAAATGCTCTCACGCTCAGCGGTGTCATAGGTGGCACGGCCAGCGGCGAACAGCTCGTCCAGCTCGGGAGAGTGGAACCAGCTGAAGTTCATGCCGCCAATGGCCTCCTCAGTGAACAGGCGGGGCAGGACCAGGTCGGCGTCGGTCATGGCGCCCCACTGAGCCGCAAACATCGGGCACTGGTGGTTGGCCATCATGGACTGACGGACGCTGGTGTCGTAGGTCTCGATCTCAGCGTTGATGCCCACTTCCATCAGGAACATCTGCACGACCTCAGACACGCGCTTACCCAGGTCGTTGAAGGCCACCAGGGTGGTGTCGAAGCCGTCGGGATAGCCGGCCTCGGCCAGCAGGGCCTTGGCCTTCTCGGGGTCATAGGTGTAACCAGCGGGATTTTCAACATAGCCCAGAGTAGAGGGGGGCAGGACGCTGAAAGCGGGGGTACCCAGACCCTCGGCCACGACGGTCAGCACATCATCACGGTTGATGGCGTAGCAGATAGCCTGACGGACCAGCTTGTTGTCAAAGGGAGCCTGGGTGGTGTCAACACCGATGTACTGCACCACGGTACCAGTATTTTCGTGGATGGCCAAGTCGGGGTTCTCACTGGCACGGGCATAGTCGGCGGTGGCGAACTGGAAGTTCACATCGGCCTCGCCGGTCTCCACCAGAATGGTACGGCTACTGGCCTCGGGCACATAGCGGAAGGTCAGAGAGTTGCACTGGGCGGAAGTGGCCTCGTCAGCGAAGGTCTCATTCTTGACCAGCTTGACGCTCTCACCGACGGAGCGGCTCTCCAGCTTGAAGGGGCCGGAGCAGACAGGCTCGCTCCAATCATCGTTGGCCAGAGCCTGCTCCACATAGGCCTTGGGCAGGATGCCGGTGCCGGGGTGCATCAGAGCGACCTGAATGGAGGGAGAGGGGCCGGTGGTGATGATACGGAAGGTGGTCTCATCAATCACCTCAAACCCTTCGACGGTGGCCAGCAGGGTGGAGAAGTTGGGGCTCTCCAGGGCGCGCTGCAGGGTGTACACCACGTCCTCGGCGGTGAGGGGGGTACCGTCGGTGAAGGTGAAGCCATCCTTGATTTTGATATCGATCTCGGTATCAGAAATCACGTTGAACTCCTCAGCCAGCCAGGGCACTGCTTCGCCACTCTCGCTGTCGTGGTACAGACGGATATACATCATGTTGTGGACCGCCTGGGTCGCCATGGCGGAGGTGGAGATGGGATCGAAGGTCTCCAGATCCTCCGGCATGCAGATGACCAGATCCTCGCGGCCCTCAGTGCTGACGGTGGTGGAGCCACCGCTGGTGCCACCAGAGGTGCCACCCTGGCTGGTCGTGCTGGTGTCACCGCCACAGCCGGCCAGCAGGGATACACTCACGGCGGCGGCCAGAAGCAGGCTTAGCACTCGCATCTTCTTCATTTGCTTTTTCCTCCTTACAAAAGAAAGTATATTTGTATTCATGGCCGGCGTCGGTTCCGGCGCATGGAATACACAATGGTTGGACGCCCCGGCCCCCGGGGCGGCGAGGCCGCGCGGCCTCGTGACTGAAAAGGCTGATTCCTTGCTATCCCTTGCGCTCGACCAGCTCCTCCAGCACAGCGCACAGAAGCTGGACGCAGGGCTGGATGCTGTCGATGTCGCAGTACTCCTCCTCACAGTGGGCCTTGCCCCCCTCCGGCCCCATGCCGTCGCTACAGACGGCGCCGGTGGTGGACAGGTGGTTGGCGTCGGACAGGCCGCCCCGGTCCTTCTGTGTAAAGGGGATCCCCAGACTCTCCGCCAGACTCTCCATGTGGGCGATATGGGCCAGGGCCTCGGGGGTCTTGGTCCAGGCGGGGCTGTCGTCGTAGTGGGCCACCTCCACCCGGACGCCGGGAACAAAGGGCTCGCCGTGCAGGAGCTTGTCGACCTCCCCGGCCAGACGCTCCCGCTCCGACTCCTTCTTGAAGCGCATCTCCACCCAGATCTCCGCCGAGTCGGCCACCACATTGGTGGCGATGCCGCCCTTGGCCACCCCCACGTTGACGGTGGTGTCCTCCTCCCGGCTGGCCAGGCCCATCAGCCTGACGATGTAGTGGGCCATCTCCAGCACGGCGGAGGCGTTCTTCTCCTCGAACATGAAGCCCGCATGGGCCGCCTGCCCGTGGAACCGGAGCACATAGCGCATGGCCCCCTTCCGGGCGAAGCAGTGCTCGCCGCCGGGGCCCGCCCCCTCCATCACATAGACGAAATCGCTCTTCCGGCCGATCTCGTCCAGCTTCTCCTTGGAGTAGATGCTCCCGATCTCCTCGTCCGGGTTATAGGCCATGCAGATGTTCAGCTTCTCCAGGGCCTCGGGGGACAGGTGGGTAGCCACCTGATACATGGCCACGTCGCCGTTCTTCATGTCCCCCACCCCGGGGCCGTAGGCGTTGACCTCGTCCATGGAGAAGGGGCGCTGGGCCACGGTGCCGTCCGGGAAGACGGTGTCCATGTGGCCCACGAACATCACGTCGTAGTGGTCGGCGGGGCGGTTGCTGATCTCCAGCAGGTCGCCCGTCCGGTCGTCCAGGTGGTGCCGCTGGATGTGCCAGCCCAGATCCCGGTACCAGGTCTCCAGCTGGTCGGCCACCCGGTTGATCCCCTCCGGGTCGTAGGAGCCGCTCTCGATGTTGACCAGGGTCTTCAGTTGTTCCAGGTACTCCCCCCGGTCCACAGTGATCTGCCCCATGCCGGCCTCCTTACTTGCTCTGGCTCAGATCCTCCAGCACAGCGCACAGAAGCTGGACGCAGGGCTGGATGGTATCGATGATGCTGTACTCCTTCTCGCTGTGGTCCAGGGCGCCGTGGGGGCCCATGCCGTCGCTACAGATGGCGCCGGTGGTGGACAGGTGGTTGGCGTCGGACAGGCCGCCCCGGTCCTTCTGCTCAAACTCCAGACCCAGCTTTTTGGCGATCTCCTCCATGTGGGCGATATGGGCCAGGGCCTCGGGGGTCTTGGTCCAGGCGGTCATGGAGGTATGGCTGGCCACCTCCACCCGGACGCCGGGGACGAAGGGCTCGCCGTTCAGGAGCTGGTCGATCTCTTTGGTCAGGCGCTCCCGCTCCGACTCCTTCTTGAAGCGCATCTCCACCCAGATCTCCGCCGAGTCGGCCACCACGTTGGTGGCGGTGCCGCCCTTGGCCACCCCCACGTTGACGGTGGTGTCCTCCTCCCGGCTGGCCAGGCCCATCAGCTTGACGATGTAGTGGCCCATCTCCAGCACGGCGGAGGCGTTCTCCCGCTCGAACATAAAGCCCGCGTGGGCCGCCTGCCCGTGGAAGCGGATCACATAGCGCATCATGCCCTTCCGGGCGAAGCAGTGGCGACCGCCGTTTCCGCTGGCGGACTCCATCACGTAGACATAGTCGCTCTTCCGGCCGATCTCGTCCAGCTTCTCCTTGGAGTAGATGCTCCCGATCTCCTCGTCCGGGTTATAGGCCATGCAGATGTTCAGCTTCTCCAGGGCCTCGGGGGACAGGTGGGTAGCCACCTGATACATGGCCACGTCGCCGTTCTTCATGTCCCCCACCCCGGGGCCGTAGGCGTTGACCTCGTCCATGGAGAAGGGGCGCTGGGCCACGGTGCCGTCCGGGAAGACGGTGTCCATGTGGCCCACGAACATCACGTCGTAGTGGTCGGCGGGGCGGTTGCTGATCTCCAGCAGGTCGCCCGTCCGGTCGTCCAGGTGGTGCCGCTGGATGTGCCAGCCCAGATCCCGGTACCAGGCCTCCAGCTGGTCGGCCACCCGGTTGATCCCGGCGGCGTTGTAGGAGCCGCTCTCGATGTTGACCAGAGTCTTCAGTTGCTCCAGATACTCTTCCCGATTGACAAACATGTTGACCACCGAATCCTTTCCCATGTCCGGCCCTTAGCCCAGCATGATCTGAATGATCTCTTTATCCGTCTCACGCATCCCCTCGCGGGCCAGCCGGCCCACGTTCTGGATGGTGTTCTCCACGCCCTTGGAGACGATGCCGTCGCCGCCCCAGAACTGCTGGCCGTCCCGGTACATCTCGTAGCCCAGGATCCCGGCGTCCACCGCCGCGGCGATCTTGGCCGCGCAGGAGGCCTTGGCCCCGTCGCACACGATGCCGGAGACGATGGCCAGGGCGTTGACCACCGTGTGGATGATCTCCTCATAGCCGCCGCCGTTGAGATAGGCGATGGCGGCCCCCGCCCCCGCCCCGGCGCTCACCGCGCCGCAGTAGGCGGACAGCCGGCCGATCCCCGACTTCTGGTGGACGGTGATCAGGTCGGACAGCACCACGGCCCGCATCATCTTGTCCTCCGGGATCCCCTTCTCCTTGGCGTAGGTGATGACGGGGACAGAGGCGGTGATGCCCTGGTTGCCGCTTCCGGAGACGATGACCACCGGGAGCTCGCACCCGTTCATCCGGGCGTCGGAGCCGGCGGCGGCGTAGGCCTTCACCTTCACCTTGATATCGTCGCCGTAGTGGTTGAGCAACACGCTTCCGATGTTGGCGCCGTAGTCGCCCTTCAGCCCCTCCTGGGCGATGGCAAAGTTATAGTCCATCTGCCGCTGGACCACCTCCCGGACGTCGTCCAGGTCCACGGTGTCGGCAAAGTCCAGGATCCCCTCGATGGTGAGCAGGCTCTTGCTGTCGTAGGGGCTCTCCTTGGCCTCGGCCCCCTCCTCCTTCTGGAAGATCACCTGGCCGTTGCGCTCCTTGCGCACCACGTTGGTGTGGTAGCCGGAGATCACGGTCTTGGCGGAGTCCTCCCCCGCGTAGGCGATCACTTCGATGTAAAAGATCTGGTCGGAGTCGGCCAGCCCCACCTTCACCGGGCAGGTGTCCAGATAGGTGCGGATCTCCCCCTGCTGTTCGGGGGTGACGCTGGCGATGACCTCCAGCTCCTTCTCCGCCCGGCCCGCCACCACGCCGGCGGCGGCCGCCGCCGCCGTCCCCCGGAGGTGACCGGTGTTGGGGACCACCACGCTCTTCACGTTCTTCAAAATATTGCCGCTGACATTGACGTCCAGCCGCTCGGGCCGGCGGCCCAGGGTGTCCCGGGACAGGGCCGCGGCATAAGCAACCGCGATAGGCTCAGTGCAACCCATCGCGGGTAAAAGCTCTTCCTTCAAAATGTCAACGTACGCGCCGTAGCGGGGGTCTTTTTTTTCCATAATTTCCTCCTCAAAAGAACGCAGGAATGCCGGCAGATTTTTTCTTGTGTGCTGTATTGTAACACAGGTTTGGGCAAAAGTACAGACCCTTTTTGTCATTTCATCAAATTTGGCAGATTTTTGCCCCCTTTTTTCTGTGCAAACCAGAGATAACACGAAAATAAATCTTCAAAAATAATAACTAAAATGCAATAGAATCGCAAATTATTCATTACTTTTCAGCCTCATTTCATGGTCGGGACAAATGCATCAAAATTTTCCGCTGATGCAGATTCAAATTTTCTCTTGACAAATTCATGATATATCATTATATTATGACTCAGAGGATGGCTCTGAGGGGACGTCATGCGCTCAGAACCAAATTTGAAACAGGAGGTAGAGCAGGATGAAGGTCATCGGAATCGGCGATAACGTCTGTGACAAATATGTCCATCAAAAGACGATGTACCCCGGCGGCCAGGCCCTGAACTTCGCCGTGTACGCCAGGATGCTGGGAGTGGACTCCGGCTATCTGGGCGTCTTTGGAACGGACGAGGTGGCCGAGCATGTTCAGAAAACCCTGGACCAGTATCAGGTGGACCGGAGCCGTTGCCGCCAGTACGAGGGCGCCAACGGCTGTGCCAGGGTCAATCTGGTGGACGGCGACCGGGTCTTTCTCGGGAGCAACAAGGGCGGCGTGTTGCGGGAGCACCCCCTCCAGCTCAGCGATGAGGATCTGGAGTACATCCGCCAGTTCGATCTGTGCCACACCACCAACAACAGCTATATGGACGAGCAACTCCAGCGGCTGAAGCAGGCCGGGATCCCCATCTCCTATGACTTCTCCGGCCAGTGGATCGACAACGAGCGGGTGGCCCGGGTCGCCCCCTTCATCGACTACGCCTTCCTGTCCTGCGGCTCGGTGGCCCAGGAGCGGGCCCAGGACATCTGCCGCTTCATGCAGGACCAGGGCGCGGGCATGGTCATCGCCACCCGGGGGAGCGAGGGCGCCGTCCTGTTCGACGGGCAAGACTTCTACATCCGCCCCCCCAAGCTGGTGGAGGCGGTGGACACCCTGGGCGCCGGCGACTCCTTCGCCACTGCCTTCCTGCTGTCCTGGCGGCAGAGCCAGCTGGAGCACGGGGACCAGATGTCCCACGACCTGCGCGCCCAGTTGCTGGAGGAGGCCCTGCTCAAGGCCGCCGAGTTCTCCGCCAAGACCTGCCTGGTGTACGGGGCCTTCGGAAACGGCAAGACCTATGACCCCGAGCAAGACTGAGTTCCCAAAAGCGCGCCGGCGCTTATGTTCCTTCCACCCCAATACAACTTTTTTGGAGGTAATCTATCATGGAAAAGACTGTCAAAGAAATCGTCGCTGAAATCAAGGAAAAGGTCGAGGCCAAGGGCGGGCTGAAGCACGTGTACTTCGTGGCCTGCGGCGGGTCCAAGGCCGCCATCTTCCCCGGGCTGTACCTGCTCCAGAGCGAGGCCAAGACCTTCTCCGCCACCACCTACACCAGCAACGAGTTCGTCCACGCCACCCCCAAGCAGCTGGACGGCCGCTGTGTGGCGGTCATCTGCTCCCTGAAGGCCACCGCCGAGACCGTGGAGGCCGTCAAGGTGGCCAACGCCGCCGGCGCCATCACCATCGCCATGACCGGCTCCATGACCACCGGTATGGCCCAGGTGGGCCAGTACGTGGTCACCTACTCCAACGGCGACGACCAGGTGTACAGCGACTCCAACCAGGCCAACTCCCTGCGCATCGGCTTCGAGCTCCTGCACCAGATCGAGAACTGGGCCAACTATGACAAGGCCATGGAGGCCTACAGCCACATCGACGAGATCGTGGCCGAGGGCAAGAAGGAGTGCCTGCCCGCCGCCCAGGCCTGGGCCGCCAAGGAGAAGGACGAGCCCGTCTTCTACGTGCTGGCCTCCGGCCCCAACTACGGGGTGGCCTACTCCATGTGCTGTTGCCACTTCATGGAGATGCAGTGGAAGCACGCCGTCTGCCTGCACACCGGCGAGTATTTCCACGGCCCCTTCGAGACCACCGACAAGTCCCTGCCCATGGTCCTGCTCATGAGCGAGGGCCGCACCCGCGCCCTGGACGAGCGTTGCCTGAAGTTCCTGAAGACCTATGCCGAGAACTTCATCGTCATCGACTTTGAGAAGCTGAACAAGGGCCGCATCGACAAGAGCGTGGTGGAGTTCTTCAACCCCGTGGTCATGATCCCCATCGAGCGCTACTACGTCTCCCAGATGGCGGAGATCCGCGGCCACTCCATGGACGAGCGCCGCTATATGTGGAAGGTGGAGTATTGATCCCCTCCCTCCTCTAAACCCAGAGACCATACCTGCCACCCCCGCCTCCCAGATTTTAGGAGGCGGGGGCGCAGGCGTATTTTACACGGAAAGGGGGTGATCCGACCATGTTGGACCCCACCGCCTCCACCCCGCTCTACACCCAGTTGATGGAGGTCATCGAGCGGCAGATCCTCACCGGCGACCGGGATCCCGGAGAGCGCCTCCCCACCGAGGGGGAGATGGCCAAGCAGTTCGGCGTCAGCATCATCACCGTGCGCCACGCCATGAGCGGCCTGTGCGAGAAGGGGCTCGTGGAGCGCAAGCAGGGCAAGGGCACCTTTGTCAAGTCCCTCAAGCACACCCGGGATATCCG
The DNA here is from genome assembly GCA_944385075.1 of uncultured Oscillospiraceae bacterium. Taxonomy (GTDB): domain Bacteria; phylum Bacillota; class Clostridia; order Oscillospirales; family Oscillospiraceae; genus Lawsonibacter. The sequence continues at coordinate 10,874 of CALWVW010000005.1, read as the reverse complement.
GAAGCTGGAGGGCTTCAGTGACTCCTGTCTGCGCCAGGGGATCCAGCCCGGGGGGCAGATGCTGGAAAACCGGCAGGTCCTTCTCAGCGACAAGCTGTGCGCCAGTCTGGGACAGCCCGCCGGCTCCCAGGGCATCCTGATCAGCCGCCTCCGCTTTGCCGACCAGGTCCCGGTGGCCATTGAAAAGAACTACTTCCCCATGTGCTACCTCTCTCTGCTGGGCCAGCGGTTTGACAACAACTCCCTGTTCCAGTACCTGAAGGAGCAGGAGCACGTGACGGTCTCCCGGGCGGACAAGCGGATCGAGCTGTGCCGCGCCACCTCGGAGGAGGGCGCCCTACTTCAGGTTCCCTCCGGCACCCCCATGCTCTTTGTCAAGAGCGTCACCTATGACCAGTCCGGCACCCCCCTCTACGTCGGGACCCAGGTGATGAACGGGGAGCAGTTCTCCCTGCAACTGACCCAGTACGCCAACAACTGACCGGTATCTTTCACCAGCGATCCTTCTACCATCCAATGGAGGTCTGTTATGAAATATCTCAACCAGCTGGAATACCCCCACATCCCCTACCCCACCGACCTGAACACCCCGGACAGCCAGATGCAGAAGGCCTCTGTCAAAGAGGCCGGGTGCGGCCTGTGCAGTCTGTGCATGGTGGTGGACCAACTGACCATGAAGACCCTCCCCCTGCGCCGCTGTGTGGCCCTGTCCCAGAAGGTCAAGGCCAACCTGGAGGTGGGCACCAATATGAAGATCCTCGGCCCCGTGGTAGCGGAGAAATACGGCTTGTCCTATGACACCACCGACGACATCCAGGTGGCGGTCCGCCACCTGCGGGACGGCGGGTGCATCATCGCCAACGTGGGCGGCGACCAGAAGGACAAGGACTACATCGGCCTGTTCTCCCACGGCGGGCACTACATCACCCTGATCAGCGCCGACGACAAGGAGGTCTGTGTTCTGGACCCCTCCTGGCGGATCGACAAGTACGAGGAGGAGGGCCGCCAGGGCAAGGTCCGGATGGACGGCAAATTCGTCTACTGTTCCCACGAGATCCTGGACCAGGACGCCTCCAGCCGCTCCCCCCGCTACTACCTCTTCGCCCGGAAGAAATAATATTTTCCCTATCCGCGCAATACCTTATATATTATAAGGTAGGGACTGCAACAGGGAGGCCCGGCCGCTGGTGCGGCCGGGCCTCCTTTTCGCGCCGGGTGCCGGCTCAGAGGATGATGCAGATCAGCCCCCCGGAGCCCTCGTTGATGATCCGCTGGAGGGTCTCCCGCAGTTTGGCCCGGGCGTCCTCCGGCATCCGCTTGATCTTGGCGTTCAGGTCCTCGTTGACCAGCTCGTGGAGGGATTTTCCAAAGATGTTGGCCTCCCAGATCTTGTTGGAGTCCCCCTCGTACTCCTGGAGCAGATAGTGGATCATGTCCTCGCTCTGCTTCTCACCCCCCACGATGGGGGACACCTCCGTCTCGATGTCCGCCCGGATCATATGGATAGACGGGGCGCTGGCCTTCAGCCGCACGCCGTACCGTCCGCCCTGTTTGACGATCTCGGGCTCCTCCAGCACCAGGGAGTCGATGGAGGGCACCACGATGCCGTACCCCGTCTCCTCCACCTGTTGCAGGGCGTCTGCCACCTTGTCGTAGGCGTGCTTCACCCCGGCCAGCTCGGTCAGCAGGGCCATCAGGTCCCCGTCGTCCCCGATCTGAAAGCCCGACTGCTGGGACAGGGTCTGGTAGAACAGGGCCCGGGGGAGCTCCAGCGCCGCCGTGGACACCCCGGTCCCCAGGTCGATCCCGGTCACCCGGGTGCCGCTGACCACCTCGCAGGTCTGGAAGGCGGCCACCGCCCGCTCCACATCCCGGATCCGGTGGAGCTCCTCGGTCCCCGCCCGGATGGCATCGTACAGCGCCGCCTTGATGGGGTGCTCCTGGGGCAGGGCGTCCACCCAGGGGGGCAGGAACAGGTCCAGCTCCTTCAGGGGGAATTCGTACAGGACGTCCTTGAGGATGGTGTTGATCTCCTCCTGGTCCAGTTCCAGGCAGTTGACCGCCACACAGGTCACGTCATACCGCTGGGCGATGTCCCCCCGGATGGCCCGGGCCCGCTCGGAGTCCGGGGCCGCGGAGTTGAGCAGGACCACAAAGGGCTTGCCCAGCTCCTTCAGCTCGGTGATGACCCGCTCCTCCGCCTCCAGATACTCCTCCCGGGGGATGTCCGTGATGGTACCGTCGGTGGTGACCACCACCGCGATGGTGGAGTGCTCGGAGATCACCTTCCGGGTCCCGATCTCCGCCGCCTCCGCCATGGGGATCTCGTGGTCGAACCAGGGGGTGGTCACCATCCGCTCGTTCTCCCCCTCCAGCTGGCCCACCGCCCCGTCCACCATATAGCCCACGCAGTCGATCATCCGCATCTGGAAGGAGGCCCCCCCGTCCACCGACACGGACACCGCCTCCTCCGGGACAAACTTGGGCTCCGCGGTCATGATGGTCCGGCCCGAGCCGCTCTGGGGCAACTCGTCCCTGGTTCGCTCCCGACGGTAGACGTTTTCGATGTTGGGGATGACCAGGGTCTCCATGAACCGCTTGATAAAGGTGGATTTTCCCGTGCGGACCGGCCCCACGACGCCGATATAGATATCGCCCTCGGTGCGGAGGGCGATATCCTCGTAGATTTTGCGATCTTCCACTTGCAATTCCTCCTTCGGCCGCGCAAGCCGGCAGTTTTCCCTACAGTGTATTGGGATAAGCCGTGGAATATGCCGGCCGGTAAAAAATATCGGGAGGGCCGCCGGCTTGGCGGCCCTCCCGCATCGTTCCCACCGCGCTCAGCGGACGCTGGGGATCAGGAGCATCCTCCCGGTGGGGAGATCCCCCTCCTCCAGCTCGTTGGCCTGCAAGATCTGCTCTGTTGTAGTCCCATAGGCCTTGGCGATCTCCCACAGGCCCTCCCCCGGCGTGGCCAGCCGCAGGACCACCGAGGGGCGCTCCCCCGCCGTTGCCGTCCTGGCCTCCCCCAGCTGGGCGGACTCCACCGCCGGGACCGTCTGCCTGGCGGTGGTCAGACAGTGGAACTCCACCGTGAAGCGCGCCTCCACCCCGCCCGCCGCCGGGGTGGCAAAGACCTCCCCCGGAGACAGGCAGAAACAGGTACAGCGGCCCCCCTCGGGGCACTCCAGGCGGCAGGACACCGGGAGGGACTTCTGGAGGCACTGGGGGAGTTCGTTCTCATCCAGGTAGAGGACGGTCAGGGCCACGTCCGCCGTCAGCACCAGCTCCCCGCCCTCCCGGCTCTGCCGCACCTGGCCCAGGGCCAGCCGGCTGTCCACCACGGAGCGGATCATCTCCCCGGACTCCACCAGCTCCCGCACCACCTGGGGGCGGACCGACTGCTCCAGCAGGCGGCACAGCTCCCGGGGCCGGCTCTCCACATCGGTGAGGCAGGCGGTGCTGTACAGGTCCTGTAGCAGGGTCACCGGCCGGTGACAGCGCACCAGGGCCTGCCCCAACAGCTCCACCGTCACCTCCAGATCCCGCCCGTCCCCGGGCAGGATCTCACAGCGGTAGCCGGACACCTCCACCAGCACCTGGCTGTCCGCCCCCTCCCCCGCCCCGGCCACCTCCACGATCTGGGAGAAGGGCAGGGTCTCGTGGCCGGCGGTCAGGCCGCCGCCGGGCTCCTGGAGCAACAGGTCCAGCTCCACCGCCCCCTTGAAGATCAGCTTGGTCCCGATGACCTTGCTCTCGTTGCACTGGGGCTGGACCCGGCTGGCCAGGAGCTGGGGGGCCTCGCCGCTGTTGGACTGCAGTCTCACCTGGTCTGTAAATGTAAAGGGTTTCTCCTGTACGGTGCAGAGCTGATAGTCCTCTCCCTCCCACTTCTGCTGGCAGATCCCGTGCTCCTGGGGGTCGGCCACGCCGGAGCAGAGGGCCCGCTCCTCCGGCTGGCAGGCGGTGACATCCACCGCCAAATCCACCCGCAACAGCACCTTTCTGGGGTTGAGCGCCCGGGCCTCGGCGCCGCGCAGGCGGGGGCAGGCCACCACGGCCCCCTGGTCCGTCAGCCCCGGCGCCTCCGCCTGGCAGGTGAAGGGCAGGCCCATCTCCATCCTGCGCAGGCCGCTCCCCCCCTCCGGCTGGTACAGGATGGCCACCCGCACCATCCCATTGACCACGGCCAGGTCCTCCCTGGCCTGCTTGCCGCTGAGGGTGGCCTGGCCGTACACATCGACGATCCGCAAAATGTCCGGGCAGGCGTCCGGCACAATGCTCTCCAGCGTCTCCTCCTGACAGAGGGTCACCTCCGCCACCGTCCTGTAGCCCTTGATCGTGTCACGTTCCAATTCCAGTTCCATGGTATCCTCTCCCTTATGTCCCGGCGCGCCTTCCGGCCGGCGCCTTCGTTACCAACTGGGCCGGCCAGGCCTGGCCCCGGCTTTGTGACATGATATGCCCGGACGCTCCTATGTATGCCTGCTCCCCCTCACTTCATCCCGAAGATCCTGCGCAACAGCCCCCGCAGGCACTTGGGGGAACGCACCACTACGATACCCATTTCCACGCCTCCCCTCCCTGATGGTATCGGGCGGGCACCCGCCGGGCGTCCCGCCCGCGCGCCGCCGCCCGGCTCACCGTCTCCGGCTACTCCATTATATGGGGCGGCTCCGGCCCGTGACACCCTCTCCCCGCAAAAAGATCGGGCGGCCGGTAAACCGGCCGCCCGATCGCGCTATTTGTTCTCCTCCCTGCGCTCCCAGTCCGGGATCGCCTTGGCCTGCTCGTAGAGCCGCAGGTAGCTCTGATAGCGGCTGGCCGGGATGGCCCCCGCCCGCACCGCCTCCGCCACCGCGCACCCCTTCTCCTTCCCGTGGGCGCAGTCCTGAAAGCGGCACTTGCCCAGGTAGGGGGCAAACTCCCGAAAGGCGTACTGGATGGTCTCCTTCCGGGCCAGCTCCATCCTGTCCACGTCGAAGGAGGAGAAGCCCGGGGTGTCCGCCGCCAGCGTCCCGCAGGACAGGCGGTAGAGCTCCACATGCCGGGTGGTGTGCCGCCCCCGGCCCAGCTTGTCGCTCACCTCGCCCGTCTCCAGGGCCATGGCGGGCTCCAGGGCGTTGAGGATGCTGGACTTCCCTACGCCGGAGTTTCCTGTAAAGGCACACACCTTTCCAGATATGGCCTGCCGGAGCTCCCCGATCCCCTCCCCGGTCCGGGCACTGATCCGGATCGTCCGGAAGCCCGCCCGCCGGTAGGTCTGGAGCAGGTCCTCCCCCGGCTCCAGGTCGCACTTGTTGACACAGATCAGACTGTCACAGCCCCGGCTCTCCGCGATGGCCACCACCCGGTCGATGAGGAAGGGGTCGGTGGCGGGCACCGCCTGGGAGGCCACCACCACCAGCAGGTCGATGTTGGCCACCGCCGGGCGGTAGAACTCATTCTTGCGGGGGAGGATCTCGTCCAGGGCCCCCTGTCCCCCCTCCAGGGGGGTGAACCGCACCCGGTCCCCCACCAGGGGGGTCAGCCCCGCGTGCCGGTGCTTGCCCCGGGCCCGGCAGGTGACCAGCTCCGTCCCGTCGTCCACATAGTAAAAGCCGCTGAGGGCCTTTCGGATGATCCCCTCGCTCATGACGCCTCCGGCTGGCTGAAGTCGATGGTCCGCACGCCGCTTTCGATGCCGTTGATATAGACCGTCAGGAATTTGACCCCGCTCCCGGTCACGGTGACGGGCACGCTGGTCTGCATGGAGGCGTCCACGTCCTGATTATAGATCTCCTCCCCGTCCATCAGCACCCGCAGGTTCAGGATGCCGTCGGCGTCCAGGGGCAGGTCGATATAGATGGTCCGGGTGGCCTCCACCGGCTCCTGCTGGGCGTTGGGGTCGGGGCCCTTGCTGATGAGCAGATTGACCTGGCTCCCCTCGCTCACCTCCGCCCCGGCCACGGGGTACTGGCTGACCACGTGGCCCGCCTCGATGGTGTCGTCAAAGACCTCGTTCTCACTGCCGTGGGTCAGATTATAGGTGTCGATGGTGCTCCGGGCGGTCTCCAGGGTCATATCCACCAGATTGGGCATCTCAAAGCTCCGGCGCTCCGGGCCCCGGCTCACCACCAGCTCCACCTCGTCCCCGGGGGAGAGCACCACCCCCTCCAGCGGGGTGTAGGAGATGATGTGGTTCACCTGGATCTCCTCGTGGTACTCGTACTCGGGCACCTGGGGCTTCAGCCCCATCTCCACCAGGGTCTTGTACGCCTGGGTGTAGTCCATGTCATACAGGTCGATCATGGTGATGGTCTCCGGCCCGCCGCTGATGGTCACGGTGATCTCGGTGACGGACTCGCCCACCTCCGTCCCGGCCTCGGGGCTCTGCTCCAGGATGGTGCCGGGGTCGGACTCGTCGCTGACCGTCTCCCCCTCCACCAGGGTGAAGCGGTCCTGTAACAGGGCGTGGTCCGCCGCCGCCTCCTCATAGAGCTGTCCCACCACGCTGGGGACCTCATACGTCGGGGGCTGGGTAAACAGACTGGCAAAGACGGACCGCCAAAGGAAGGCGAACACCAGCCCCACGAACAGGAGCACCCCCACCACCGCCAGGGCGATGGGCCAGATGGGCCCCCGGGCGGGGAGATCCTCCTCCCCGTCCTCCTCCGGCCCCTCCTCCCGGGCGCCGTGGCCTCTCCGGTGGTCCTGCCCCCCCTCCCGGGGGCTGTGGTCCCGGGGGGTCTGCCTGGGGACGGTGACGGCGGGGCGGATCTGGGTCCGGTCGTCGTCCGGCTCCTCCAGGGGGAACTCCTCCATGGTGTAGTCGAACTTGATGCTGGGGTTCTTGCGGAACTCCTCCAGATCGGCCAGCATCTCGTCCGCGCTCCCGTACCGGTTGTCCGGGTTGGGGGCCATGGCCTTCATGGTGATGGCCTCCAGGGCCTCGGGGATGGCGGGCTCCAGCTCCCGGGGGGAGAGAGGGATGGAGTTGATGTGCTGGATGGCCACCGATACCGGGGTGTCCCCCTCGAAGGGGAGGCGGCCGGTGAGCATCTCGTAGAGGACCACCCCCGCGGAGTACAGGTCGGAGCGGGCGTCGATATGGCTCCCCCGGGCCTGCTCCGGCGAGATATAGTGGACCGAGCCCAGGGCCTCCTGGGTCAGGGTGCTGTGCCCGCCGGAGGCCACCCGGGCGATGCCGAAGTCGGCCACCTTGACGCTCCCGTCCCGCAGGACCATGATATTCTGGGGCTTGATGTCCCGGTGGATGATCCCCCGGCTGTGGGCGTGGCCCAGGGCCTTGACGATCTGGGTGATGAAGTGGAGGGCCTCCCGCCAGTTGAGCTTGTTCCCCTTCTTCTGCATGTACTGCTTCAGGGTGATGCCGTCAATGAGCTCCATGACGATATACTCCAGCTCCGAGGTGCGGCTGACGTCGTACACCGCCACGATATTGGGGTGGGACAGCATGGCCACCGCCTGGGACTCGTCGTGGAACCGGCGGCGGAACTCCGCGTCCTGGGCCAGATCCTCCCGCAGGACCTTGATGGCCACCAGCCGGTTGAGCCGGTGGTCCCTGGCCCGGAAGACCCGGGCCATCCCTCCCAGGCCGATCTGCTCCAGGATCTCATATCGGTTATCGAGTAATTTACCTATGTACTGATCCACGGTAAATCTCCTCCTTATCTCTCTGGTTCTTCCCGCCCGGCATCACCGGCGGATCAGGACGGCGGTCACATTGTCCGGCGCCCCCCGGCCCATAGCGATCTCCAACAGGCGGCCGCAACAGCTCTCCGGCGGACCGCCGTGGATGACCTCGTAGAGCATCTCCTGCTCCTCCACCACGTTGCTCAGCCCGTCACTGCACAGGAGCAGATAGTCCCCCGGGGCCAGCGGCTGGCGGAAGCAGTCCGCCATCAGCTCGGGCTCCGCCCCCAGGGCGCGGGTGATCAGATTCTTGTTGGGGTGGCTCCTGGCCTGCTCCCGGGTCAGCTCCCCCCGCTCCACCAGGTCCTCCACCAGGGAGTGGTCGCGGGTGACCAGGACGATCCCCTCCCCGTTCACGTGGTAGGCCCGGCTGTCCCCCTCGTTGAGGATGATGGCCTCCCGCTCCCCGGCCAGGGCGGCCACCAGGGTGGTCCCCATGCCGGTACAGCTCTCGTCATGGAGCGACCGGTCAAAGATTTCCCGGTTGGCCCGGGCGGCCGCCCGTTGCATCCGCTCCCCGTCGGGCAGGGTCCGGTCCCCCTGGAGGTACTCCTCCATGAACCGCTCCACCGCCATGGCGCTGGCCACGTTGCCCGCCCGGGCCCCGCCCATGCCGTCACAGACCAGAGCCAGGACCCGTCCGTCCCCCAGCACCCGGGTGGCGAAAGCGTCCTGATTTTGTTGTCGCACCGCACCCCGGTGGGTGATCCCCCATACCTGCATGATCGTTGACCTCATTTCTGCCGGATCCCCGGCACTTTGTTACCCATTTTCACTCTTCATGGCCTTCCTGCGCAACTGGCCGCAGGAGGCGTCGATGTCCCCGCCCAGCTTGCGCCGGACGGTGACGGTGATCCCGTGCCCCTCCAGCCGCCTCTGAAAGGCGGCCACCCGGCGGCTGGGCCGCAGGGGGCTCTCCTCCACCTCGTTGAGGGGGATCAGATTCACGTGGGCGGGCGCGCCGCGCAACCGCCGGGCCAGCAGGTCGGCCTGCCAGTCCGCGTCGTTCACCCCGTCGATCATGGCGTACTCATAGGAGATCCGCCGGCCCGTGGTCTGAAAATAGCGCCGGCAACTCTCCATCAGCCGCTCCACTCCGATCCCCCGGTTGACCGGCATAATCTTGGACCGGGTCTCGTCGTCGGGGGCGTGGAGGGAGACAGACAGTGTTAATTGTAACCGATATTGGGCCAGTTTGTCAATTTGCTCCACCAGCCCGCAGGTGGACAGGGAGATGTGCCGCATCCCGATGTTCAGCCCCTCGGGGCTGTTCACCAGGGCGAGGAACTTCATCACCGTGTCAAAGTTGTCCAGGGGCTCCCCGATGCCCATGAGCACGATGTTGGACACCTCCGCCCCGCTGTCCAGCTGGGTGAAGAGCACCTGGTCCACCATCTCCGCCGGGGTCAGGTCCCGGACCTTCCCCGCCAGGGTGGAGGCGCAGAAGGCGCACCCCATGCGGCACCCCACCTGGCAGGAGATGCACACGGTGTTCCCGTGCTGATAGCGCATGAGCACCGACTCCACACAGTTGCCGTCCGCCAGCTCCCACAGGTACTTGATGGTGCCGTCCTGGGCGGACACCTGCTTGCGGGCCACCTGGGGCGGGGTCAGGGCGCAGGTCTCCTTCAGCTTCTCCCGCAGGGCCTTGGACAGGTCGGTCATCTCGTCGAAGGACCGGACGCCCCGGTAGAGCCAGCGGAAGATCTGCTTGGCCCGGAAGGCGGGCTCCCCCCGCTCCTTCAGCCAGGCGGTAAGCTCCTCCAGGGTCATGGATTTGATGTCTTCCAAAGGGCTCACCCCTCCCTGCGCAGTTTACAGATGAAAAATCCGTCCGTCCCGTGGCGCTGGGGCCACAGGGTGACCATGCCGCTCTCTACCGCCCCCACCGGGCCGGGCAGAGAGAAGGGCTCCGGGCGGAACAGGTCGTTCCCCTTCAAAAAGGCCGACACGACCTCCTCGTTCTCCCGGCGCAGGAGGGTACAGGTGGAGTAGACCAGCGCGCCCCCCGGCCGCACATAGCGGGCGGCGTTGGCCAGGATCCTCCTCTGCACCTCCGGCAGGGCGGACAGGGGCCCCGGGTCCTTGTAGCGGATGTCCGGCTTTTTGCGGATGACCCCCAGGCCGGAGCAGGGGGCGTCCACCAGCACCCGGTCAAAGGCCCCCTCCCACTCGGGGCAGAACACCGTCCCGTCCGCCGTCCGGGGGGCGACGCATTTCAGGCCCAGCCGCTCCGCCCCCGCCCGGATCAGGCCCTTCTTGTGGGGGTGGAGGTCGCAGGAGACCACCTCTCCCCGGTCGCCCATGGCCAGGGCGATGCCGAAGGTCTTGCCCCCCGGGGCGGCACAGCAGTCCAGCACCCGCATCCCGGACGCCGGGTCCAGGGCCTCCACCGCCAGGCGGCTGGCCGGGTCCTGGATGTAAAAGAGCCCCTTTTGAAAGGCGTCCAGCCGCTCCAGCTCCCCGGTCCTGTTCAGGGTCAGGCAGTGGGACAGCCAGGGGTGGGGACTGACCTCCACCCCCTCCTCCTCCAGCGCCCGGGACAGGTCCCCGGCGGTGGTGCGGAGGGTGTTGACCATCCCGGTGACGGGCGGGCGGCCGTTGTTGGCCGCCAGCAGGGCGGCGGTCTCCTCCGTCCCCAGGAGCATCAGCATCTCCTGGACCAGCCACACCGGGTGGGAGTACAGGGTGGACAGGTAGCGCGCCGGGTCCTCCTTGGGGATGGTGGGCAGGCTGTCCACCCTGCGGGCCAGATTCCGCAGGATGCCGTTGACCATCCCCGCCGCCCGGGGGTTCTTACAGTGGGCCTTGGTCAGCTCCACCGAGCGGTTGACCGCGGCGCTGGCCGGGATCTTGTCCAGAAACAGGATCTGATAGGCCCCCAGCCGGAGGGCCTGGAGGACCTTCCCCTCCATCTTCTTCAGCGGGAGATTGGAGAACTGGGACAGATAGAAATCCAGCAGGATCTGATTTTGTAGCACGCCAAAGCACAGCTGGGTGGCCAGCGCCCCGTCCCGGCTGTCCAGCCCGGCCGCCGCCAGCTGTTTTTTCAGGATCTGGTCGGACCAGCCCCCCTGTCTGTGGCAGGCGTTCAGCGTCAACAGCGCCACTTCCCGCGCGTCCATACAGCCCTCCCCCTCTCCTCTCTTCCCCGGCAGAACAATTCCTAATTCCTAATT
>CALWVW010000004.1 GCA_944385075.1 uncultured Oscillospiraceae bacterium | reverse complement strand
GTCAAAGAGCGGCTCCTTCCGGGGGTGGGGGCCGTCGCGGCGGTCTCGGTCGGACATAAGATCCCTCCTTGTGGGGTGGAGTTGGCGGGCGGCCAAAAGGCCGGCCGGTCGCTCCGTTGTTCGTCATTGCGAGGAGGGCCGCAGGCCCGACGTGGCAATCCGTTTCCCCGTTAAAAGAAAAGCGGATTCCCACGGCCCCTCGGGGCCTCGGAATGACGGGTTGGGCGACATTATAACGCCCGCGGGCGGCGCGCCGAGTCGTCGCGCCCTACAATCCCCTAAGGCCCCCTCTGACGAGGGGGCTGTCAGCCGTTAGGCTGACTGGGGGAGAGATACGGGCGGCCACATGGGGCCGCCCCTACAGGAAACATGGAGAGTGCGATGCCAATCTAACGGCGGGGGCAAGCCCCCGCCCTACAGGGTTGCGCCACCCGACGCCCACCGCACCACGGGGGAGCGACCAGTGTAGGCGCGTCTAAACGGATAGCACGGATGGCCCTCTGGTCTTGCCGCACAGTGGCAACGGGCGGGAGAAGGGCGATGCGTCAGAGGCCACCCCGCGCCGGTACATTTCCACCAAGCCCACGAACCAAGCTCTCCCGTAAACGGGGGTCCGGGGGGCGGGCGACTAAGAGCACCACTTGGTGCTCGCCGGAGCCGTCCCCCGGCGATTCTTTGGTGGCTTTCTGATCGCTCAGAAAGCCACTCGCCGCCCGCTGGCGGCGAAATCCCCCCAAATCAAACGGTGCGGCGCAAAACCGGCGGGAGGGGGCAAGCCCCTCCCCTACGGAGAACATCGGGAATGTGATGCAGAACCTACGCCCGCCGCACCACGGGAAGGCGGCCGGGGCGGAGCCGCCGTCCCCTCTAGTCTCTCCCCCCGGGCAGAAATTATTCCCAGCCCCGGGCGCAAAGCGCCCCCGGCGGGCCGGTCGAGGCGGGCCGCTGGGGGCGCTTCTGTCCCGCGGAGCGGTGGCGTCCGTGGGGCCGGGCCAATAAAAAAGGAGGGGGCGCGCCGGGGTGCGGCGCGCTCCCTCTGAAAGGAGGTCTATTGCGAAAATAAGCGGGTCCGCGCTTACTTCGCCATCTTCTTCTTCAGCTTGGCGTCCTTGGGCAGGCCAAACAGCGGGATGAAGCGGTCCAGACCGGTGAAGGTCAGGACAATGATGCTGATCACGGAGACCATGGACATCCAGTTGTTGACAATGATGTCCCAAACGTCGATCTCCTCGATGGGGAACACGCCGGAGGCGATGGCCAGGAAGAACACGGGGTAGCAGTGCCAGGGGATCAGCTCGGAGCCGTACACGCCCAGGGCGTCGGTGAAGGTGGCCAGACGGGTACGGAGCTTGTACATATCCTCCTCGCTGGCCTCGACCTCCTCCTCCACGATGCCACGCACGATGGGGGAGAAGGTGGCGATCTCAGCGGCCTCGTCAGACAGGGCGGCGTTGCCCACGATACACAGCACGCCGCACCAGCCCATCAGGTGGTGGACGTTGGCGGACATCTTAACCGCCAGCTTGGCCAGAGGCTCGAAGGCGCCCATGCTGTTCATGATGCCGCCGAAGGCAGCCACCCACATCATCATGATAATAGCGCTACCGCCAGAACTGGAGAATCCAGCCAGCATCATGTCGTTCAGCCAGCCCATCAGGGTGCACTCGCCGGCAATGAGGCCCAGCACCAGGGCGGAGACAACGCCGGAGCCCAGGCACAGCATGGTGTTCATGCCGGTGAAGGCGGTGGCGATGACCAGGACAAAGGGGATGACCATGTAGACGGGCACGCCGGTCTGCACCTGCTCCAGCAGGGTGATGGCGCCGGGGCGCTCCACCTCCAGGACCTCATAGGCCTCGGCGGGGATGCTGGCCAGAGCGTCCTGCAGGCTGCCCTGAGTGGAGGGCAGGCTCATGGACATGGCGAAGGTGATGATGACGGTGATGACGATACACAGGACGGACCAGGGGCCCTGGTGCTTCACACGGTCGATGATCTTCACGTCCTGCATGCCGCAGGAGAGCACGGTGGTGTCGGAGATCATGCCGATGTTGTCGCCGAAGCAGGAGCCGCCGGCGATGGCACCCAGCACCAGAACGGTGTTGCCGCCCAGCAGGTAGTTCAGCCACAGGAAGATGGGGGCGCAGGCCGCGAAGGTGCCCCAGGAGGTACCGGTGGCCAGGGACAGGGCGCAGGTCAGCAGGAAGGCGATCACAGCGATGGTGCGGGCGGTGACGCCGGCAGCCAGAGACAGGTTAATCAGTGCGGCGCCGACACCGGTGGCCATGAACACCTCGCCCACGGCATAGGCGAACATGTTGACGAAGAACACCATGACGATGCCACGGACAGCCTGGGCACCGAACTCAAAAGCGTCGTCAAAGCCGCAACGGTTTACGAACATACTGATAACTGCTGCAACAAACACGGAGATAGCGGCGGCCAGTACTAATTCCAGGCCGACAACGATAACCAGCAGCATCATAACAATCAGGGGGACGAACTTCAGGATGGCCAGGCCCACGCCGCCTTCGCGCGGAGCTTTTTTAGTTTCTGTACTCATGCTTGCAAACTTCCTTTCCAGTTTTCTAGACTTCTGAATTGCTTTGTTACGCTTTTCTTGGGTCTTTACGCAACCGATCGGAATTTCAGGGGGTCTTACCGATACTCAAATATGGACATATGAGAACTGCGACGCAAGGATCTGGGGCTCCAATTTCGATTTTCTTTTGAAAGTGGATCGGTAAAGCCTGACGTGAGGAGGGCTTTACCGCCATTTTTTCTTGGAGAAAAATGGCCGCCGTCTACATCACTTGGCAGCTCCCGCCGGAGGCGCGGAGTCCACCGGCCGGTAGGTCTTCTTGCTGGCGATCTGTCCGGTCTTCCACTGGAACATCCCGGTGAAGCCCCAGACGATGGCTACCAGCGGGCAGATCCAGTTGAACAGCGCGAAGGGCAGATAGGCGAAGCAGTGCACGCCCAGTGCCGCGGAGATGAACGCGCCGCACAGGTTCCAGGGGATCAGGGGCGAGGTGACGGTGCCGGAGTCCTCCAGGGTACGGGACAGGCACTGGGGAAGCATGTCCTTCTCCTTGTAGACGGGCATCATCAGCTTGCCGCCCAGCACCAGGGTCATGTACTGGCTGGCGGTGACCAGGTTCAGCAGGACCTCGATGACCACGGTGGTGGCCACGGTGGTACCCACGGTCCGGGTCAGCATCTTCATCTTGTCCAGGATCTCATCCAGCACGCCGCACTTCTCCAGGATGCCGCCGAAGGCCATGACGATAACGGTCAGGCTGGCGGTGTAGTGCATGGCGAACATACCGCCACGGGTCAGCAGGGTGTCGATGTCGGCGTTGCCGGTGGTGGAGACGAAGCCGTTCTCGATGATGGTCATGATCTCGGGGATAGACTGCCCCTGGACCAGGACCGCGATGGCGGCCGCCGTCAGCGCGGAGATCAGCAGGGTGGGCATGGCGGGGAACTTCAGCAGAGCCAGCACCAGCACCAGCACCACGGGGATCAGGGTGATGATGTTCAGATTGAAGATGGAGTCCAGCGAGGTCAGGATGTTGGCGATGGTCTCGTTATCCGCGTTTCCGCCGTGGGAGACGCCCAGGACGCCGAAACCGATGAGGGCCAACACGATGGCCGGGCCGCCGGTAAAGCACATAGCCTTGATGTGATCGAACAGGTCGGCGCCCGCCACAGCGGGGGCCACGTTGGTGGTGTCAGACATGGGGGACATTTTATCGCCAAAGGCAGCGCCGGAGACCACCGCGCCGGCGGTCATGGCGGGGTTGATCCCAAGGCCCATCCCGACGCCCATCAGGGCCACGCCCACGGTGCCGGCGGTAGACCAGGAGCTACCGGTCGCCATGGAGGTCAGGATACAGGCCAAACACGCGGTCACCAGGAAAATACTGGGGTTGATGAGCTTCAGGCCCCAATAGATGATCATGGGAACGGTGCCGCTGGCGATCCAGGAGCCCATTACCGCGCCGATGGTGTACAGGATCAGCAGAGTGGGCACGGTCAGGTTGCCGCTGGACAGGATGGCGTCTTCGATCTGCTTGTAGGAGCAACCGGTCGCGACCAGCAACAGAATGGCGGCGCCCATACAGGTCAGCATGGTGATGTGCAACTGCTGGCCCGTGATGAAGATGGTACAGCACATTGCGGCAATCAGGATCAACAGGATCGTAAAGGAGACCCATGTCTTTGGCTTAAAGTCGTATTGCTTCTCTTCCATTTTTTGTCCCTCACTTTCTAAAAGAAAATCGGTGGTTTGCCAGAAACTTGCGTTTGCTGGGGTTGGGGTTCAGTTGACCTTTTGCCCGCCCAAGTAGGTGCCTTCGGCATGGATGGAGCGCAGGTCGTTGGGGTCGATGGCGGTGGGGTCTCCGCTGAGCACCACGAAGTCGGCGTACTTGCCCGCCTCGATGCTCCCCTTCACATCCTCCTGGAACTGGGCGTAGGCCGAGTCCAGGGTGAAGCCCTTGAGCACCTGGTCGATGGTCAGGCGCTCCTCGGGGTACCAGCCGCCCTCGGGCCAACCGTTCAGGTCCTTGCGGTTGACGGCGATATAGGCGCTGTCGATGGGGTTGACCGAGTCCACGGGGCAGTCGGAGGAGAGGGGCACACGCAGGCCCATCTCGTTCATGGTGCGGTAGGCGTAGGACTCCTTCATCCGCTCCTTGCCCACACGGTCCTCCACACAGTGCATATCCGCGCCCACACACACAGGCTCGCCATATGCGACGATGTGGTCCTTCAGCATCCGGTCCATGATCTCCTTGGTGGTGATCTGGACGTGGATGATACCGTTGCGGGCATCCTCCCGGGGGTGCTCCTTCTGGGCCTTCTCATAGGCGTTCAGGATCATGGTCATGGCCGCGTCGCCGATGCCGTGGCACACCACCTGCATCCCGTTGGCCTGGGCGGTGCCCACCAGCTCATCCAGTTCGTCCTGGGTGAAGACGCTGATGCCGCGGTTGCCCGGGTCGTCGGAATAGGGCTGGGCCAGATAGGCGGTGCGGGGGCCGATGGAGCCGTCGGTCAACAGCTTCAGGGGGCCGATCTTGAACATGTCGGTGCCCACGCCGGTCTTGTAGCCGGCGGCCAGGAACTCCTTGAACCGGTCGATCTGGGGGAGCAGGCACTGCTCGTAGACCCGGACCTTCAGCTTGCCCTCCTTCTCCAGCTCCTGGTACGCCTGGATGACGTTGTGCCAGTTTTTGGAGGAGAAG
Organism: uncultured Oscillospiraceae bacterium; assembly: GCA_944385075.1. Taxonomy (GTDB): domain Bacteria; phylum Bacillota; class Clostridia; order Oscillospirales; family Oscillospiraceae; genus Lawsonibacter. The sequence goes on along the minus strand of CALWVW010000004.1, from coordinate 36,199 downwards.
GTCTCGAAGTCGTCGGTCTGGACCGAGGTAATGCCCAGCTTGGACACATAGTCGATGGCGTCCAACAGCATCTCCTTGATATCGGCCACGCTCTTGTCGGGTACCTTGGCATAGGCCAGGTACCGGGCGGTCTCTTTCAGGATGCCGGTGGCGTGCCCGTCCGCGTCCCGCTCGATCTCCCCGCTCTCCGGGTCGGGGGTGGAGTCGTCAATGCCGATCAGCTCCAGCGCTTTGGAGTTGACCGCCACCGTGTGCTCGCACACCCGGGTGAAGATCATGGGGTAGTCGGTGGAGATGGCGTCCAGGTCGCTCCGGTTGAGCAACCGCCCCTCCTGGAAGGAGTACTGGTTCCACCCGGCGGCGGACACCCAGGTGCCGGGGGCGGGCTTGCGCTCGGCCAGCCACGCTCTGGATTTCTCCTGGATCTCCGCGATGGAGGTGGTCCCGTAGAGGTTGATCTTGGTGCGGGAATAGGCGAAGTTCAGCAGGTGCAGGTGACTGTCGTTGAAGCCGGGAACGATGGTCTTCCCCGCCAGGTCCACAACCTGCGCGTCTCCGGCGGCGGCCAGGATCTCCTCCCGGCTCCCCACCAGGGCGAACTTGTCGCCATCCACCAAGAAGGCTTCCGCCTTGGGGTGCTTGGGGTCAATGGTGATCACGTTTGCATTGATAAATGCAGTTCTCATAATTGCCTTGCCTTTCTTGCAACTCCCGATCAGGCGGTCTCGCCACCGTCAATGGGAATGTGCTGGCCAGTGATGTACTTGGCCTCGTCCGAGGCGAGGAACGCGTAGAGCGCCGCCACCTCGGCGGGATCGGCGTGCCGTTGCATGGGGATGCCCTTGTTGCACTCCTCGAACATCTCCTGGGTGTACTCGGCCTCCTGCATGGGGGTCAGCACATAGCCGGGGCAGATGGAATTGCAACGGATCCAGGGGGCGTGCTCCAGAGCCACGCTCCGCACCAGGTTGATCACAGCCGCCTTGGAGGCGTTGTAATCGGTGTAGAAGGGGTGGCCCTCCATGCCGTTGGTGGAGGCGGTGCAGAGAATGACGCCGGGGTTATCCTTGGTCTTCTCACCGCGCATCCGCTTCAGGGTCTCCATGATGCACAGGCACATACCGTCCAGGTTGACGCCCATGACCCGCTTCCACTGGGTGAAATCGGTCTCAATGAACTTCTTCCGGATGGAGATGCCGGCGTTGGAGATCAGGATGTCGATCCCGCCCAGGATCTCGTCCATCTGCTTGAAGGCCGCGGCCACGCTCTCCTCGTTGCTGACATCCACCTTGACGGTGCCGGCCAGCTCGGGGATCTCCTGCTTCAGCGCGTCGAACGCCTTCTCGTTGTAGTCGAATACGACCACTTTCGCACCCTCCATGGCGAACCGCTTGGCGGTGGCCTTTCCGATGCCGGAGGCACCGCCGGTGATCACCACCCGCTTGCCTTTCAGCTCGGGATAGAGGGCGCGGGACTCGAATTTGTAGTCCTGCTTCAGCATACATTTCACTCCTTTCCAATTCGAGTTCGGATATCTATTGCCTTTCGGCGCCGATAGGACAGATCTGCTCCTCCATGTAGCCGATGATCACCCGCACATAGCCGGTGAGCATCCGGTCCACCTCGGGGTCGCCGGTATCCACCAGCAGGGGCGCGCCATGCAGGTGGAACAGCTTCTCCTGGGTGGCCAGCACATGGAGCCGTTCCCTCCCGATCCGCCGCATCACTGCGGCGCTCAGTTGCTGGTTCCCCCGGCCCAGCAGGAACCCCTGACCCCCCGTGGGGGTGATGATCAGGTGGGTCTCCCGCTCGTCCATCCGTTTCAGGATGTCCTGCTCGCACAGGTCCGACTGAACCAACTTTTTATTGCAGATCAGATCGACACCGATCAGCGTGTCGGGCAACTCCAATACATCCATCAGGGTCTTTGTAGTGGAGCCCGGTCCGACCAAATAGTACAGGTCCGGCTTCATCTGATCGATCATCTCCCAGGCGATGTTCACCTGCTGGGAGCGCTCGCTCAGTGGGGAGGGCGCCTTGCTACTCTGCAAAAAGCGCCGCTCGTAGGGGACCTGTAGGTAGCCGTAGAGGCTGGTGTTCACCCGCCCCTCCCGGTAGGCCGCCTCGTCAATATCCACCACCTCGGCCTCCCGGGTCTGGCCACAGGCGCCCTTGAGATAGCTCAGGGCCAGCTCGCCCGCGGCCTCCGGCCGGATGGCGTACACCGGGGAGTGGATCTTCACACCGGCGGGGACCCCCAGGGCGACCTTCTGGTCGCCCACGGCGGTAAAGACATCCCGGGCCGTCCCGTCGCCGCCGGCGAACAGCAACAGATCCGCGTCCGCCATGGCGCGGGCGGCGGCGATGGTGTCCTCCGCGGTGGTGTCGGGGCCACAGGAGTAGACTACCTTGACCTGAAATCCCATCTCCCGGGCCAGGTCCTCGCCCATCTCTCCCGATGGGCAGAGGACCAGCAGGTCATCCCGGATGGGAAGGAGCGCCTTCAGGGCCAGGGCGGTCCGGGCGTTGGCTTTGCGCACAGCGCCCCGGCGTACCGCCTCCTGGTACATACCGTCGGTCCCTTTCAGTCCGACGCTCCCCCCCATACCGGCGATGGGATTGATGAGCAATCCCAGCGTTTTCAATTGAACTTCTTCAGATAGGAACGCCAGGTGACAGCCCACTGCTTGGGATCGTCCATGTTGGACTCATCCAGCTGGTGGCAGACGCTCTGATAGGGGGCGCCCTTCACCTTCTCGGGGTTGTTGTACGCCTCGTCGAAGACATACTTCAGAGTCTCGATGTACTCGTCGATATCCTCCTTGGAGGGGGTCTCGGTGGGCTCCAGAGTCATGGGCTCGGGCACATAGTAGGGGTGGTGGCTCTGCCAGTAGTGCATACCGAAGTCCATCATGCGGCGCTGCACGTCGGCAGTGGACACGCCGGTCTCCTTGAACAGGGTCTCCAGGGTGTAGCGGCACTGCTCGATGCGCTGCTTGCCGGGGATGTAGGGGGCGTCCACACAGTGGAGCTCCATCAGCTTCTTGAACAGGTAGTTGTTGTTCAGAACAGCGGTCTTGGCCACCTGATACAGGCCGTCGGGACCCAGGGAGCGGATCCAGGCGTAGGCCTTCAGGATGACGGGAGCCACACCGTTGAACTCACGCACCTTGCCGATGGCGCTGGGGTTGTTGGTGATCTCGTAGTTGTAGAAGTACTTCTCCCCGTCGAAGTCCACCAGAGGACCGGGCAGGAACTTCTCCAGCTCCTTGGTACAGCCGGTCGCGCCGCAGGCGGGGCCGCCACAGCCGTGGGGGGTGGAGAAGGTCTTGTGCAGGTTGAAGAAGCACATATCGAAGCCGGCTTCCCGGGCGCGGGTGACACCCAGCAGACCGTTGGCGTTGGCCTGGTCATAGCCGCACAGGCCGCCGTTCTCGTGGACCAGCTTGGTGAACTTCAGCACGTTCTTGTTGTAGACGCCGGTATCCTCGGGGTTGGCCACGATGAAGGCGGCGGTGTGCTCGTTGACCGCGGCCTTGAAGGCCTCGTAGTCGGGGTAGCCGTTCTCATCGGGGTGGATGTAGATGATCTTGAAGCCCTTGACGTGGGGAGCCGCGGCATCGGAGGGGTGGGAGTAGATGGTGGTGATGATCTCGTTGCGCTCCTTCTCCTGGCCCTTGGACTTGAAGTAGGAGTAGACCAGAGAGGCCATGGTCAGGATGCCCTGGCTACCGCCGCTGGGCTGGAAGGAGAACCGGTCCATGCCGGAGATCTCACACATATAGCGGTTGGTATCGTACATGATCTGCATGATGCCCTGGCAGGTGCTCTCGTCCTGGAGGGGGTGCATCTCACGCATCTGGGGCAGGCTGGCCAGCTGGTCGTTGACCTTGGGGCTGTACTTGACGGTACAGGTGCCCTGGCCGATCTCGATGTTCACGTCGGCGCCCAGAGTCTCCTGGGCCAGACGGGCATAGTGCCGCAACACCCGGGGCTGAGAGATCTCAGGCAGGGCGGGGGCGGTCTCACGCTGCAGGAAGGAGGGCAGGACGGAGGTCCCCTCCACGGCCTTCTGGACCTCGGGGTTGGCCTTGGTCACCAGGATGCCCCGCTCGCCGGGCTTGGTCAGTTCAAAAATAACAGGTTCGTCCCACTTGGCCTGATGGAACCCCGTGCGGACCTTGGAGCTTCTGTCAATCTTTTTCATGTTCGTCTCTCCTTTCACCCATCACAGGATCTCGCCCAGGGCGGAGACCAGGCGATCGATGTCTTCCTTGGTGTGGACCTCAGTCACACAGTACATCGCGCACTGGCCCAGGACGGGGAAGTCCTTGGACAGGTCCTTGCCACCAAAAATATTCTTCTCCAGCAGGGCCTTGTTGATCTCGGCCACGCTCTTACCGGTCTTGGAGAAGTCCACCACGAACTCCTTGAAGAAGGGGGTGGAGAACTTGATGGAGACGTTCTTCAGACCGGCGATCTGCTTGGCGGCATACTGGGCGTTCTGCATGATGGTCTCGCCGACCTCCTGCATGCCCTTGGGGCCCATGGTGGCCAGATACACGCCCGCGGTGATGCCCCACAGAGCGGTCTGGGTGCCCACGTACTCCTTGGCCTTCTCACGCAGGTGTCCGAAGGAGGTACGGTCATAGGCCACGTCGGCGAAGGCGTACTCGCCGGGGGTGTTGGTGCAGCAGATACCGAACAGACGGGAGGGGAACTCCAGCACGTACTTGGGGTCGTCCATGGTGGCCATGAAGCCGGACTGGCCGCCGCCGTAGTTCATGTGGATGCCCAGAGGCTGCAGGTCGCCGCAGACGATGTCCGCGCCATAGGAGCGGGGAGCGGCCACCACGCCCAGGGAGATGGGGTCAACGCCCACCACGCACTGGGCACCGGCGGCGTGGGTCAGATCGGCGATCTCCTTGCCCTGGACCTCCATGACGCCCAGGTAGGTGGGGTTCTCGAAGTAGACCACGCCCGTCTTGTCGGACAGCTTGGCCTTCAGGTCGGCCAGGTCCATGCACCCGGTGGCGGGGTCAAAGGCCACCTCCACGATGTCCAGATCGGGGGTGCAGTAGTTCTTGATGACGGCCAGCTTCTGCCGGTCGATGGAGCCGCTGACCAGCGCCTGGGCGCGGTCGGCCACACGGCAACCCATCCGGATGGCGGTGGCGGCGGCCTGGGCCCAGTCCATGGTGGGGACGTTGACGACCTCCATGTCCACCAGCTCGGCCATCAGGCTCTCGTACTCGAACAGGCTCTGGAAGCGGCCGAAGTCGTTGTAGGACTCGCCGCCGTAGGCGGTGACGAACTCGCCCTTGCCGTTGATCTCGTCGCACAGGGCGGGCACATAGTGCTGCCAGCACCCGGCGCCCAGGAAGTTCAGGTTGTCGGCGCAGGTCTTGTTCTTCTTCAGCACGCCCTCCACGTGACGGCGGAGCTCATACTCGGAGCCGAAGGCCTCGGGCAGGTCCATTTCACGCTTCAGGATGATCTCGTCGGGCACCTCGGCGTGGAGCTCCTCCAGGGAGTTCAGCCCCAGCTCGTGGAGCATCTCCTGTTCCACTTCCGGAACAGAGTTGGGAATATAAGGATGGTTCTTAAACCCTTTTACGCTCATATCATTCATTTCCTTTCTGTATGGATAGGATCAGGCGATGCCGCCGCCGTCCACCACCAGCGCGGCGCCAGTGACCCAGCTGGCCAGGTCGGAGCACAGGAACAGCACGCCGTTGGCGATATCCTCGGGCTGGCCGATCCGGGCCAGAGGCCGGCCGGCGCCACAGGACTTCAGGAACTCCTCGATATCGGCGTCGCTCTTGATCTCGCCGGTCTGACGGCCCTCGCTGACCATCATGGCGGTGACGGTGTCGCCGGGGTTGATGGAGTTGACCCGGATGTTGTACTTGCCGTAGTCAATGGCCATGGAGCGGGTCACGTTGACGATGCCGCCCTTGACGGCGCAGTACGCGGCCGCCACGTCGCCGCCCTTCAGGCCCCAGCCGGAGCCGGTGTTGACGATGGAGCCGCCACCCACCTTGATCATCTCGGGGATGACGTACTTGCTCATGAGGAACAGGCCCTTCAGGCCCACGTCCAGCACGAAGTCCCACTCCTTCTCGCTCAGGTCAGCGATGGCCTTCCGGACGGTGACACCGGCGTTGTTGTGCAGGATGTCGATGCGGCCGAACTTCTCCACGATGGCCTTGACGGTGGAGGACACGCTCTCCTCGCTGGTGACGTCACACTTGAAGAACGCCACCTGCCGGCCGGCGTCCCGCATCTCCTGGGCCTTCTCCTCGGCCTTGTCGCTCACGTCCACGATGGCCACGGCGGCGCCGTAGGCGGACAGGATCTGGGACACGCCCAGGCCAATGCCGGAGCCGCCACCGGTGACAACGGCTACCTTCCCAGTCAGGTTCAGGGGATCTCTCTTCTCGATCATGATCATTTCCTCCTTCAAAATTGTATGGTTGGTCAGTTCATAAAACTCTCCGGACGATCTCGCGGATTTGGTCCATTGTTTATATTAAGCAATTTACATGCCATTTTTCGCTCCGTTTTTTTCTGATTCGTAAATCAGAAAAAAAGATTGCGAGTTTGGCCCCAAATAAAATCAATTTTCAAGAAATTCGTTTTGTTTGCCCAGGGTGCGGGCCTCCCTGATTTTTCCATATCCCGGACATGACAGACAGATTTGCCAAATGGCATGACAATTTTGTCACAAAATGCCGCCCTACCCCCTTGCTTTTTCCGGGCGGACGTGATACACTCCCTCTCAGCCGCAATCCCACCCTGCCAGGAGGTACATCATGGACCTGCAATCCCACAGCGCGGAACTGTCCCAGGTGCTTCAGCTGATCCAGCATCTGTTCGGGATCGAATCTGCCGTCTTTGACAACTCGGCCGCTCTGGTGGTCAGCAGTAGCAAGTACCTGGAGAAAAAGGGGACCATCGTCCACAAGCCCTCTATTTTAGAGGTACTGGAGCAGGACGAGGTGACCGTCCTCAATCCGGGCAATATGCCCTCCTGCATCGGGTGCCGTTTCAACGGGAACTGTCCCGCCACCCTGGAGATCCTGAAGCGGATCACCCTGACCAGCTACCCTGTCGGCGTGCTGTCCTTCTCCGCCTTCTCGCAACAGGACCACGACAAGATGACCCGGGACCTGGAGTTTTATAAGGGGATCATCAGCGACTTCGCCACCCTCATCTCCACCCTTCTGCGGAGCGCCTCCGGTACGGTGGACCGGGACGCCCTGGACAACCATCTGGCGGCCCTCACCGAGCTTGTGCCCGACGGACTGCTCCTCACCGACCAGGACGGCAATATTATCAGTATGAACAATGTCGCCCTCGGCATGCTTACCGGCTCCTGTCTGAAGTCCATCCGGGACTTCTTTCCCACCTCTCTGGTGGACTCCATCCTGGAGGGGGACCGGGTGGAGACCCACAGCGCCACCATCGACCAGCAGACCACCTTTTTTATTATCTCTGTCCCGGTCCGGACCCGGGGGCAGATCTCCGGCTTCGCCATCCGGATGATCCAGGCGGGCACCAGCTTTCAGCCCAAGGCCCGCCTTCCGGAGACGGAGGCCATGCGCGGGAGCGGCGCTCACATGACCAGCATCAAGCGGCGGATGTCCAAGATCGTCAACAGCCCCTCCTCCGTCTTCATCTCCGGCGAGACCGGGACCGGCAAGGGCCTTCTGGCCAAGACCATCCACTACGAGAGCGACCGCCGGGACAAGCCCTTTGTCATCATCAGCTGTGCCAACATCCCGGAGAGCCTGTTCGAGAGCGAGCTCTTTGGCTACGAGGCGGGGGCCTTCACCGGCGCCCTGCGCTCCGGCAAGCGGGGCAAGCTGGAGATGGCCGAGGGGGGCACCCTCTTCCTGGACGAGATCAGCGAGATGCCCATGAATATGCAGGCCAAGTTGCTCAACGTCCTGCAGGACCACCGGTTCGAGCGGGTGGGGGGCACCCGGACGGTCCAGATCAACGCCCGGATCATCTCCGCCTCCAACGCGGATATGGCCCAGCGCATCGCGGAAAACCGCTTCCGCGCCGACCTGTTCTACCGCCTGAACGTCATCAACATCGAGATGCTCCCCCTGCGGGAGCGGATGGAGGACCTGCCCGAGCTTCTGGGCGCCTTTTTGAACAAATTCAACCGGCAACTGAACGCCCACGTCGCCTCCTTCAGCCAGGAGGTGCTGGACCTCTTCTCCCAGTACAGCTGGCCCGGCAACATCCGCCAGCTGGAGAACATCGTGGAGTACTGCGTGAACATGGCGGAGGGGGCGGTGGTACAACCGGAGGATCTGCCCGCCTACTTCATCCGGGAGCTCTCCGAACAGCAGGCCCCCACCTTAAAAGGGGTGGAGTCCGCCGCCATCCGCGAGATGCTCAACCACTACGGCTGGGACGTGAAGGGGAAGACCCGCACCGCCGAGGCCCTGGGCATCAGCCTGCGAACCCTGTATCGAAAGATGGACCAAGCCCATCTCTCTGATAAATGACCGAAGTAAAAGAAGGAGTGTTGTCACATGGAACCCAATGAGTTGGAACAGGAGCCGTTCAAGCCCGAAATCACGCTGGAGGACTTCCAGAAGCTGGACCTGCGCGTCTGCCAGGTGGTCGCCTGCGAGGAGGTGGTGAAGAGCCGGAACTTCCTGAAGCTGACCGTCAACGACGGCCAGGGGGAGCGGACCATCATGTCCACCATCCGGGCCTATTATAAGCCCGCCGACCTGATCGGCAAGAAGATCGTGGTGCTGGTCAACCTGGCCCCCCACAAGTTCTGCGGCGAGGTCAGCGAGGGTATGCTCATTGCAGTGGACATCCCCGACGAGGACGACTGCAAGGTCATCTTCGCCCACGAGGACTGCCCCGTGGGTCAGCGGGTCAGCTGAACCCCCATCCATCCCAGATTCCAAAAGGGCGCTGTGGCGAACCACAGCGCCCTTTTTTCACCCCCATTTTAGCGGTCATGCTCCTTTCTGTCAAGTAATCGTCTCTTTATTTGTGCAATATGTATGATTCCTTTACGGCCCGGCCGGACCGGGCCCTGCGCTTCCGGCCCACCGCCTTTCCCGCCTCACAGATCGGGATGGGGGCCACCGCCAGCAGGAGAGTGGCCGCCCACTGCCCCGCCGTCATGGGGACTACGGAGAACACCCCCTGGAGGGGCGGGATCAGCAGAACGGCCAGCTGGAGGGCCATCCCCGCCAAAAAGGCCCGGTTCATGGCCGGGTTGGAGAGGGGGCCCTGGTCCAGCAGGGAGCGGTCCTCGCTCCTCACGTTGAAGGCGTGGAACAGCTGGCACATGGTCAGGGTGGCAAAGGCCATAGTGTTGGCCACCGCCCCCTCCAGCCCCGGGGCGGACAGCCAGGTCATCCCCAGATAGTAGGCCGCCAGGGTGAGCCCCCCCACCATCAGCCCCTGCCAGGCCAGCCGCAGGGAGAACCGCCGGTCAAACAGGCTGGCCTCCGCCTCCCGGGGCGGCTGGTCCATCACCTCCGCCTCCACCGGCTCCACCCCCAGGGCCAGGGCGGGTAGCGAGTCTGTCACCAGGTTGAGCCACAGGAGCTGGACGGGCACCAGCGGCATCTGCCCGAAGCCCAGCACAGTGGCTGTGAAGATGGTAAAGATCTCCCCGATGTTGCAGGAGAGCAGATAGTGGATGGCCTTGCGGATGTTGGAGTAGACGCCGCGCCCCTCCTCGATGGCGGCCACGATGGTGGAGAAGTTGTCGTCGGTGAGGATCATGTGGGCCGCGCCCTTGGCCACATCGGTCCCCGTCCGCCCCATGGCGCACCCGATATCCGCCGCCTTCAGGGCCGGGGCGTCGTTCACCCCGTCCCCCGTCATGGCCACCACCTTCCCCCGCTTCTGCCAGGCCCGGACGATCCGCATCTTGTGCTCCGGGGACACCCGGGCAAAGACCGCGAACCTTTCGATCTCCTCCTCCAGTAGCTCCTGGGGCATGAAGTCCAGCTCCGGCCCGGTCACCGTCCAGTCCCCGGGCCGGGCGATGTCCAGCTCCCGGGCCACCGCCAGGGCGGTGAGCCGGTGGTCGCCGGTGATCATCACCGGCCGCACCCCCGCCCGGTGGCACCGGGCCACCGCCGCCCGCACCTCCGGCCGGGGCGGGTCCATCAGCCCGAAGAGGCCCAGGAAGGTCAGGTTGCTCTCCACCAGCCGGGGTTCCAGCTCCTCGGGCAGCAGGTTCAGCTCCCGGCGCGCCACGGCGATTACCCGCAGGGCGCGCTGGGCCATGGCCTCGTTGGCCGCCAGGATCCTCCCCCGGTCCCCGGCGCTCAGCGCTCCCCGGGGGCCGCTGGAGCACCGCTCCAGCAACACGTCGGGGGCCCCCTTGACAAAGACCGTCCAGCCGCCCCCGCTCCGGGCATGGACCGTGGACATGAGCTTGCGCCCGGAGTCGAAGGGGATATCCCCCGTCCGGGGCCAGTCCGCCAGCGCCCCGGCCTGGTCCACCCCCTCCCGGGCGGCGGCCACCACCAGGGCCGCCTCCGTGGGGTCCCCCACCGCTGTGGGCGCCCCTGCATGCCACTCCAGCCGGGCGTCGGAGCACAGGCAGGCGGCCAGCAGGGCGTCCCGCCGCCGCCCCTCCGGCGGGGTCCACAGCTCCTGGACCGCCATCCGGTTCTGGGTGAGCGTCCCCGTCTTGTCGGAGCAGATGACCCCCGCGCACCCCAGCGTCTCCACCGCCGGGAGCTTCTTCACAATGGCCCCCCGGCCGGCCAGCCGCTGGACCCCCAGGGCCAGCACGATGGTGACGATGGCCGGGAGCCCCTCCGGGATGGCCGCCACCGCCAGGGAGACGGCGGTGAGGAACATCTCCAGCATCCCCTTCCCCTGGAACAGGCCCACGCCGAACATCACCGCGCACACCATCAGGCACAGGAAGGACAGGGTCCTGGAGATCTCCCCCATCTTCCGCTGGAGGGGGGTCTCCCCCTCCCGGTCCTCCAACAGCAGTCCGGCGATCTTCCCCATCTGGGTCTCCATCCCGGTGGCCACCACCAGGGCGGTCCCCCGGCCGGCGGTGATCAGTGTGCCCGACAGGAGCAGGTTGACTCGGTCCCCCAGGGGGGTGTCCGGCGGAAGGGCCTCTCTCGCCTCCTTCTCCACCGGTACCGACTCGCCGGTCATGGCCGACTCGTCCGCCTGGAGCCGGCTACAGGCCAGGACCCGGGCGTCGGCCGGGACCAGGTCCCCCGCCTCCAGCAGGATCACGTCCCCGGGCACCAGCGCGGCGGCGGGCACCTTGCCGGGCCTCCCGTCCCGGAGGACCCGGGCCTGGGGGCTGGACATCTTGCGGAGCTCCTCCAGGGCCTGTTGGGCGTGGTCCTCCTGGTGGATGGAGATCACCGCGTTCACCGCCACAATGATAAAGATGATCACCCCGTCCAGCCAGTCCTCCCCCCCGCTGGCCACCAGGGACAGCACCGCCGCCCCCAGCAGGACCAGGATCATGGGGTCCCTCAGCTGTTCCAGCACCCGGCGCCACATACCGGGGCCGGAGGGCTCGTCCAGCTGGTTGGGCCCCACCCGCTCCAGCCGCCGGGCCGCCTCCCGCTCCGTCAGCCCCTGGGGCCGGCTCTCCAGCTCCTCCATGATCTCCGCCGCCGGCCGGCTGTGCCAGTCCCCCATACTCCATCGCGCTCCTTTCCAATTTTTTCCTATTATACCGGGTGCCTGTCCCAGAAACAGGGGAATTTTGGGGGCGGCCGGAAAGAAGTACCCCGGAGGCCCGGGGCGGTCCCTGTCCGCCCGACCTCCGGGGCCCCTCTATCCCCCGCTCAGCTCCAGAAGGGTCCGGGCCACATTGTCCGCCCAGAGGCGGGCCCCGGCCACGGCCTCGGCCAGGGTGTTTCCGTGCCCCCCCACCTCCACCAGCAGATAGCCGGGGGAGAGCTGTTGGTTGTACCGGCTGTTGCGCAACACGATGGGCCGGGCCAGACTGTGGTAGCCCCGGACCAGATTTCTCTGCAGGGCCACGGCAAAGGCCAGATTGTCCCTCCACCGGGGGTGCTCCGCCCCCCCGCCGCTGGAGCCCACCACCAGCATGACCTGGGCCACCTTCTCCCCCGCCTCCTGGGACACCATTTTATAGATCTCCCCCTCGTTCCCCACCAGGGCGTCCCGGTGGACGTCCAGGATCACCTGGATGGTGGGGTACTGCTCCAGCCACTGCTTCACCGCCGCGTAGGACCGGTCATAGGCCTCGTTGTACGAGGGGTAGTCGAACAGGGTGGTGTCGTGGATCACCTGGAACCCGTGGGCCCGAAAGACGGTGGCCATCTCCTCCCCCACCTTGACGATGTTGTGGGTGCAGTCGGTGGTGCGGTAGGGGTCGCTCTCCTCATAGGTATTCCCATCGGCCTGACTGTAGCTCTCGCTCCCATGGCTGTGAAGGATCAGGATCTGGGGTCCCTCCCCCGGGTGGACATCCACCGCTCCCTCGGACAGGACAGAGGCGTCCAGCTGGAAATTGGTCCGGTTATAGACGTACACGCCCCCTTCGGACAGGTACTTTCCCCCCTCCTTGCCCCGGCCGGTCATCTCCAGGATCCCCTCGCCGCCGGTGGACGGCTGGAGCTCCGGCTCCTCCTCCCCGTCCCCCTCCACCGGGTCGGTCTCCGCCGGAGGGTCCTCCTTCCGGGCCAGCCGGAGCCGGGCCACCGCTTCCTCCCCCGCGGCCAGGAGCGGGGACTGGTCCAACAGCATCCGCCCCCACCCCTCCAGCGCCCGGTCCTCCCCGGGGGTCCACCCCAGCTGGCCGGACAGGAGGGACACCGCCAGATCGGGCTGACCGCCCAGCGCCGTCAGCCGCGCCCCCCACTGTCCCCCGCCCACCGTCAGGCCGGCGCCCCAGACCGCCACCAGGGCCAGCCCCAGGGCCACCCCCCGGCGCGCGGCCCGCCACATCCGGCCTGTCCCTCTGTTCTGCATACCCGCTCCCCCTTATCCTCCGTATGGACCCTCTCTGGTCCCAGACTATGCCGGGGGCCCCCGCCGTATACCTCTCTCCCCGGCGGGCCGTGTAGGTTTGTCAAACATATTGGACAGTGAATTCATTCGGAGAAAGCCAACTAAGCGGTCTCATGGGGAAGTTGTTGGAGCGGCGGTTATGGACAGCGAGCTGCATTGCAAAGTCATCCAGGGAATAAAAGCTGCGGCAGGAGTAGAAGCGTTTCTGGTCCTCACGGTGGCTACGCTCCACTTTGCCGTTGTGGCGAGGCGTATAGGGCCGGATGAGCTTGTGGCGGATACCCAGTTGGGCGGCGGCGGACTCAAACAAAGTAGGGAGATTCCGCTTGCTGTTGGAAAAACGGTTGGTGAACTCAAATCCATTGTCAGTCTGGACACATTCCACCCGGATGCCTCGACGGGCGTACCAGCGGACCAGCTTTCTTAGAAAATCAGCGGAGGAAAAGGTGGACTGCTCAGGATAGGCGGCCAGGAAGCGCAGGCGGGTAAACTCGTCAATAGCAGTGTATTGGTACAGGCGGAGTTCAGGGTCTGTGATACAACGTCTGGGAACTACCTTCACATCCAGCTGAATACGTTGGCCGGGATAGGTCATCTGCTGGTAGGGCTTGGGTTTATAAGCTGGTTTCTTCTCTCTCGACGGGAACATGCCCAGCTTTCTCATGACCCGGAACAGGCTCTCCGGGCGGCGGGTATAGCCGCGCTGCCGCAGCCGGTGCCACAGTTCCACCATGCCGAGACGGGGGTTCCTGCGGCGCATGTCCCGGATCAGCTTGAGTTCCGCTTCTGTGTGCTGGTTGGGATGGCTGTGGGGCCGCCGGGACTGGCGGGCCAGGGATTCCACGGTTCCATCCCAGCGTGCCTTCCAGAAGTAGATATACGAACGGCTTTTGTTATACTTCCGGCTGGCGCGGCTAACGCCATATTTTTCTGCGTACTTCATCAGGGATTGCCGATACGCCATGTCCTGTGTTATACTCTTACTCATGAAGGATATGGTCTCCTCTCGTACAGTTGGTGTGTGGTAACTCAACTATAACCGATGAGCCCTTATCCTTCATCCTTTTTATTCTTCTGTCCAATATGTATTGTAGTCCTACACGTATACCTCTCTCCCCGGCGGGCCGGGCCTTGTTTTTTCCGGGAAAAAATAGTATAATGGAAAACTAAACTGGAATTTGACCGGCCCGCGGCGGGGACCCCCGCCCGGACGGGCCGGCACCGCAGGAGGAGCCCCTATGGAACGCACCACCCAAGTCCCCCATTCGGATATCGAGCGCCAGCTGGAGCACTGCCGGGCCATCGCCGCTCTGACGGCCCAGTGGCCCGAACAGCCCCTGGCCTTTGTGGACACCTATGGGTGCCAGCAGAACGAGGCCGACTCCGAGCGCATCCGGGGCTATCTGCGCCAGATGGGCTTCGGGTTCACCCAGGAGGAGGAGCGGGCCCGGATCATCGTCATCAACACCTGTGCCATCCGGGAGCACGCGGAACAGCGGGTGCTGGGCAACGTGGGGGCGCTGGTCCATGTGAAGCGGCGCCACCCGGAACAGCTGATCTGCCTGTGCGGCTGTATGGTGCAACAGCCCCAGGTGGCGGAGAAGATCCGCCAGTCCTACCGCCACGTGGACCTGGTCTTCGGGCCCCACGCCCTGTGGAAATTCCCCGAGATGATCCACTCCCTGCTCCTCCACCGGGGCAGAGTGTTCCAGACCCCCGATGAGGCGGGCTCCATCGCCGAGGGCATCCCGGTGGTGCGCCAGGACAGGGTCAAGGCCTGGGTGTCCATCATGTACGGGTGCAACAACTTCTGCACCTACTGCATCGTCCCCTACGTCCGGGGCCGGGAGCGCTCCCGGAAGCCGGAGGACATCCTCCGGGAGGTGGAGAAGCTGGTCCGGGACGGCTATAAGGACATCACCCTGCTGGGTCAGAACGTGAACTCCTACGGCAAGGATCTGGCGGAGCCCATGGACTTCGCCGACCTGCTGGAGCAGGTGAACGCCATCCCCGGGGACTTCCTCATCCGCTTCATGACCTCCCACCCCAAGGACGCCACCCAGAAGCTCTTTGAAACCATGGCCCGGTGTGAAAAGGTGGCCCCGGTGCTCCATCTCCCCTTCCAGGCGGGCAACGACCGGGTGCTGAAGGCCATGAACCGCCGGCACACCATCGCGCAATACCTGGACAAGATCCGGGCGCTGAAGGCCCTGATCCCCGATATCGTGCTCACCTCCGACATCATTGTGGGCTTCCCCGGTGAGACCACCGAGGAGTTCGAGGACACCCTGAGGGTGCTGGAGGAGGTCCGGTTCGACGCCCTGTTCACCTTCATCTTCTCCCCCCGGGCGGGTACCCCGGCGGCCAGCATGGACGACCCCATGCCCCGGGAGGAGAAGCTCCGGAACTTCAACCGGCTCACCGCCCTTCAGGATCAGATCTCCGAGGAGAAGCACCGGGCCTATGTGGGCCAGACGGTGCGCTGTCTGCTGGACGGCCTGTCCGATGACAGCCGCTGGGACCTGACCGCCCGCACCCCCGGCAACCGGCTGGTCCGGGTGGTGGGGGACCGGGGCGCTCTGGGCCAGTTCCGGGACGTGCGCATCACCGACGCCAACAAGTGGTCCCTGTTCGGCGAGCTGGTCTAAAGCCTGCCCAGCTCCAGCCCCACCGCCAGCCCGGCCAGAAAGCTCCCCTGCTCCCGCAGGGTGGCGGCGGTGTCCCGCTCGAACCGCAGTTGCTTCACCAGCCGCTCCGGCTCACCGCCCAGGGCCTTCAGCCTCTGGATCAGCTCCTCCGCCTCCCCCTCCGCCCGGTCCAGGGCGGCCAGGTCCTCCCACAGCAGGGGGCGCAGGAGGTGCTCCTGGGCGTAGGTATAGATCACATTTTGTAGTTCTGTCATTGTTGATTCCTCCCAGTATACAAATTTACGTTGAAAGTTGCGTTTCTTCACTTATGATATACGCATCTTTTTGCGTTGTCAAGGGGGTGGCCTCTCCATGTCGAATTTTTCCGAGCGTCTTGTCGCCCTGCGAAAAGCCCGCGGGCTGTCCCAGTCCCAGGTGGCAAAAGAGGTGAACGTGGCGCCCCGCGCCTATCAAAATTATGAATATGACGAGGCCGAGCCCCGCCTGTCCACCCTGATCCGTCTGGCGGACTTCTATCAGGTGGCCCTGGACGATCTGGTGGGGCGGGAGTTTTCGCCACCGGCCGGCGGCGCGTGACCTGGCCGGAGAGGGCGCGTATGCCGCCCCCTCATCCGACACGGCCTCGCGGCGGTGCCATCTTCCCCTCAGGGGGAAGGTCCGGCGCGTCAAGGATGCCGCGCCCTACATAAAAAGGGCTTCCCCTGGGGGAAGGCTTTGCGGGCGCACACTGTGCGCCCCTACAAAAACGGCCCGCCCCCTCAAATTCCTAATTCCTTCGTCGTCGCAAGCTCCACATCGCTCGCTTCCGCCTGACGGCGAAAGCTCTCTCATTCCGTTGCTCCTCCCTACCCCTTCTGTCGCTACGCGACATCTCCCCCTGACAGGGGGAGTCGGCCTCTCCCCACCGAACCCGCGGCTACCGCCGCTGGGCTTCGGCGGGGACCCCAAACTCCTATCTCATATCTCATATCTCATATCTCCTATCTCCACTCTCCACTCTCCACTCTCCACTCTCCAAGGAGGTTCCCCCATGGCAGAGATCACCCCCATGATGCAACAATATCTGGACATCAAGGCCCAAAACCCGGACTCCATCCTGTTCTTCCGGCTGGGGGACTTCTACGAGATGTTCAACGAGGACGCCAAGCTGGTGTCCCGGGAGCTGGACCTGACCCTCACCACCCGGGACCGGAACAAGCCGGCGGAGGAGCGGGTGCCCATGTGCGGGGTGCCCTACCACTCCTGCGACAGCTACATCGCCCGGCTTATCGCCAAGGGGTACAAGGTGGCCATCTGCGAGCAGATCGAGGACCCGGCCCTGGCCAAGGGGCTGGTGGACCGGGACATCATCCGGGTCATCACGCCGGGCACCGTCACCGCCTCCTCCATGCTGGAGGAGGGGAAAAACAACTACCTCTGCTCCGTCTACGCCGACAGCACCGGGTTCGGCCTGTGCTTCTGCGACATCTCCACCGGCGAGGTGTACGCCACCTCCTTCCCCGCCGGGCCGGACGCCCCGGGGCACCTGCAAAACGAGCTGGGCCGCTTCCACCCCACCGAGGCGGTGCTGTCCGACGGGGCCTGGAACGCCGAGGGGCTGGTCCCCTTCCTCCGGGAGCGGCTGGGCTGTCTGTGCGAGCACGGGGGCGAGGCCCGCTTCCGGCCCGACACCGCCCGCCCCCTGGTGGAAAAGCAGTTCCGGGCCGGCGCCTCCACCCTCCCCCAGGGGGCCGAGGGGGCTGTCCAGGCCACGGGCGGCCTGCTGTCCTATCTGTATGAGACCCAGAAGACCGACCTGGGCCACATCGCCAAGCTGACCTACTACACCACCGGCCAGTTCATGGAGCTGGACCTGACCGCCCGGCAGACTCTGGAGCTCACCTCCACCCTCCGCTCCAAGGAGAAGAAGGGCAGTCTGCTGTGGGTGCTGGACCGGACCAAGACCGCCATGGGCGGCCGCCTGCTCCGGGGGTGGATGGAGCGCCCCCTCCTCTCCCCCGTCCAGATCGCCCGCCGCCAACAGGCGGTGGCCGACCTGGTGGAGGACGCCATCACCCGGGAGGAGCTGGCCCTCACCCTGCGGCAGGTCACCGACCTGGAGCGGCTCATCGGCCGGGTGGCCTATGGCTCCGCGGGGAGCCGGGATCTGGCCTCCCTGTCCGCCGGACTGGGCAGGCTCCCCCACATCCGGTCCCTGCTGGAGCACTGCCCCTGCGCCCTTCTCCAGGGCCTGCAGCAGGAGCTGGACGACCTGCCCCAGCTCCGGGACCTGCTGGACCGGGCGCTGATGGACGATGAGAAGCTCCCCTTCTCCGTCCGGGAGGGCGGCTTCATCCGGGACGGCTACAGCGCCGAGGTGGATGAACAGCGGGACCTGCTCAACCACGCCGCCGACCGGATCGTCGCCCTGGAGAGCCGCACCAAGGAGCAGACGGGCATCAAAAACATGAAGATCAAGTCCAACAAGGTCTTCGGCTACTACATCGAGGTGGCCAAGTCCCAGATCGACCTGGTCCCCGCCGACTGGGTGCGGAAACAGACCACCGTCAACTCCGAGCGGTATATTTCCCAGGAATTGAAGGAGCTGGAGCACGCCATCCTGTCCGCCCAGGACCGGGTGACCGCCCTGGAGTACCAGCTCTTCTGCCAGCTGAAGGAGCAGGTGTGCCAGCAGATGCAGCGCATCCAGTCCGCCGCCGCCGCCGTGGCCCAGGTGGACGTGCTCACCTCCCTGGCCACGGTGGCCGCCGCCAACCACTACTGTATGCCCCAGGTGGACTCCTCCGACTCCATCACCATCACGGAGGGCCGCCACCCGGTGGTGGAGAAGATGCTCTCCGGGGCCCCCTTCGTCCCCAACGACACCCATATGGACGGCGGCGAGGACCTGTGCGCCATCATCACCGGCCCCAACATGGCGGGCAAGTCCACCTATATGCGGCAGGTGGCCCTCATCGTCCTGATGGCCCAGATGGGCTCCTTCGTCCCGGCCAAATCGGCCCACATCGGTATTGTGGACCGGATCTTCACCCGCATCGGCGCCGCCGACGACCTGGCCGCCGGCCAGTCCACCTTCATGGTGGAGATGACCGAGGTGGCCTCCCTGCTCCACCACGCCACCAAGCAGTCCCTCCTGATCCTGGACGAGATCGGCCGGGGGACCAGCACCTACGACGGCATGGCCATCGCCCGGGCGGTGCTGGAGTACTGCGCCGACCCCAAGCGGCTGGGGGCCAAGACCCTGTTCGCCACCCACTACCACGAGCTCACCGCCCTGGAGGGGCAGATCCCCGGGGTGAAAAATTACAACATCGCCGCGAAAAAGCGGGGCAACGACGTCATCTTCCTGCGCCGGATCGTCCGGGGCGGCGCCGACCAGAGCTACGGCGTGGAGGTGGCCAAGCTGGCGGGGGTCCCGGACCGGGTCATCCGCCGCGCCCGGGAGATCCTGCAGGATCTGGAGGGACAGCACTGGCGCCCCGCCCCCTCTCCCCCGGACTCCCGGGAGGAGTCGCAACTCTCCCTGACGGATCTGGGCGGGCAGACCGTGTTGAAAAAGCTCCGCATGACGGACATCAACGTCCTGTCCCCCATCGAGGCGCTCAACCTGCTCTCCGAGCTGAAGCAAGACCTGCAAGAAGGATAAACAATATAGGAGGACCCAAACAATGATGCTGATGAAACCGAAATCCCTGTTCCACTCCGTGGCCATGGCCGCGGTCATCCTGGGCGTGACCTTCACCGTGATGCTCATCTGGGACCTGGCCTACCTGCCCTGGGGCCTGGGCTTTCTGCTGTGCGGCGGCCTGATGTTCCTGCATATGCGGCGCAAGCGCCAGCTCGCCGACCAACTGCTGTCGAAGGGGCGGCGGGTCGCCGCGCGGATCGTCCGGATCAAGCGCCACACCACCGCCAACCTGAGCTTCTCCTCCTCCCGGGGCCGGGCCGCCGCCCGCTCCCCCTGGACGGTCTACTGCGAGTACGATTGGGCGGGCAAGACCTATTCCATCCGCACCGAATACCTGTGGAAACAGCCCAGCCCCAACAGCCCCGATCTGACGGTGGCCCTGGACCCCGCCGCCCCCCAGCGGGCCGTGGTGGACACCCAGACCCTCCGCTATGTCGCCCCCGGGTTCTGATCCCCGGCGACCACCCCATCCCAGGAGGTTTTCCATGTCTGACATCCGTGTACTGGACCCCCATGTGGCCGACCTGATCGCCGCCGGCGAGGTGGTGGAGCGGCCCGCCTCCGTGGCCAAGGAGCTGATGGAGAACGCCATCGACGCCGGGGCCTCCACCGTGACGGTGGAGATCGCCCGGGGCGGCCTGACCTTTCTCCGGGTGGCCGACGACGGCTGTGGCATCCCGGCCGGCCAGCTGAAGACCGCCTTCCTCCGCCACGCCACCAGCAAGTTGCGCACCGAGCACGACCTGGAGGCCATCGGCACCCTGGGCTTCCGGGGCGAGGCCCTGGCCGCCATCGCCGCCGTCTCCCGGGTGGAGGTGCTCACCCGCACCGCCGGCGCCCCCCTGGGCGCCTCCCTGTCCCTGGAGGGCGGGGTGGCCGGCGCGGTGGAGGAGGCCGGCTGTCCCCAGGGCACTACCATGGTGGTCCGGGACCTGTTCTTCAACACCCCCGCCCGGCTGAAATTCATGAAAAAAGACGCCGCCGAGGGCGCCGCCGTCTTTGCCACCGTCCAGCGGGTGGCCCTGTCCCACCCGGAGGTGAGCGTCAAATTCATCCGGGACGGCAGACAGGAGCTCCTGACCCCCGGGGACGGCCAGCTCCAGTCCGCCGTCTACGCGGTGCTGGGCCGGGAGCTGGCTCTGGGCTTCCGCCCGGTCCGCTCCACGGGGGAGGAGATGTCTGTGACCGGCTTCGCCTCCCTCCCCGCCTGTTGCCGGGGGAGCCGGAACTGGCAGTTCTTCTTCGTCAACGGCCGGCAGGTCAAATCCAAGCTGATGGCCGCCGCCCTGGAGGAGGCCTATCAGAACCAGAAGATGGTGGGCAAGTTCCCCGCCTGCGTCCTCCACCTGGAGACCAGGCTCAGCGCTGTGGACGTGAACGTCCACCCGGCCAAGACCGAGGTGAAGTTCGGCAACGAGCGGCAGGTGTTCTCCGCCGTCTACTACGCCGTGAAATCGGCCCTGGAGGGGGACCGCTCCCACCCCAGCGCCACCCTCGCCCCCCAGCCCGCCGTCCGGCCCCAGGGGGCGCCCGCCCAGGCCGAGGCCCCCGCCGCCGTCCGGGCAACGCCCCAGCCCCCCCGGAGGGCCCCCGTGGTCTCCGCCCCCGGGGTGCTCCACGTCCACGACAACACCTATCAGCCCCCCAGGCAGTCTCCGCCCCCGCCCCAGTGGCGGGTGTCCGCCCCCTCCCCCGTCCGGCCGGAGGCGCGCCCCGCCCCGCGTACGCCGGAGAGCCCGCGCCCGGCGCCCGCCGTGGAAGAGGCCGCCCCGCAGGAGCCGGCCCCCCGGGCCGTCCGGCAGGAGCCGGAGGAGCCCGCCCCCCTTCTGCCCCAGGAGCCCGACTGGCGCCTGGCGGGGGAGGTGCTCCACACCTACATCATCGTGGAGCAGGGGGACACCATCTTTTTCATTGACAAACACGCCGCCCACGAGCGGATGAACTTCGACCGCATGAAGGCGGAGGGCTACGACCCCATGGCCCAGACCCTGCTCACCCCCGCCGTGTGCCGCCTGTCCGCCCCGGAGCAGGCCGCTCTGCTGGCCCACCGGGCGCTGTTGGAGGAGTTCGGCTTTGAGGTGGACGAGCTGGGGCAGGACCTGGCGGTGCGCCAGGCCCCCTTCGACGTGGAGGTGGAGGATATCCCCTCCACCCTGGAGGAGATCGCCCAGAAGCTCCTCACCTCCGGCTCCGCCGACCCCGCCGCCGCCCGGGACGAGCTTCTCCACACCATGGCCTGCAAGGCGGCCATCAAGGGGGGCTGGCGCACCAGCCCCCAGGAGCTGGAGCAGGTGGCCCGGGCCGTCATGTCCGGGCAGGTGAAGTACTGCCCCCACGGCCGCCCGGTGGCCATCCAGCTGACCCGGAAGGAGCTGGAAAAACAGTTCAAGCGGACATAAGCCTGTTTTGAGGGAGGTGGATGGTATGCCCATCGACTGGAATCAGTTTCTGGCCCGCTATCAACAGGACAGAGGGGGGTACCTCTTCTGCGGGAGCGAGCCCCAGGGCAACAGCCAGCTGGTCCTGCCCCAGGGGGATTCCTTCCCCCTTCTGGTCAGCTTCTTCCTGGAGTACGACGGGCGCACCTCCTCCCGCTCCCTCCAGGTCCGGACCATGGTCCAGCTGGAGCACCCCTTTGAGCTCCACATCCACCGCCGCAGTACAGCGGGGGGCGGGATCGGCAAGCTGGCCGGTCTTGTGGGCGCCGGGATGGACTTCGGCTTCCCCGAGGCCACCCGGGGCCGCATCATCACCACCAACCGCAGGGCCTTCACCAAGCTGGTGCTGAGCGATCTGGCGCTCCGGAACATCCTTCTCAAGGGGCAAAGGCTCCGTGGGCGTAGGGGCGCACAGTGTGCGCCCGCATAAAGGCGGGAATCCCCGGTAGGGGCCGATGTCCCCATCGGCCCGCGGTGGGGGCTTGCCGCGCCCCACCTGGTACATGACATACAGGTGCCGCACCCCATCATCGCCCAATTCCTAATTCCTAACTCCTAATTCCTAATTCTATCTCCACTCTCCACTCTTCACTCTCCACTCTTCACTCTCCACTCTTCACTCTCCACTCTGAACCGAGGTGATCCCCATGCCCCCCAAGATCCTGGTCATCAGCGGCCCCACCGCCTCGGGCAAGACCGCCCTGGCGGTGGAGCTGGCCCTCCGGCACAGCGGCGAGGTGGTGTCCGCCGACTCCATGCAGATCTACCGGCACATGGACATCGGCACCGCCAAGCCCACCCGGGAGGAGATGCGGGGGGTGCCCCACCACATGCTGGACGTGGCCGACCCGGAGGAGGACTTCTCGGTGGCCCGGTATGTGGAGCTGGCCGCCGGGTGTGTGAACGACATTCTGGCCCGGGGGAAGCTGCCCATCGTGGCCGGGGGGACGGGGCTGTACATCGACTCCCTCCTGTCCGGCCGCACCTTCGCCCGGTTCGACCCGGACAGCCCCCTGCGGCGGGAGCTGGAGGAGGAGCTGGCCCGGAGAGGGGGGGCCGCCCTGCTGGAGGAGCTGGCCCGGGTGGACCCGGACACCGCCGCCCGCCTCCATCCCAACGACGGCAAGCGCATCGTCCGGGCCCTGGAGGTGTACCGCTCCACCGGGACCACCCTCACGGAGCACAACGCCATGACCCGCTCCCTCCCCCCCCGGTACGACGCCCTCACCCTCACCCTGGCCTTTCAGCGCCGGGAGGACATGTGGGCCCGCATCGACCGGCGGGTGGACCGGATGATGGCCGACGGCCTGGCGGAGGAGGTGCGGGCCCTGCTGGACAGCGGGGTGCCCGACCGGTGCACCGCCATGCAGGCCATCGGCTATAAGGAGATGGCCGCCGCCCTCCGGGGGGACGGGGACACGGCCCGGGCGGCGGAGGAGATCAAGCTCCGCTCCCGCCAATACGCCAAGCGGCAACTCACCTGGTTCCGCCGCAACGGGGACGCCCGGTGGATCCGCTGGGAGACCCGCCCGAATTTTGCCGCCGCCCTACAGACTTCGACCGAATATATGGAAGAATTTGGTATAGTATAGGAGCACTCAGGCCGGTCCACCGGCCGGGTCGCGCTTCCCCCGCCGGGGCCTGCGCCGACATATAGAAAAAGGAGTGCTACTGATGCAAAAGACCAACAACCTGCAGGATATCTTCCTCACCCAGGCCCGCCGGGAGCGCCGGCTGGTCACCATGTTCCTGATGAACGGCTTCCAGATGCGGGGCTATGTCACCGGGTTTGACGCCTTCACGGTGGTGCTGACCAGCGACGGGAAGCAACAGATCGTGTACAAGCACGCCATCTCCACCATCGTCCCCGAGCGCCCCATCCCCCTCTACGAGCCGGGGGAGGTCTCCTGACCGCCCCCTATCCCACGCGCAGAAAGAGAGAACCGCCATGAAGCAGGGAAAATCCTTCACCACCTTCGTCATCATCGCCCTGGCCGTGGTCCTGGCCGTCTATCTGGGCTTCTACGCCCTTCGCGCCTTTCAGGACCCCTACGGGACCACCCTGGTCTACCTCTACACCGTCAACGACAGCGTGGAGGCGGACGGCGTGATCGTCCGCCGGGAGCAGGTGCTCCCCGCCCAGAGCGGGATCGTGGAGATCACCCGGGCCGAGGGAGAGCGGGTGGGGGTGGGACAGGAGGTGGCCCTGGTCTACCAGAACAGCCAGGCCCAGTCCAACCAGGAGCAACTGGACGCCCTGGAGCTGGAGATCGACCTGCTGGAGTACGCCATCTCCCAGAGCGGCGGCGTGGACTCCGCCGCCCGGCTGGATGAGGACATCCTCCAGGCCCTGGTGGACCTGCGGGCCGCCTGCGCCCTGGGCGACTACGCCGATCTGGAGGAGCAGGTCCTGGATATCAAGAGCGACGTGCTCAAGCGGGGCTATACTTACGGCGACGGACTGACCTCCGCCGATCTCTCCGCCCAGCTCCAGGACCTGCGCAATCAGCGCTCCGCCCTGCAACAGCAGTCGGCCTTCACCACCGGGCGGGTGACCGCGCCCCAGTCGGGCACCTTCTCCAACCTGGTGGACGGCTACGAGTCCCTGCTCACCCCGGAGAGCGTCTTTCAGCTGACCCCCTCCTCCCTGGCGGAGCTGATCGACAATCCCCCCGCCGCCGACAGCGCCCTGGGGAAGCTGATCACCTCCTCCCGGTGGTACTTCGCCGCCAGCCTGCCCGGCGAGGCGGCGGACCGCCTGAGCCAGGGGGGCGTCGCCACCCTCCGCTTTACCGGCGAATTTTCCCGGGATGTGGCCGTGACGGTGGAGCAGATCGGCCCGGCGGAGGGGGGACAGACCCTGGTGGTCTTCTCCTCCGACCGGTATCTGTCCCAGATCACCCTGTTGCGCCACCAGACCGCCGAGCTCATCTTTGAGAGCTGGTCCGGCCTGCGCATCCCCACCGCCGCCCTCCGCCTGCTCCAGGAGGAGCAGACAGATGAGGAGACCGGCCAGGTCACCCAGACCACCCGGCTGGGGGTCTATGCCCTGGTGGCCGGACGGGTCACCTTCAAGGAGGTGGAGGTCCTCACCGAGGGGGAGGACTACTACGTGGTCCGCCCGGTGGGCACCGGCCGCGACGCCCTGCGGGCGGGGGAGGAGATCATCACCCGCGGTCTGGACCTCCAGGACGGCCAGCTACTGGAGTTTTAGCAAATCCGGGCCCGCCCCCGGGGGCGGGCCGTATCCCATCCAATCACCGGAGATCATAACAGAGAGAAGGTCTTTCTATGGAATTAGCGCAACGTGTCCAGGCGGTCCGGGAGCGGATCGCGGCGGCGGCCACCGCCGCCGGGCGCTCCCCTGAGGAGATCACCCTGTGCGCCGCCACCAAGGTACAGACGGACGACACCATCCGCGCGGCCATCGCCGCCGGGATCCAGGTGTGCGGCGAGAACCGGGTCCAGGAGCTGACCGCCCACCTGGCGGCGGACGCCTATGCGGGCGCCCGGGGGGTCCACTTCATCGGCCACCTCCAGACCAACAAGGTCAAACAGGTGGTGGGCCGGGTGGATCTGATCCAGTCGGTGGACTCCCCCCACCTGCTCCAGGCGGTGGACCGGCAGGCAGAAAAGCTGGAGCTGGTCCAGGACATCCTGCTGGAGGTCAACATCGGCGGGGAGGAGAGCAAGAGCGGCTGTCCCCGCTCCGACCTGCCCGCCCTGGTGGAGCTCGCCCTCTCCTCCCCCCACGTCCGCCTGCGGGGATTGATGGCAATTCCTCCCATTTCTACCGTTCCCGGGGGCAATCGCAGATATTTTGCGGAAATGTATCAGCTTTTTATTGACATAACGCGGAAAATGTCGGATAATCAGAGTGTTATGGACTGTCTGTCCATGGGTATGAGCGCCGACTTCGAGGACGCGATCGCGGAGGGAGCCACCCTGGTCCGGGTGGGAACCGCCCTCTTTGGCCCCCGCCCCCCAAAGGGGACCCCCTGAGACCGGACTACCCAAGAATCTTTACTACGGAAGAAAAGAGGATCTGCTATGGGAATCTTTGACGAGTTCAAGCGGCTGGCCCATCCCTACGAGGACGAGGAAGAGGACGAGGAGTTCGAGGACTTTGACCTCTCCCCCCGCCCGGTGGAGCGCCGGGAGCGGGACCGTACCGAGCGGGCATCCCGGACCGACAGTAGCGTCCCCGGCACCGAGGAGGAGCGCCGGAGCAACAAGGTGGTGAACATCCGCGCCGCCACCCAGCTCCAGGTGGTGCTGGTCAAGCCGGAGCGCTTTGAGGACGCCTCTTCCATCGCCGACCACCTGCGGGAGAAGCGCACTGTGGTCCTGAATCTGGAGTCCACCAACAAGGAGATCGCCCGCCGCCTGCTGGATTTCCTGGCCGGCGTGTCCTACGCCAACGAGGGCAAGATCAAAAAGGTGGCCATCTCCACCTACATCATTACCCCCTATAACGTGGATATCCTGGGCGATCTGATCGACGAGTTAGAGAATAACGGCCTGTATTTCTAAAGGCGGCCACAGGCCGCCCCAAAACCGTAGCCCAGCGTAAGCGGGTACGGTTTTGAGAGGAGGCGCAAGGGAGCGGTGTGAGGGATGCTGTCAGGCGTCCCGAGCAGAAGCGGACTTTGCGCCGACGAGATCGACGAACTGGAGAACAACGGCCTGTATTTTTAAGTAAAATTTTTACGATCCGGACTATATCGGGAGGGGAACATCATGCTGACTCCGCAGGAAGTGTCCGAGCGCGCCTTTCAAAAGGCCTCGTTCGGCGGCTACAATATGTCCCAGGTGGACGAATTTCTGGACATCCTCACCGGGGACTACTCCGCGCTGTACAATGAAAACGCGGTGCTGAAGAACAAGATGAAGGTGCTGGTGGACAAGGTGGAGGAGTACCGCTCCACCGAGGAGGCCATGCGCAAGGCCCTGATGACCGCCCAGCGGATGGCCGACGACCTGGTCCAGGAGGCGGAGCGGAAAAAGGCCGAGATCCTCCGCCAGGCGGAGAGCGAATCCCAAAACCGGATGTCCAACCTGTCCAAAGAGGTGGAGGCGGAGGAGTTCCGCCTGCAAAAGGCCCAGCAGGCCACCATCTCTTTTGTGGAAAATGTGCGCGCCCTCCACACCGAGTCCATGGCCTACCTGGATCAGCTCCAGGAGCTCTGCCCCCCCGACACCACTCCCCTCCCCGACAAGGTGGACGAGGCCGTCTCCGAGATCGACGACAACGTCCAGCGCCTGCTGGCCCAGGCCATGAAGGACGCCACCGCGGAAAACCTCCGGGCCAAGGTGGAGCGCGAGGAGGAGGACCTGGAGGACACCGCCGAGTTCGGCCCCGTGGACCCGGAGTCCCCCGCTCCCGCGGAGGAGTCCGGCGAGGAGGAAGAGGACGAGGATCCCCCCTCCCCCCGGGGAAGCCGCATTGACTTCGGCGAGCTCCAGTTCGGCCGGGACTACGAGATCAAATAATCAGGATCGGCGAAGGCCGGCCGCCGGCCGGCCTTCGCCCTTCTTCACCTCTCCCTCTACCCACCCCTCCCCCCTCCGGGGGCAGGGGCATTGCCGCGTTGCGGCACCTTTCAACCATTTTTCGAGGTAATCTCCCATGAAACTGCTCACCGCCGCCCTGGACCGGCTTCCAGAATTTCAACAGTTGCTCGCCGCCCTGGAGGGCGGCCGCTGTCCCGTGGCCCTCTCTGGGGTGGCCGCCCTCCACAGGGCCCACATCGCCGCGGGCCTCGCCCTGAAAACGGAGCGCCCTGTGGTGGTGGTCTGCGCGGACGAGGCCGAGGGGGAGCGCCTGGCCCGGGACCTGGCCGCCTTTTCCGGCGCGGAGGTCCCGGTGCTGACCTCCCGCGCCTTCACCTTTCACAACGCGGCCTCCATCTCCCGCCAGTGGGAGCACCGCCGGCTGGCCCTCCTGTACCGGCTCTCCCGGGGACAGCTCCCCTTTCTGGTGGCCACGGTGGAGGGCCTCCTCCAGCGCACCCTTCCGCCCGACGTTCTGGACCGCTGTTGCCGGGAGCTGGCGGTGGGGGCGACCTTTGACCTGAACCAGCTGGCGGAGGACCTCTCCGCCGCCGGCTATGTCCGGTGCGAGCAGGTGGAGGGCGTGGGCCAGTTCGCCCTGCGCGGCGGGATCCTGGACCTCTACAGCCCCGCCATGGAGGCCCCGGTCCGGGTGGAGTTCTTTGGAGACGAGATCGACGCCATGGGCGTCTTCGACCCCGCCACCCAGCGCCGGACAGAAAATGTGTCCCAGGCCCGGCTCCTCCCCGCCGCCGAGCTCCTCCCCCAGCTGGCGCCGGGTGGGCTGGCCGGGCTGGCGGCCAAGCTGGGCCGTCTGGCCGCCAAGGCTCTGCAAAACGGGCAGAGCGCCCTGGCGGACACCCTGGAGCACGACGGTGAGGCCATCGCCCAGGGCCGCACCTTCCCCGCCCTGGACCGCTACCTCCCCCTGATCTACCCCCAGGAGGCCACCGCGATGGACTATCTCCCCGGGGACGCCTGCGTCCTCTTCGACCAGTGCACCCGGGTGGCCGACCGGGCCAAGACCTATCAGTGGCAGTGGGAGGAGGACGTCAAGACCCTGCTGGAGCAGGGGGAGCTGGACCCCTCCTGTACCCAGTTCACCCTGACCTTCCCCCGCCTGTGCCAGCGCCTGGAGGACTGGCCGGTGGTCTATCTGGACTCCTTTACCACCTCCGCCTATCCCGTTCCGCCCCAGCTTCTGCTCTCCCTCACCGCCAAACAGCTCCCCTCCTTCGGCCTCAGCCTGGAGACCGCGGTCCAGGACCTGGCCCACTACCAGGCCAACCGCTTCTCCACCCTGGTGCTGGTGTCCGGGGAACAGCGGGCCCTGGACCTGCAGACGCTGTTGCGGGAGCAGAAGGTCAAAGCGGCGGTGGAGTTTCAGCTCACCGCCCTCCCCCCGCCCGGCCAGATCGTCATCACCCTGGGGGGGCTGTCCGGCGGCATGGAGTACCCCTCCATCCAGCTGGCCGTCCTCACCGAGGGGGACCGGGCCACCCCCAAGCGCCGCAAGCCCCGGGGGGACACCACCAACCGGCAGAAGCTGAAGTCCTACGCCGACCTGGCCCCGGGCGATCTGGTGGTCCACGAGCACCACGGCATCGGCCGGTTCGTGGGCATGGTGAAAATGCCCGTGGA
The DNA here is from genome assembly GCA_944385075.1 of uncultured Oscillospiraceae bacterium. Classification (GTDB taxonomy): domain Bacteria; phylum Bacillota; class Clostridia; order Oscillospirales; family Oscillospiraceae; genus Lawsonibacter. Next base: position 7,208 of record CALWVW010000004.1, on the reverse strand, counting down.
CGGGGTGGAGCAGGACTATGTGAAGATCGCCTACGCGGGCACCGACGTGCTCTATGTCCCCGCCACCCAGCTGGACCTGGTGTCCAAATACATCGGCGGGGGCGAGGACGCCAACGAGAACCGCAAGCTCAACCGCCTGGGGGGCGGCGAGTGGGAGCGGGCCAAGAGCAAGGCGAAAAAGGCGGTCCAGGACCTGGCGAAGGGCCTGATCCAGCTCTACGCCCAGCGCCAGCGCCAGCCCGGGTACGCCTTCTCCCCCGACTCCCCCTGGCAACGGGAGTTCGAGGAGCAGTTTGAGTACACGGAGACAGAGGACCAGCTCAAGTGTATCGAGGAGATCAAGCGGGACATGGAGCGGCCCGTCCCCATGGACCGACTCCTGTGCGGCGATGTGGGCTACGGCAAGACGGAGGTGGCCTTCCGGGCCATGATGAAGTGCGTGCTGGACGGCAAACAGGCGGCCGTTCTGGTCCCCACCACCGTGCTGGCCCGGCAGCACTACCTCACCGCCCTCCGGCGCTTTCAGCGCTATCCGGTGACCGTGGATGTGGTCTCCCGGTTCCGCACCCCCGCCCAGATGAAGGAGACTCTCCGCAAGGTGGAGACCGGCGAGGTGGACATCCTCATCGGCACCCACCGGCTGTTCAACCGGGACGTGCGCTTCAAGGATCTGGGCCTTCTGGTGGTGGACGAGGAACAGCGCTTCGGCGTCCAGCACAAGGAGAAGCTGAAGGAGAACTTCCAGCAGGTGGATGTGCTCACCCTGTCCGCCACCCCCATCCCCCGGACCCTGAACATGGCCCTGTCCGGCATCCGGGATATGTCCACCCTGGAGGAGCCCCCCGCCGACCGCCAGCCCGTCCAGACCTACGTGCTGGAGCACGACTGGTCCGTCCTGGGGGACGCCATCCGCCGGGAGCTGGAGCGGGGCGGACAGGTCTACTACCTCCACAACCGGGTGGAGACCATCGACCGGGTGGCCTTCCGCCTTCAGACCATGCTGGGGGAGGACGCCGCCGTGGGGGTGGCCCACGGCCGTATGTCCCAGGACGCCATCGACGACGTCATGTCCCAGATGACCGACGGGGAGATCAACATCCTGGTGTGCACCACCATCATCGAGACGGGCATCGACCTGCCCAACGTCAACACCCTTATCATCGAGGACGCCGACAAACTGGGGCTGGCCCAGCTCCACCAGATCCGGGGCCGGGTGGGCCGGTCCAGCCGCCGGGCCTTCGCCTATCTCACCTACCGCCGGGGCAAGGTGCTCACCGAGGTGGCCGCCAAGCGGCTGGAGGCCATCCGGGAGTTCGCCGAGTTCGGCTCCGGCTTCAAGATCGCCATGCGGGATCTGGAGATCCGGGGAGCGGGCAACATCCTGGGCCCCGAGCAGAGCGGCTTTTTGCTGTCCGTGGGCTACGATATGTATTTGAAGCTACTGGAGGAGGCCGTCCTGCAGGAGCAGGGCCAGCCCCTGCCCACCCGGACCGACTGCGCCGCCAGTCTCAGCGTCTCCGCCTCTATCCCGGACCGGTACGTCCCCTCCCCGGAGCAACGGATGGACCTCTACCGCCGGATCGCCGCCGTCCGGAATGAGGCCGAGGCGGACGACCTGGTGGATGAGCTCATCGACCGCTACGGGGAGCCGCCCAGGCCGGTGAACAACCTGATCTCCGTGGCCCTCCTCCGGTCGGTGGCGGCCCAGTGCCGGATCTCCGACATCGCCCAGAAGGGGGACCGGCTGGTCTTTACCCTGGACGAGTTCCACCTGGAGCCCTTCTCCGCCCTGTGCGGCCAGGAGAAGTACCGGAAGCGCCTGTTGCTGATGCCGGGGGATACGCCCCGCTTCTCCCTCCAGCTGGCCCGGGGGGAGGACCCCCTCCGGGCCGCCCGGACTCTGGTGGAGGGGTACTCCGCCGCATTGGAGGCCGTGTAGTCCCCTCTCTTGCCCTTTCCCGGGTTTTGTGCTATGATAAAATTCCCTGCGGCGGGGCCCCTCCGGGAGCCGCCGGCGCGACCCTCTCAAAGTCAGAAAGGAATCTGAGCCTATGTTCCATTTCAAACGTCTGGGGGCCCTGACTCTGGCCCTCGCTCTGGCCGCCACCGCCTTGACCGGCTGTGGCGGGGGCGGCAACAGCTCCGCCAGCTCCAGCGCCTCCGGCTCTTCCAGCCAGGGAGACTCCTCCGCGCAGGTCGAGAGTATCGATCTCGCCCAGGTCACCGACCCCTACCTGGCCACCTCCGGCCTGCCCGGGGATACGGTGGTCGCCCGCATCGGGGACTCTGACATCACCGCCGCGGAGTTTCTGTACTGGGCCAGCTATGGGACCGACCTGTACCTCTCCCAGTTCGGCGGCTACCTCACCAGCGTCCCCTGGGACACCGATCTGGGCGGGATCACCATGGCGGAGCAGATGAAGGAGAGCTCCCTCAACGCCGCCGCCTTCTATGCCCTTCTCCCGGTGGTCGCCCAGCAGGAGGGGCTGTCCCCCGCCGCCGACATCCAGGCCCAGCTGGACCAACAGCTGGCGGAGATGGCCGACCAGGTGGGGAGCGAGGAGCTGGTCACCCACGTCATGTGGTACCAGATGCTCACCCCGGAGCTGTACCTCCAGCTGAACCAGCGGGCCGACCTGCATATGCAGTTGCAGAACCTGTACTTCGGGGAGGGGAGCGACAGCTATCCCACCGACGCCGAGGTGCTGGCCTATGCCCAGGACGAGCTGGGGGTCTACCGGGCCAAGCACATTCTGCTGTCCACCATTGATGCAGAGACCCAGGAGCCCCTGGACGAGGCCACCGTGGCGGAAAAAAAGGCCACCGCCGACGATCTGCTGGCCCAGTTGCGGGCGGCGGAGGACCCCATCGCCCTGTTCGACGAGCTGATGAACCAGTACAGCGAGGATCCCGGCCTGACCGCCTACCCCGACGGCTACACCGCCACCTCCGGCCAGATGCTCCCCGAGTTTGAGGAGGCCGCCCTGGCCCTTCAGGACGGGGAGATCAGCGACGTGGTGGAGAGCGACTACGGCTACCACATCATCCTGCGCCTCCCCCTGGACCCCGCTGACTACCGGGACGAGGTGGTGGCCCAGCGGATGCAGGTGCTCAGCGACAGCTGGATCGAGGAGTACGGGCTGGAGACCACCGAGAGCTACGACCAGTTCGACCTCGCCGCCTTCTGGGACAGTCTCACCGCCCTGAAGACCGCGGTGCAGGCCGAGCTCCAGGCGGCGGAGGACAGCGCGGAGGCGGACGGCGCCTCCAGCAGTAGCGCTTCCTGACCTCCTTCCCCCCTCCTTTTTCGGGAGGGCGCCCATCCGGGCGCCCTCCCGTTTTATTGTGGGTAGCTTCTCTGCCCGGCGAGAGAAGATATTTTTCAGCACCCGCCCCTCTTCGACCTTTTATTTTCCATTTTATGGTAAACTATAGGTGAAATCTGTCTGCAAAGGAGGGGGTCTCCATGTGGCCCCACATCAGAAGAGGGATATTTGACCACGGCCGCGTCCTGTACCTCCCTGTGGACGCCATCGCCCCCAACCCCGACCAGCCGCGCCAGCAGTTCGCCCAGCCCGAGCTGGAGGAGCTGGCCGACTCCATCCGCGCCCTGGGCATCCTGCAACCCCTCACCGTCCGCCGGCGGAACGACCGGTGGGAGCTGGTGGCCGGGGAGCGCCGCCTGCGGGCCGCCCGGCTGGCCGGACTGGACCAGGTCCCCTGTCTGGCCATTCAGACGGACAGCCAGTCCTCCTCCCTGCTGGCCCTGGTGGAGAATCTCCAGCGCAAGGACCTGGACTTCTGGGAGGAGGCCCAGGCCCTGCGGCGGCTGATCGACACCTATCACATCTCTCAGGAGGAGGCCGCCCGCCGGATCGGGAAGAGTCAGTCCGCCGTGGCCAACAAGCTCCGCCTGCTCAAGCTCTCCCCCGACGTCCTGTCCGTCCTGCGGGAGGCCGGCGCCTCCGAGCGCCACGCCCGGGCCCTGCTCAAGCTGGAGGACCCGGCGCAACAGCTGGAGGTTGCCCGCCGGGTCGCCGGGCAGGCGCTGACGGTGGCCCAGACCGAGGCCCTGGTGGACCAGCTGGTCCGGCTCCAGCCCGCCCCCCGGCGCAACCGCCCCACCTTTATTGTGAAGGACGTCCGGCTGTTCCTCAACACCATCACCAAAAGCCTGGATCTCATGCGCTCCGCCGGGGTGAACGCCCAGTGCCGGCGGCAGGACACCGAGGACGAGATCCTGCTCACCATCCATATCCCCCGCCGGGCCAACTAGCCCCGCCCCCCTGCCTCACAGGCCTGTCTCCTGTGGGGCATCTTTTATTTCCTCCCTGTCCAGCCCACACCGGCCTTTGGGATGTTTCACGTGAAACATCCCGGGGCGCTCTCCACCGGATTTTGCAGAAAAATCGAAAAACGGTTGAAATCCCCTCTGCCGGTTGATATAATAAAGCTCTACGGGAACTTGTTACCCGGCAAAGGAGGCGCCCCATGGCTAATATCATCGCCGTCGTCAATCAGAAGGGCGGGGTGGGCAAGACCACCACCACAGTCAACCTGACCGCCGCCCTGCACGCACTGGGCAAGCGGGTGCTTCTGTGCGACTTCGACCCCCAGGCCAACGCCACCTCGGGCATGGGCGTGGACAAGAACACCGCCTCCCCCAACATCTACGACGTACTGATCAACGGGGCCTCCCCCGCCAGGGCCACCGTCTCCACCCCCTACGGGGACGTCCTCCCGTCCAACAAAGCGCTGGCGGGGGCGGGGATCGAGCTGATCGCCCTGGACAACCGGGAGAAGCTGTTGAAAGTGGCCCTGGACTCCCTTTCGGAGCAGTACGACTACATCCTCATCGACTGCCCCCCCTCCCTGGAGCTGTTGACGGTCAATGCTCTGTGCGCCGCCCACTCCCTGCTGGTGCCCGTCCAGTGCGAATACTACGCCCTGGAGGGGCTCAGCGACCTGTTGGCCACCGTGCGGCTGGTCAAGCGAGGGCTCAACCCCCGGCTGAGGCTGGAGGGCGTCCTGCTCACCATGTTTGACAGCCGGACCAACCTCTCCCTCCAGGTGGCAGAGGAGGTCAAGCGGCACTTTCCGGGGCAGGTGTACGCCACAGTGATCCCCCGCAATGTGCGGCTGTCCGAGGCGCCCAGCCACGGCAAGCCGGTCACCGCCTACGACCCCTATTCCCGGGGGGCGGAGGCCTACAAGCTACTGGCCCAGGAACTGGTTGAACAGCACCAATTATAATTAGAAATTAGGAATTTTTGTGTCCGGCAAAACCGGACAGCCTAATTCCTAACTCCTAATTTCTTATTTCAAAGGAAGGAACGCATATGGCGAAACGAAAGACAGAACTCGGCCTCGGCCGGGGGCTGAACGCTCTCTTGGGGGACCCGGAGCTGTCCGCCCAGGGGGACGGGGCGGTCTCCCTCCCCATCTCCCAGGTGGAGCCCGGCCTGAATCAGCCGAGAAAGCGCTTTGACCAGGAGGCCCTGGACGATCTGACCGACTCCATCCGGGTCCACGGCATCATCCAGCCGCTGACAGTGCGCCGTCTGGCCTCCGGCTACTACCAGATCATCGCCGGCGAGCGGCGCTGGCGGGCGGCCAAGGCCGCCGGACTGACCGAGGTGCCCGTGGTCATCATCGAGGCGGACGACCGCAAGGTCATGGAGCTGGGGCTGATCGAGAACCTGCAACGGGAGGACCTGAACCCCGCCGAGGAGGCCCGGGGCTATCAGGTGCTGATGGAGGAGTACGGTCTGACCCAGGAGCAGGTGGCCCAGCAGATGGGCAAATCCCGGCCCGCCATCACCAACACCCTCCGCCTGTTGGCCCTCCCCGATGACCTGATGGCCATGGTGGAGTCGGGCGCCCTGTCCGCGGGCCACGCCCGGGCCATTCTGGGGGCCCCCACCGCCACCCTCCAGCGGGAGGCGGCCAGGCAGGTGGTGGAGCGGCAACTCTCCGTCCGGCAGACGGAGGCCCTGGTCCGGGCCCTGCAGAAGCCCCAGCGGGAGCCGAAGAAGTCCGATCCGGACCTCGGCCTCTACCTGGGGGAGCTGGAGAAGGACCTGACCGGCCGACTGGGCCGCAAGGTGACCATCTCCCACCGGGGCAAAAAGGGCAAGATCGAGCTGGAGTACTACGGCGACCAGGACCTGGAGGCCCTGCTGTCCCTGTTGCAGTCCCTCCGGAGAGAGGGGGGGATCGGCCGTGGCTGAGGAACGTCCGCAGGTCCCCTCCCCCGATCCGGCGCCCGCGCCGGAGAAGGGCCGGGACCCGCGCCCCATGACCCACGGGCAACAGCGGCGGCGCCAGCGCTCGGTCTTTCAATATGTGGCCATTCTGTTCGGTGCGGCCTTCCTTCTGCTTCTGGTCACCTTTCTGATGGAGCGGCGGCAATATGAGCAGATCCAGGAGGAAAATCAGGAGCAGATCGACGACCTGCGGCAGTCGGTCTCCGCGGTCCAGTCCCTGGAGGAGCTCTACTCGGAAAACGCCGCCCTCCGGGAGCAGGTGGACGAGCTGGAGACACAGCTGGAGCAGTCCCAGGAGCAGGCGGGCAATCTGGCCCAGGCCAACGAGGCCCTGTCCCTCCAGCTGGAGCGCACCGGACAGGCCATGGACTGGTTCTGGCAGATCGACGAGGCCTATGTCCGGGGCCGCTACTCCCTCTGCCGGGATCTGATGGAGAATCTGGAGGAGGCCGGTCTGGCGGTGTACCTCCCCCGGGAGAGCATCACGGACAACGGGCGCTACTCCCCCTATGACCGGTATCAGGAGATCCGGGACGCCCTCTATTAGATCCGCTATTTCCCCACATCCCGCGCGCCCCGGTAACGCCCGGCTCTCCGGGCCCGCCCAGGGCCGTTTCACGTGAAACATTCATCGATCATCATAAGGAGAGGATCCACCATGTTAGACATCCGATTCATCCGGGAGAATCCCGAGGCCGTCAAAGAGAACATCAAGAAAAAATTCCAGGAGGAGAAGCTCCCCCTGGTGGACCAGGTGCTGGCGCTGGACGCGGAGAACCGCGCCGCCATGACCGAGGCCAACGAGCTCCGCTCCGCCCGGAACAGCCTGTCCAAGCAGGTGGGTATGCTTATGGGGCAGGCCAAAAAGGACCCCTCCAAGCTGGAGGAGGCCGAGGCCGTCAAGGCCCAGGTGAAGGCCAACGCCGACCGGCTGGCCGAGCT
>CALWVW010000003.1 GCA_944385075.1 uncultured Oscillospiraceae bacterium | reverse complement strand
CTTTGCCGGCGGCTTTTCACAACCTTACCGTTTCGTTCTTCCACCGCAGTATCCTGCACCGCCTTGGCAGATGGAATATCCTCATCTCCATACAGTTCCTCATGAGCGAAGTGGGGACGCTCATTGTATTTGAATTTATACTCCATATCGTTCCTTTCCCCTGACCTGCGGTCAGGCAACAAAAATAGCAGACCGTTACATGGTCTGCTGCCAAGTTGGTTCTTCTTCATGATCGTCCTCCTTGTGACCGAGGGCGATTTTCTTTTGCTGTTCTTTCCGGAGGGCCTTGCTGTCGGTATGGTAGTGCAGGGTGGTGGCATCCCTCACGGGATCAGTATCTGCACCGCGCTCCAAAGAGCGGCCAAGCCGGACCAGATCACCTGCAAGACCACCATCCCCACCATGGTCCCCAGCAAAATCAGGGCCAGCCATATCAGCACCGACAGCGCCGTTGCCAGACTGGGCGGCGAAACAGAACTCTCTTTCTTCTTCCCAGCCTGTCGCAGCAGCCGCTGTACTTCCGCCACATCCCGCGCCAGCGCCTCCATCTGCGCCTGGGTGGGGTACGGCTCCCTCCGGCTGGAAGCCTCCCGCAGAAGGGCTGTGTGGGCCTCCGTGTGCCGCTCCAGATTCTCCAGGGCGTTGCTCTGCTCTGTCGTCACCCGATACAATGCGCTGATCATCCGCAACAGATTGTCCCACTCCTCCTTGCTGGGACAGGTCTGGGCGGGCGTCGGCTGCGAAGCGTTCCTCTGCTTCAACTCCTCCATGGACAATCTCCGCTCGGATTCTAAACTCATGTTCCATGACCTCCTTAGTGTATTTTTCCTCGTGGAGCCGGTCATCCCGGCACTTCATTCCCGTGGGTGTGGTGTAGGTGATGTTCTTCCGGCTGTCCGTCCACCGCACCTGATACCCCTCACTCTCCATCAGAGAGATGAATTCCTCCTTGCTGGCAGCATACCGCATGCACTGGTCGATGGTGTTCATGAGCCGGAACTTCCAGCTCTCGCCCTTGGCGGCGGAGCGGTACTCCCTGGCGCTCATCCGCTTTTGCTTGACCTGCTTCTGCGGCGGCGGAAGGATCTCCAGACCGTGGGCAGCGCAGATCTCATCGTTGGCCATCCGGTGGGCCTGCAGGTCGGCAGCACTCTGGTGGAGTTTGCGGCCATCTTGAAAGCTGACGCTGTTTACCACCAGGTGGCTGTGGAGATGGTCAGTGTCGATGTGGGTCGCCACCAGTACCTCGAAGTTAGGGAACTCACGCTGGACCAGTTCCAGCGCAATGGCGTGGGCCTCCTGGGGCGTTAGATCATCCGTCTCCGCAAAGGACTGCACGAAGTGATAGTACTGTCTGCCGTCTGTCTTATGGAACCGCTCCTTGGTGAGCTGCATTTCGGAGCAGACACTTTGGGCGGTGCAGTTCCAGCCGGAGACCAGCCGACGATCTTCCCATGTGGTTTTCTCTTCCTGCTGGACATAGCGCAGCACACCGCCCAGAGCACCTCTGCCACCGCCACAATTTTTGATTGCGGTGAAGGTTGCCATCTCAAGTCACCTCCCGTAACAGCTCTCGGAGCTGTTCATAGATTTTTCCATAGTTTTCTGCCAGCGTGTCACCTTTGACTACAGATACTCTCCCCATGTTGGCCAGGGTTGTGAGCTGATTCAGATTTCGCCCCTGGGCTTTCAGTTCAGACAGCACCTGTTCTAACCCTTCCATCCGCACAATCTCTTTTCCCAATCCGCTGTAGCACAGGTAGTCGGTGACCGTCAGGCCAGCGGCCCTGGCTCGTTCCCGGATCGCTTCTTTCACACGGGGCGTCACCCGCAGGGTGATAATCTCGCTCTTTTTTACTCTCTGCATTGCTCCTCCTTCTCCCCCTCAGGGGCCGGGTACGGGGCAGCGCCCCGAAACTGTGCGCGGCGTATAGCCGGGCGCGATGCTTGCCCTCCCAAAAGGGAGGAATTTTCGCTCTACCGCTTCCGCTCAAAATACGGGCAGGCCAGGAGCGTTACCCGGTAACTCTGTTTACAGGGATGTTTGCACCGCAGACAGATTTTGTTATAGGAAACATGCCCGCTGGGCGTACGGAAAAAGTCCCATTGACTGGTTTGCTTCATAATTTTTGATGTACCTCCACATCTTTAATTTTTAGGCGAGATCCCCCTGCTTTTCGGGGTAAATCCCGCTTCAGCGCCGTTTATTTCTCGCGGCCGGGTGGTTACGCCTCCCGCTCTGCAAAGCCGCTCAAATCGGCTCACAGGCGGGAACAGGGTCGCAAGGGTCGATTTCCGGGGCACCCTGAGAATCGTCACTATAGGCACGGCGCAGCTCGATGATTCGCTTTCCGTTGCTGCGCCGAACGGACACTAAAATACCGTTTTTGCTTAGAGCGTCAACACTTTGCAGAATCATGCGGGACACCTTCTTCGGCGTGATACCCTCCCGTCCGTCGGGGTCGATCTTCTGGGACAGCTCCGTGGGAGTGCCGATAAATTCAGAACGGGAAAGGATGTGCAGGCCCCGAGAGAGCAGAGAGTCCACCACAAAGTTCAGCGGCTGGAGCGGCTGGCTCATCAGCGTCTCGCCGTCGATGGTGTGGAAGCGTTTGTCAGATTGTTTCATTTTGATTTCCTCCTTCGTTGTTTTGGGCAAAAGAAAGCTCCCACGAAAATGTGGGAGCAGTATCCATATTGCATTTTCAACGGAGTCCCTTTGCCCTTCACTTGATGATTCTTTGGATTCTGATAAAATGAGAATGTCATAAGACAGCATCAAAATATATATAGGACAGGAGGAACAAATCAATACAACACATAAGGAGATCAGCACAATGAGGCATTTATTGAGCTGCGAATTTAATATCGATACCGCCTGTGTGGAGCTGTGCTTCGCTGACGGCAGTATGATTTCTATAGACTGCACCGCCGCCCAAAGCGAGGTGGCCGACAATATGTACCAGCGGTCAGAGCTCGACGATCTGATTTACAACGATCCGGCAGCATACCTGAAAACCGTAACAGAATATAAACCTCTGGATTGATGGCCAGAGATAAAGCAAGCCGCCTGTGCGGGCATACTAAATGCTCGTACAGGCGGCTTTTTCTCTGGTTCTATTTTTTCAATCATTCTACAATCGTAACGTTAGCCACAAATCGGTAGATGACGAACGGAACCAGCATACCCAGAGTAACTCCGGCCAGCGGGCTTCATGCAAGTGACAGAATTTAGGACAGGAAGTCTACATCCAAGACACTTTGTCTGTAACTGCTTCGAAACAGTTGCATCATCCCAGAATCGCCTTCATATCTTCGTCCGGCGTTGTGATCGGTGCAATATTGTACTGTTCCACCAGAAAGGAAAGCACATTGGGAGACACAAAGGCAGGCAGTGTGGGGCCAAGGCGGATGTTCTTGATGCCCAGGTGCAGCAATGTCAGCAGGATGCTGACGGCTTTCTGCTCGTACCAGCTCAGCACCAGAGACAGGGGCAGCTCATTGACGCCGCAGTCAAATGCATTTGCCAGAGCCACAGCCACTTGAATGGCGCTGTAGGCATCGTTGCACTGGCCCATATCCATCAGCCGGGGCAAACCGCCGATGGTACCCAGATCCAGATCGTTGAAGCGGTACTTGCCGCAGCCAAGGGTCAGGACGACGGTATCGGCAGGGGTTTTCTTCACGAATTCGGTGTAGTAGTCCCGGCCGGAGCGGATGCCGTCACAGCCGCCCACCAGGAAGAAGTGGCGGATGGCGCCGGCCTTCACAGCCTCGATGACCTTATCCGCCACGCCCAGGACAGTGCCACGGGCAAAGCCGGTTATGACGGTGGCACCGCCGTTGATGCCTGTCATGGGGCGGTCTTCGGCGTAACCACCCAGCTCCAGTGCCTTTTCAATGACGGGCGTGAGGTCACGATCCTCACCGATATGGACGGAATTGGGAAAGGACACAGCCTCGCTGGTAAAAACACGGTCTGCGTAGCTGGCCTTGGGCGGCATCAGGCAGTTGGTGGTGTAGAGGATGGGAGCGGGAAGCTCTGCAAACTCCTTCTGCTGGTTCTGCCATGCGGTGCCGAAGTTACCCTTCAGGTGGGGGTACTTCTTCAGCTCCGGATAGGCGTGAGCGGACAGCATTTCGCCGTGGGTGTAGATGTTGATGCCCTTTCCTTCCGTCTGCTCCAGCAGGCACTTCAGGTCGTAGAGGTCGTGGCCGGTGATAACGATGAAGGGGCCCTTCTCGATGGTCAGAGACACGGTAACAGGAGCGGGTGTGCCGTAGGTTTCCGTATTGGCCCGATCCAGCAATGCCATGATGGTCAGGTTCTTTTCGCCCGCCTCCATGATAATGGGCAGCAGCTCCTCCATCCCCCAGTCCTCGCCCAGGGCAAACAGCGCCTTGTACAGGAACTGATTCACGGCTTCGTCCCGGTAACCCAGGACGCTTGCGTGGTAGGCGTAAGCGGCGATACCCCGGATGCCGAAGAGGATCAGGGATTTCAGCGACCGAATATCCTCCTGGGCGTTCCACAGTTTCTTCATGTCGTAGTCGGCGGTACGGCCGCAGGCATTTTCGCAGGTGGCACAGTCAGGAACCATCCGCTGCTTTTCGGCATGGACCCGGTCGATCAGACCCCGAAGAGCCTCGTCGTCGAAGTTCACATTGGTCAGGGTGGAGAACAGGCTTTCCTGCACCAGCTTATCATCTGCGGAGCCGGTAGTGCCGCCGTCTGTTGCTCTGGCCAGGCCGATCAGGGCCCCGGTCAGCGCATCCTGAAGCGCAGCGTCAGCGGCAGTTTTTCCGCAGACACCGGCCTTGCCGGTACAGCCGCTGCACCCAGCGGTCTGTTCGCATTGAAAGCAAAACATTTGAGGATCCATTTGGGGTTCTCCTTATATCATTTTTTATTTCATTTTTCCATCAGTGGTAATCGTAAGCGTTCGGAAGGGGATTTCCTTCCCGCTGCTGTCAAGCGCTCGTTCAACCGCTTTTTCCAGCCCGCCGCAGCAGGGGACTTCCATCCGAACCAGAAGAATGTCCCGAATGTCATTTCCTTTGAGGATCTGAGACAGCTTTTCCGAATAGTCCACACCGTCCAGCTTGGGGCAGCCGATGAGAGTGATGCGGCCGACGATAAAATCCTCATGGAAAGAGGCATAAGCATAGGCCGTGCAGCTGGCGGCGATCAGCAGGGACGCCCCCTGAAAGTAAGGGGCCTGGATAGGGGCCAGTTTGATTTGGACGGGCCATTGAGACAGCCGGCTTTCGGTCTGCGCTGCATAACAGTCGCAGCTTTGACGGGGAATGCTTCGTGCTTCTGTCCCCGGACAGCCACAGGGGAGCGGATGCTCCTGTTTCTTTGCCAGAACTGCTGCATGGTCGTAAGCAGCGGCTTCCCGCTCTGTAAAAGAGATCGCTCCCGCCGGACAAGCAGGCAGACAATCCCCAAGACCGTCGCAGTAATCGTCCCGGAGCAAAATTGCTTTCCCATTTTCCAGACCGATAGCCCCTTCGTGGCAGGCTTCCACGCAAATACCGCAGCCGGTACAGGCGTCTCTATCAATTTCAATGATTCTCCGAATCATGTTCATTCCACCTCCATTTGTTGTTCCGGTTGACACCGTACTTGAATGATACTAAAATTTAAGCAACAAGTCTGTTTGATTTCAAACAAGGAGACTGAAAATGAAAGCATATTTATCGCTTTTGAAGCATACCCCCTTTTTTATGGCCATGTCAGATGAGGAGATCCTGTCGATCCTTCAGTGTATGAGCGCTGTTGTAACACCCTATCCCAAGGGTAGCTATATCCTGAGAGCTGGAAACAGCACCGAGGTCATGGGAATTGTCCTATCCGGCTCCGCAGTCATTGTTCAGGAGGATGTGTGGGGACATCGGAATATTCTGGACATTCTTTCTCCCGGAGATTCCTGTGGGGAGGTATTCGCCGCCTCCATGGGGAGTGTGCTGAATGTGAGCGTGGTCGCCGAAGCCGATTGCCAGGTGTTGCTATTGAACATCAACCGCATTCTCTCAGCCTGTTCAAATACCTGTTCCCACCATGCTCAGCTGATCCGCAATCTGGTCAATGTGATCGCAGGCAAATCTCTGCGGATGCATGATAAAATCAATCATATCAGCAAACGATCTACCAAGGAAAAGCTCCTGTCTTACCTGTCATCGGAAGCAGACCGGTGCGGCAGCCTGTCCTTTACCATCCCCTATAACCGCCAGCAGCTGGCGGACTACCTCTGCGTCGAACGGGCCGCCATGTCGGTGGCGCTTTCTCAGATGCAAAAGGATGGGATACTTCAGTACAGCAAAAACAAATTCACGTTGTTCACATATTCATCGGATTGATTTAGAATGAGCCGGCTTTGAGAAACGGAAAAACAATTTTGCATAATAACGCAAGCCGCCTGTGCGGGCATGGGAAATGCTCGTACAGGCGGCTTTTTGGGTGTCTATCTATTTTTAAAATGATAATTTTAATTACTTGACCGAATCGGTTATTGGTGTTATATTATAAATAACCGATTCGGTTATTTCGTTGAAAGGCAGGGATCAAAGTGGAAAAATTTTTGGCGCTGACGGAAGAAAAGAAAATGACGATCCTGAACGCAGCACTTCAGTGCTTCGGAAAATTTGGTTATGAAAAAGCATCCGTCAATGATATTGCAGTGGCTGCTCATATCTCCAAGGCATCCATGTTTCAGTATTTCGGAAGCAAAAAACAGCTCTATATTTATCTGCTGGAATACTGTAAAAAGGTCATTGAAGAAATATTTGAAAAAGCACATCTGGATTCCAAAACGGATTTGTTCGACAGGATCCTGGCATCCAGCCGCATGGAAATGGAGAGCTTCCAAAATCAGCCCTTCACCCTGCAGTTTATTACCAGCGTCTGGGAAGAAACTTCTCCCGAAGTAGCCGATGCGCTGGTGATTCTGACAGAGGAAGCCTGCAGCTTCAGAAACGATATGGTTCTTCGGGAGGAGGACGCTTTGAAATTCAAAAACCCGGAGGATGCCCGGCCGGTATTTCAGATGCTGTTTCTGATGGGCGAGGGATATGCGGCCCGGTACCGTGGGGCAAATGCTTTTGACTTTGAGACCGTCATGGATGATTTTGAGAAGAACATCGCAATTCTGCGGAAAAATTTTTATAAGGAGGAGTATCTGAAATGAGCGAGCCAATCATTGTTTTGGAAAAGCTGACCAAGCACTATGGGAAACATCGGGGAATTGACGGACTTAGCTTCTCTGTTGACCAGGGCGAGTTTTTCGGCTTCATTGGCCCAAACGGTGCGGGAAAATCCACCACCATCCGCACCCTGATGGGCCTGATCCATCCCAGCGGCGGCAGCGCATCTATTTTCGGCCTGGACTGCCAGACCAAGGCCAGTGTCATTGCCAGAGATGTGGGCTATCTTCCCAGCGAAAACAGCTATTATGAAAACATGAAGGTGCGGGAACTGCTGCAATACAGCGCAGACCTGTACGGCATGAATTGCGAAACGAAAATGTATGAGCTCTCCGAGCGCCTCAATCTGGATCTGACCCGGAAAATCGCAGACCTGTCTCTGGGCAACAAGAAGAAGGTGGGGATCGTGTCTGCCGTCATGACCTCGCCCAAGCTGCTGATCATGGACGAACCCACCAGCGGCTTAGACCCGTTGATCCAGCAGGCTTTCTACGATATTCTGAAGGAGGAGAACAGCCGGGGAACCACCATTTTCTTCTCCTCCCATGTCCTCAGTGAGGTGCAGAAGCTGTGTGACCGGGTGGCGATCTTAAAAGAGGGCAAGCTCGTGGGCATTCAGTCCATCCAAGAGCTGCGGGAAAGCGGCTATAAAAAGGTCAGCCTTACCGCTGAAACGGCCATCCCCCGTGAGTTCTGGGGCCTGCCCGGCATTGCCAACTACACCGAGAGTCCTGACAAGACCTCTGTTTCCTTTATGTATAACGGCAATATCACGGCGATCATTGACAAGCTTCACCTGCTGCATTTGGACGATGTGCTTTTGGAAGAACCCTCTTTGGAGGAGATCTTCCTGCACTACTATGCGTAAGGAGGTGTCAGGCATGGTCATTTTGAAATATGAACTGAGAAGGCATCGAACCTATATCCTGGGCTGGGCCATCGCCTTGGCTGCGTGCATCTTTTTCATGACACCGACTTATTACAGCTTTCTGGATGCGGCCTCCGTGGAACTCTTTGAAACCATGGGCACCACGGACTTTTACAGGAGCGTCGGCGTATCGATGGAATACCTGACCTCTCCGCTGGGTATTTACGGGTTCCTGACCAGCTTTTTCATGATTGCCTCCGGCGTTTTCGGGATGCACTTCGGCATTTCCATTCACACCAGAGAATGTACGGAAGGAACCTCGGAATACCTGTTTACAAAGCCCTTTCCCCGGAAAGCAATTTATTGGGCAAAGGCATGGACGGTGTTTGTCGGCGTGGCGATCGTGGGTGCGGCGTATCTGCTGGCTTCCCTTTTCGCCATGGCAACATTCCGTTCCGGAACTCCTTGGGGAGAGTTTTTCCTGATTGCCCTGTCCCTGACCCTTGTGACGCTGTTCTTCGCTGCAATGGGGCTGATGGTGGGAGTTTTGTTTTCCCGCAACCGCAGTCCGCTGCTGACTGCCGGTTTGGTTGTGTTCGTTGAGTATTGCATTACCAGCTTCTCCAACATCGTCAGTAACCGGGCTATCAGTTTTCTGTCTCCCTACTCGTTCTTCGGAGCCGCCGAGATCTCCAAAGCCGGCTTCTATGACCTCCGGTATCTTGGGTGGTGCGTGCTGCTGTTTGCCTTGTTTTTGGTGCTTTCTTACGGTGTCTTTCTGAAAAAAGACATTCAGTTCCGCAGCTAAGGAGGTGTGAACATGAAAACATTGATTAAAAATGAATTCCGCCAAACCAGAAGACTTTTGCTGATCTGGCTGGGAATCATGCTGCTTCTGTGCGGTTTCTGCTATTTTGAGCTTCTGTCCCTACGGGACAGTCTGGATGAAATGGCAGCGATGGTCAGCCAATTTCCGAGACTGATCATGATCATGTTCGGAGTCAAAGGCGACTTGACGACATCCACCGGCTGGTATGTGTGCATCTATTTCTGGGAGGGACTGCTGGCGTTTCCTTATGCCATGTCTTTGGGACTGTCCTGTGTGGCAAGGGAAAAGAAATTCGGAACATCGGAATACCTGTTCACAAAGCCTGTGAAGCGGAAAACCATTGTTCTGGCGAAGGTGATCGTTTCGGCAGTGAACCTGCTGGTGTTCGCCCTGTTCAGCGGCGTGTGTAATTATTTCACGATCGTTCTTCCTTTGGGCGGTCTGGATCAGCCGGGAGCGGTGCTTTCCACAACGATGGGAATGTTCTTTACCCAGACTCTCTTTTTTGCCCTGGGTCTGCTGTTTTCCAGTGTGCTTCGATCCTATAAGGCTGCGGTGCGGACAGGAACAATTTCCATGCTGGCTGCCTATGGGTTGGCCTTTACTGCCGAGTACACAGGAAATCATTTCCTGGACTACCTGACCCCATTGCGTTATTTTGATGTGTACGAGGTAGCACTGCACGGTTTCCACCTTCCCTATCTCGTCTTAACGATCGTTGTGGCAGGTATTTGTGTCGCAGCTGCCCTGGATCAGTGGAAACGGCGGGAATTGTGATGTTACATGAATCGTGTATCTTGAAAACAGCAGCTAACGATATATGGAGGAAATATTTATGTTACGGCCAAAAGAAATAGTATGTAAATGGGTAGATGCCTTTAACAACCATGATGTAGAGGCAATTATGAGCTTGTACCATGATAACGCAACCAATCATCAGGTGACCAATGATCCCGTGATTGGGATAGATGCAATCCGTGAAATGTTTACAGCAGAATTTGCCACTGCCGATATGACTGCCATTGTAGAGAATATCTTTGAAGATGGACAGTGGGCGATTTTAGAATGGAAGGACCCTCTGGGACTGCGGGGATGCGGCTTCTTCCATGTTGTGAATGGTAAAATTCTGTTTCAGAGAGGATATTGGGATAAGCTGTCTTTTCTGAAGCAGCATAATTTGCCTATTGAATCGTTGTGAAAAGGTGAACAGAGCACGAAGTTGAAGGAAGGGCGAAAATGGAGCGAGGAAGAATTATTGTAATTACAGGCCCTCCGGGAACTGGAAAATCGACAGTATGGATGCCATGGAAGGAATATTCTTCTTCGTCGATGCGGGCGGCTTCCTGAAGCCAAACATACAGGTCGTTGCTCTCTGGGTTACAAGGAAGCTCTGAACCACGCCTCTGACGATACAATGCGTACAAGAGAAAAGAGGGAAAGACCGCTGACAGCATTAAAAAAGATGCAATTTTTTCACAGCATACTTTCCGAACCATGTGTGGTGTATGGCACCGCATTTCTCAGCAACACAATATACCAAGTTCGAGGCGGAGAGTCTATTGAAATAAAAAAATCCGAGGAAGAGAATATCTCTCTGCCTCGGATTTTTCGTTTCATCCCTCAATCGGCTGGTGTAGTACCTTCAATTTCAAGATGTCCCTGTGCGGACACGCCCTTACGCAGTCTGCTTTTATTTTGGAGCGAGTGACGAGGCTCGAACTCGCTACCTCCACCTTGGCAAGGTGGCGCTCTACCAGATGAGCTACACTCGCAACGACAAGCGATATTATACCAAAATCCGCCGGAAAGTCAACCCCCGATTGAAAAATTTTTTGGGCGTGGTGTTCCGGTCGCTAAGCGGAGCGGCCTCTTTTGCTATTTCTGTTTTCCACCGCCAAACTTAAGAAAGCCTTAATAGACAGCTGGGGGCCGGTCTGCTACACTGTCCGTAAGTCCGGCGGATGCGCCGGGCAAAACCGGAGAAAGGAGCAAAATCGCGTATGTTTCACTATCTACTGGGCAACTGGACGCTGATATTTGACCGGGACTACCGGGTGGTCTGTGACGGCGCCGCGGCGGTGGTGCTGGACGAGGAGCGGACCGCCCTGGTCCTGGTGAGCCTGACAGAGACCGGGAATCTGCGGATCGAGCGGACCTACTACGCCATGATCTGCGAGATCGACGCCGGGGCGCGCAGGGTGGAATTCCATACCAGCGAGGATTTGGGCTGAGAGAGACGGGGGCGCCTGTGAACACAGGTGCCCCCGTATTGGCTCACGCCGCCGGCTGGACCAGAAGGCCCGCCAGCACCCCACGGTGGACCGGGCGTAGCCCCCGCAGAGAGCAGAAATCCGCTGGCCGGAGCAGGGCGGGGGGCTTGGGCAGGGCCACCGCGCCGCACTGGGCCAGAAGGTCGGCCACGAACTGGGAACAGAAGTAGTGCCGCCGCCGGGCCAGGGGCAGATTCAGCCCGCAGGACAGGGCCCCCAGCAGGTTGTAGTGGTAGTCCTCCCGCCGGGCGTACATGCCGGACAGGCGGCGGCGCAACAGGGCGTAGGTCTCCTCACTGACCTGTAGCGCATAGAGACAGCAGGGGACAGACTGCGGGGAGACGGCCACCTGCTCCTCCACCAGCCCGGCGGGCAGGGCAAAGCGCCGGTGCTTCCGGGCGAAGCTGTAAAATGGGCCCGCCGGCCCGTCCAGACCGATGGAGGCGTGGGTGTAGTCGTCCCGGGTGGCGAAGTGGATCAGCCGGGAGAACCAGGTCCCCGACCGGGTGAGCAGTATGTAAATGGTGCGTTCCGCCATAGGTGTCATCTCCTTCTCCTGTGATGGATACAGCGTACCAGAAAAAATTGAAAGCCGCCTGAAGGAAAGATTAAGATTTTCATAAAATTTTGGGCCCGCTCCTGAGAAGAGCGAACTACAGGCGACCACCGCTCCCGTGCGGCATCCCTCTGGGACTGCACCAAAGGGGGCAGAAAGCGCGCCGGGGTCGCTTCGATGGACGCCCGTGTTCCTCCTCCCTGCGAAACCGATTTATTTTGAGAACGTTGTGCCCGTACTAGTCTGTGATTGACAAAATATGAATTAATATGAACTAATATTGTCTTTTTTCTCAGGGTAATATTGACAAATCCATCAAAGCACTGTATCATAGATGCAAATTAAACTCAAAATGAATCATAAAAAATCATTTGAGTGCATTTCCAGATGGCAGTGACAAGAGTTCCCGGCGGGCACCTTAGGCATCGGGCGGGAGTTGGGTCTGTGGTGCCGGCATCTTATGTGAGGAGCCCTGGAAACCACAAAATGTAAGGGAGAGTGTATCAAAATGAGCGGTAGCCTGCCGACCACATTTTTTGAGTGGCTGATCTTTTTGTGGGAGAAGTATTACTTAGACTTTCTGCGGGGCCTTGGTGTTACGCTGGAGCTGGCAGTCATTGGGACGATACTCGGCTGTTTGATCGGATTTTTGGTCGGGATCATCCGTAGCGTGGTGGTGGATCCGGGCTCATCCCGGATGTCGCAGGTGGCGATGTCGGTTTTGAAGGTAATTCTGGCCACCTATGTGGAAATTTTCCGCGGCACTCCCATGATGGTGCAGGCGACCGTGGTCTACTACGGCACCATGTCTCTCTGGGGACTGGATATTCCCTCCTTTGCTGCCGGCGTGCTGGTCCTTTCCCTGAACATCGGAGCTTATATGTCCGAATCGGTCCGCGGTGCGATCGGCGGCATTGATCCCGGCCAGATCGAAGGGGGGCAGGCCATCGGCATGAGCTATGCACAGATCATGTACCACGTGATCATGCCTCAGGTGTTCAAGAACTTGATCCCGCAGATCGGCAATACGTTTATCTCCGCCATCAAGGATACGTCTGTGCTGAACGTGATCGCGGTCACGGAGCTGTATTTCGCGGCCAAGAGCGTGGCAGGTACCTATTACCGGTTCTTTGAGACGTACTTCATCATCTGTGTGATCTATTTCATCCTGACCTTCACGATGTCCCGCCTGTTGCGGATCCTGGGGCGTGCTCTGGAGGGCTCCCGCAACTATGAGCTGATTGTGGATGGCGAAGGCAACTCGGAGGGGACAAACGTATGAGCGAGCTGATTTTACAGGTAAAGCATTTGAAGAAGAGCTTCGGCACGCACGAGGTGCTGAAGGACATTGATTTCTCAGTGGAAAAGGGCGAAGTGATCAGTATCATCGGCTCTTCCGGCTCCGGCAAATCGACGCTGTTGCGCTGTATCAATATGCTGGAGATCCCCACCAGCGGGGAGATCCTGTTCGAAGGCGCTCCGGTCTCCTACCGGCCCAAGGACAAAAACCGCTTCCGGTCAAGAGTGGGCATGGTGTTTCAGTCCTTCAATCTGTTTGCCAACATGACGGCTCTGCAGAACTGTATGATCGGCGTGCAGATCGTCAGCAAGAAGAGCAAGCAGGAGGCCGAGGCGCGGGCACAGGAATACCTGAAGGTGGTCGGTATGAGCGCCTATCGGAATGCACGTCCCGCCCAGCTGTCAGGCGGTCAGAAACAGCGGGTCGCCATTGCCCGGGCGCTGTGTATGCAACCGGACCTGTTGCTGTTCGATGAGCCCACCTCCGCGCTGGATCCGGAAATGGTGGGTGAGGTCCTCGCGGTCATTCGATCCCTGGCGGAATCCGGAATCACTATGGTCATTGTGACGCATGAGATGATGTTTGCCAAGGAGATCTCCAGCCGCGTGGTGTTTATGGATTCCGGCATTATCCTGGAGCAGGGGACGCCGGACCAGGTGTTCAACCACCCGCAGAAGGAGCGGACCAGGGAGTTTTTGAGCCGGTACCGCCAGGGGTGAAACCGGGTACCGTGTACAGAAGGCTGGAAGGAGGCAGACAGATGCCAGAGGCCGTGATTTCGCCGGCACAGCCGGCGGCTATGGGGATCCATTACCACTACTACTCGTTACGGTATATGCTGGCGGCCCAGAGGCGGGCCGGGTATCAGAGCATTGAGCTGTTTTGCGGGGCACCCCATGTACAGCTGACGGCAGAGGGCGTGGCAGACCGGGGAGAGCTGATCCGAACGATCCGGGAATCGGGTCTGCAGGTCGTCTGTGTGACGCCGGACAACTGCATGGGTCCCTGGCAGTATGCGGCGGCCGGCGCAGAGACCATCGCGCAGAGCAGGCGGTATTTTCTGCATACGTTGCGGCTGGCGGCCGATCTGGGGTGTACACAGGTTGCCTGTCACTCCGGGTGGGGCCTTCTGGATGAGCCCCGGGAGGAGGCCTGGAAGCGTAGCCTCGATTTTATGGACTGGTACTGCGGCGAGGCGAAGAAGCTGGGGCTGACCCTGGTGATGGAGAGCCTCCGGGCGGCAGAGAGCAATCTGGTCAACTGTCTGCCCGCGTTGCAACAGTATCTGGGGGAGCTTGACCGGGACAACATCAAGCCGATGATCGACACCTGCGCAATGGCAGTGGCCGGAGAGACGATGGAGGAGTGGTTCCAGACCTTTGGGAACGAGATCGCCCATATGCATTTTGTGGACGGTATCCCCCACTTCCATCTGGCCTGGGGGGATGGAGACCGCCCGCTGGAGCGCTATATGGAGACGATCCGGGCAAACCGCTACCGCGGAGCGCTCACCCAGGAGATCACGGATGGCCGCTATTACACCGATCCGGCCAAAGCGGATGAACAGTCCTACCGCATATTGCGGGAGTATATGGAGATTTGACACCGGTGCGCCTGGTGTGAATAGCCGCCGGAGGATCAGCCTTACAAGATAATTGGAACAGGAGATGTTACCCATGTGGACAAAGGAACTGTTTGGAACAGATAAACCGATCATTGCGCTGTTGCATCTGGATGCGTTGCCCGGAGAGCCGGGCTTCGGTGGATCGCTGGATGCCATCATGGAGCATGCTACGGTCGATCTGGCGGCCTTGCAGGACGGCGGAGTGGACGGGGTGCTGATTGCCAACGAATACTGCTTTCCGATCACCCCCAACACCAGCACGGTCACTCTGATGGCGATGGCGTCAGTGATCGGCGCTCTGAAAAAAGATATCCGAATCCCCTTTGGCGTCAATGTGGTGTACAATCCGGCTGAGACCCTCAAGATGGCGGCGGCGCTGGGGGCCTCCTTCGGCCGCAGTGCGTTTGGAGGAGCCTATACCGGAGCGTACGGAGTCCACAGTGTGAACTTCGGCGATATGGTGCGCCTCAAATATGCGCTGGGCCACCCAGAGATCAAGCTCCTCTGCAAATTTAATCCGGAGGGAGATGTGCGGCTCGGCGGCCAGACCACGCAGGAGGTCATGAACGGGCTGTGCCAGGGCGGATTTATGGACGCTCTGTGTGTATCCGGCCCGGGCGCCGGCCAGGAGGCCAGCATGGGCTACCTGGAGGAGGTGGCCACCCTGGCAAAGAAAAAGAACGTGCCGGTGTTCTGTAACACTGGTTGCCGCCACGACACGATCGAAAAAATCCTGCAGGTGGCGGACGGTGCGTGTGTGGGGACAGCCCTGAAGGGGAGCGACGGCCGTGTCGACCTGGATAAGGTGAAGTCCTTTATGGAAATCGCACGGCGGTAAGCAACGGCGGCATCGGGAGGCTGAGAACATGGAGAAGCACCAGCTGTTGCTGGGCGTGGATATTGGCACCAACGAGTCCAAAGGTGTGTTGATCGACGAGAGTTTTCGTCCCATCGCCACCGCTTCAGTGCCCCACGCCATGGAGAACCCACAACCAAATTACTTTGAGATGGATGCTGAGATCTGGTGGTCGGACTTCTGCGCGATTACCCGCAGATTGTTGGATCAGACCGGGGCCCGCCCGGAGCAGATCGCCGGCATCGGCACAAGTGTGATGGGCTGTGACTGCATTGCCGTGGATCAGAACTGCAAGCCGCTTCGTAAAGCAATCCTGTACGGGATCGACGCGCGGTCCGGCCCGCAGATCGAAGGGCTGATCCGGGCGTATGGACAGGAACGGGTCCTGGAGATGTTTGGTCATATGCCGTGCTCCGATGACATAGCGACCAAGATCCTCTGGATCAAGGAAAACGAGCCGGATGTCTACAACCGCACCTACAAATTCCTGACTGGCTCCTCCTACCTCACAGCTAAGCTGACCGGCAACTATACCATTGACAGCTATCTGGCAAAGGCGGCTTTTCGTCCAATCTACCAACAGGACGGGACTTATGACGGAAGCTGTGGCCCGATCTTCTGCCGGGCCGACCAGGTAGCAACGATTGGGGACGTGACGGATATTGCGGGCGGAATTACCCCGGAGGCCGCCGAGGCCTGTGGACTGGTAGCCGGGACCCCTGTTATTGTTGGGACAGGGGACTCCACGGCGGAGTCCATCGCGGGCGGACTTGTGACGCCTGGGACGCTCTTTGTCCAGTTCGGCTCGACTATGTTTTATATCTATTGCCTGGATGGCCGCCTGGACGCCTGTCCCCAGGACAACTTTCCAGGTAGCTATCCCTTCACGATACCGGGGAGCTATGCCGCCACTGGCGGCACCAACTGCGCAGGGACTTTGACCAAGTGGGTCCGTGATGTGTGTTACGGTGCGGAAGTGGAGGCGTCCAGACAGGGAGGACCCGATGCCTACTCCGTCATGGCGGCAGAGGCGGAAACGGTGGAGCCGGGGAGCGGGGGACTGATTGTTTTACCCTATTTTTATGGA
The DNA here is from genome assembly GCA_944385075.1 of uncultured Oscillospiraceae bacterium. Classification (GTDB taxonomy): domain Bacteria; phylum Bacillota; class Clostridia; order Oscillospirales; family Oscillospiraceae; genus Lawsonibacter. The sequence continues at coordinate 29,182 of CALWVW010000003.1, read as the reverse complement.
GAGCGCAGTCCCATCAATGATCCGGAGGCCAAGGGAGTGATTTTCGGGCTCACCGGGGACAAGACCCGTAGGGAAATCAACCGTGCCGCGTTGGAGGCGGTGGCTTATTCTCTGGGGTCCCATATGCGTATGTTCCAGAGACATGGGTTGGTCCCGGAGGATGTGATTATCGCAGGCGGCGGCACCAAAAACCCGGTCTGGATGCAGATCGTTGCCGATGTGATCGGAAGACCCGTTCAGGTGGCGGAGGACTGGCAGACGGCCAGTTACGGCGATGCCTGTATGGCCGCCATCGGCTGTGGGATGCTGAAGGACTTTCGGGCGCTCAAGGCGGCCATGCCGGTGAGCCGGCCGGTACTGCCGGACCTGGAGCGACACGCCCTCTACCAGCGTTATCTGGATCTTTATGAGAAGTTGTATCTGGATACCAGCGAACTGATGCATCAGCTCCCCTGATTTTGTGGACAGAGGAGCTGTACGGACGGTGTAGCAACCCTGCAGTATTGCAGGAGCTAAATAAATCAAATATTTTAGGAGGAAAAAGATGAAAAACGTGAAAAAACTTCTATCGATGTTGCTTGCTTCGCTCATGGTCATCAGCCTTGGCGCCTGCGGCAACGGAGACACAGGTAGTAGCACCTCTGGTTCGGGGAATGTCTCCACCTCTGCTACGTCAGGTAGCACCTCCGGTAGCGGGAGCGAGGAGGTCTATGGAGAGGGCTATGTGCTCCGCGTCGGCATGAACTGCAGTGCCGCCCCCTTCGGCTGGACGCAGGATGACGACTCCAACGGCGCATGGCCCATCGACGGCACCAACCAGTATGTCTGCGGCTATGATGTCCAGGTGGCCCGCCTGATCTGTGAGACCTATGGCTGGGATCTGCAGATCATCAAGACCGACTGGGATGGGCTGATCCCCGGCGTGGTGTCCGGCAAGCTGGACTGCTGTATCTCCACCCTGGGGGTGACGGAGGAGCGGCTCCAGTCGGTCGACTTCTCCGACTACTACTGGAACAACGGCTGTGTCATGGTGGTCCGCAAGGACAGCCCCTATGTGGATGCCACCTCCATCAACGACTTTGACGGGGCCAAGATCACCACTCAGATCGCCACGATTTGGGAGCCCCTGGTACAGCAGATTCCCAATGTCCAGGCCGAGCCCTGCCTGAGCGGTCTGCCCGAGCTGTTTGTGGCTGTCAGCTCCGGCAAAGTGGACGGCATTATCACCGGCCTCTCCGAGGCCCAGTCCGCCTGTATGTCCAACCCGGATCTGACCTGGGTCACCTTCGACGAGGGAGAGGGCTTTGATGTGGAGCTCTCCGCCCTGTGCGCCGGCATCCCCATTGCCAAGGGCAACACCGAGCTGAAGGACAAGATCAACGCGGTGATTGCCACGCTGGATCACGACACTCAGATGGAGATGATGACCACGGCCCTGAACGCTCAGCCCCTGAGCGACGGCACGGGCGAGGCGCTCCAGGCCGAGGAGACTGAGGGAATGTAAATACACAGAGATGCCTTGGGAGCAGAACTGGATGGTCCGGATCCCAAGGCATCTTTTTGGTCAATTTCAGTTTATGCCGGAGTGAGGGATCTGATCTGCCGGCGTTATTCTGTCCCCTCCACCTGGATTAGCTGAATGTTTCGTTGATGGATCTCCTGTATACTCTCCACATCGAGCCGCGCATCTGTGATCAGCACATCAATTTGCTCCAGTGGGGCCACATGGATGAAGGCGCTGTTGGTGAACTTGGAGTGGTCCGCCAACAGGACCACCTTGGCGGAATTCTCAATCATGATCTGCTTCAGCCGGACATCGTACATATTGTGCTCACTGATCCCGGAGACCACATTGACCGCGTCTGCGCCCAAAAGGCAGACGTCGGCGTGAAATTGACTGAGCATGTTTTCCGCAAAATATCCGTGGCAGGCGCTGAACTCCTTGCGCAATTTCCCGCCGGCAAAATAGACCTCAATGTTCGGCTTGCTGTCCAGTGCGACGGCAGTTGGCAGGGAATAGGTGATCGTACTCAAGGAGATATCTTCCGGGAGCTGGCGTACGGCCTCCAGAACAGTTGAACCAGAGTCCACCATCACAAAATAGTCCTTTTGTATAAATTTCAGGGCGGCGGTGGCGATTTGTCGCTTCGCTTCCCGGTTGGTCATCTCCCGGGCTCCGGCGGAGAGCTCGTGGGGATCGGTGGCCTGATTAAAAATGACGCCTCCTCTTGTTTTCCGCAGGACACTGGCCTTGCACAGGATCTCCGCGTCGCGCTGTACAGTTGCCTTGGATGCCTGGAGGTAGCGCTGGAGCTCTGCCCAAGTGACAATGTCCTGCTCTTTGGCAAGGCTCCTCATTTTTTCAATGCGTTCGGCACGAATCATTTTATGACCGCCTTTTGTGAAAATTGAAAACGATTTCTCTGATTATCATAGAAATTGTATCAAACTATCTGCAAAATATCAAGGACTATCCTCTTCCTATTCAGTAAAATCCCAAAGGAAGAAAAGCTACTGAACAGGGTGGGACGATACTTCTTTTTCGGGCGGTATATGGGAGGAGAATTCTATTTGGAACAGGGGGTATCCGGTACATATGGAGAATGGTACACAGGTTCGGGAAGTGCGGGAAAGGGCGCTTTACGCGGGCGGAGTCACATTTTATATTTTTATTCTGCTGGTGCATTTTTTCTGGGCGATATCAGGCCCCCTGACAAAAATGAGCTATGCGGGACTTGGAGTGTCCGGGAGCGATGTCTTTGAACTGATTTATTTTGCGGGGCTCCGTCTGCTGGGGTCCGGTGTGATCGGCCTGTCCTACTGCTGTGTCCGGGGTGTGCCGCTGATTCCGGAACACCGCTCGGATTTCTGGTCCCTTGCAAAGTTGGGTCTGATCATGGGCGTAGCACAGTATCTGTTCTTCAACTTTGGAACTGCCCTTTCCTCCGGCGTTCAGACGTCGATCCTCTCCAGCTCCGGCGCGTTTTGCGGCATTTTGATCTCTGCGCTGGTATTTCAGGAAGCGCTGACCGTTCGAAAGATAGCCGGGTGTATGTTGGGAGTGGTGGCTGTGATTGTCCTGAACTGGGAGGATGTTCGTCAGGGGGTGGCCGCTTCACTCCTTGGAGCGCTACTCCTAATTTTGGGACAGGCGTCCGGTGCCGCCGGTGCGGCATATGTAAAAATGATTTCAAAAGGGCGGAGCGCTATTTGGGTAGGAGGATGGCAGTCCGTCATCAGTGGCATCCTCCTGATGGCAATTGGCCTTTGTGGAGGGGGAACGCTCTCATTCCAGGGGGAGCAGTCCGCCGCACTTCTTCCCACAGTGGCGCTGATCGTGACCAGCGGGGCGGCATTGATATTTTCCAATCAGCTTTATAAATATAATCCGTTGAGTAAGGTCATGATTTTTTCATTGCTCTCTCCGGTGTTTGGCGTATTCAGTTCCGCCGTTATGCTGGGTGATCCGTTGCATCTCGGTGTTTTTGCAAGTCTGGTGATCAACTGCGCTGGAGTGGCGCTGGTGACTACGGAAAAGCTGGCCGGGGAGGTGGCGAAGGAGCAAAACCAGCCATAGATGGAGACTGCATGTATCCCGGGAGGTGGATGGGCTCTGCGGGCAAGATATGCCGGATGCGTGGATGTTGTTCAGGCGGACTGCGGACAGAAGTTGCCTTTGATGCCGGCTATAGGGTGGCATAGCAACATGTAGAAGGAGAGCTGATGTTTGAGATCTTCTTTTGAGTAGGGAGACGCCTTGTACAGAGACTGCCTGAGAGGCAATTTATAATGTGAGTGTGGCCCCCCGTTATCTGACAGCCGGTTGGATAGCGGGGGGCTGTATATGGTGGTCCGGGTTTATGGGCTCACAGAGGAAAGTTGGAATACCATAGGTGGGGGAGGAAGGTCCTGGCCGGATAGCATGCCCACCGGATGGAACAGCGGGGTTGGCACACTGACCGGCCGTCTGCCTGGTTGCAGGATATGGCAGATACCGCTGTGGACCATTGCGGAATCGTGTGTGGATTTGTCAAACATATTAGACGGCGAAGTCTAAAGGGGAAGGCCAGTTGAGGGACCTCATAGGGAAGTTGTTGGAGCGGCGGTTATGGATGGCGAGTTGTTTCGCGAAGTCGTCCAGGGAGTAAAAGCTGTGGCAGGAATAGAAGCGTTTCTGATCCTCCCTATGGTTGCGCTCGACCTTTCCATTATGACGGGGGGTATAGGGGCGGATGAGCTTGTGTCGGATACCCAGCGCGGCAACGGTGGTCTCAAACAGAGTGGGCAGATCCCGTCTGCTGTTGGAAAATTGGTTAGTGAACTCAAAGCCATTGTCGGTCTGGATGCACTCCACCCGGATGCCCCGGCGGGCATACCAGCGGACCAGCTTTTTGAGGAAGTCGGCGGAAGAGTAGGTGCTCTGCTCGAAGTAGGCGGCCAGGAAGCGCAGGCGGGTGAATTCGTCAATAACGGTATACTAGAACAGCCGCAACTCTGGGTCCGCGATACATTTACGGGGTACCACCTTCACATCCACCTGGACCCGCTGTCCAGGATAGGTCATCTGGTGGTGGGGCTTTGGCCTGTAGGCCGGCTTCTTTTCCGCCTGCGGAAACAGGCCCAGCTACCTCATGACCCGGAACAGGCTCTCTGGGTGGCGGGTGTACCCTCTCTGACGCAGACGGTGCCACGGTTCCACCATGTCAAGGCGGGGATTTCTCCGGCGCATATCCCGGATCAGCTTCAGCTCTGCCTCTGTGTGCTGGTTGGGGTGGTGGTGTGGCCGCCGGGACTGGCAGGCCAGGGACGTCACTGCCCCATCCCAGCGGGCCTTCCAGAAGTAGATATACGACCGGCCCTTGTTGTACTTCCGGCTGGCACGGCTGACGTCGTATTTCTCCGCGTACTTCATCAGGGATTGCCGATATGCCATGTCCTGTGTTATGCTCTTGTTCATGAAGGATATGGCCCCCTTTCGTTGAGTTGTTGTCCGCAACTTCAACTTTGACCGATGAGGCCCTGTCCTTCTTCCTTTTTACTCAACTGTCCAATATGTATTGTACTTCTACACACACGGACGGCACGAGGCCCGACGGAAGAATTGCAAACACCCGGGACTTCTGGTATAATATATCATCTATTATTATGACCAGGGCCGGGCGGACACGCGCCGGGCCGGACAAGAGGTGGCTACAGTGTACCTTAAAGCGCTTGAAATCCAGGGGTTCAAATCGTTCCCGGACAAGACCGTCCTCACCTTTGGCGAGGACATCACCGCCATCGTGGGCCCCAACGGCTCAGGCAAGTCCAACATCTCCGACGCCATCCGCTGGGTGATGGGGGAGCAGTCCACCCGGGCCCTCCGGGGGGGCAAGATGGAGGACGTGATCTTCGGCGGCACCGCCCAGCGGCGGCAGACGGGCTACGCCGAGGTGTCCCTGGTGCTGGACAACACCTCCCACCTGTTCGACCTGGACGAGAGCGAGGTCATGGTCACCCGCCGGTACTACCGCTCCGGAGAGAGCGAGTACTACATCAACCGCCGCTCGGTGCGCCTGAAGGACGTCAACGAGCTGTTCATGGACACCGGCCTTGGCCGGGAGGGCTACTCCATCATCGGCCAGGGCAAGATCGACGAGATCCTGTCGGTGAAGTCGGAGGACCGCCGGGAGGTCTTTGAGGAGGCCGCCGGCATCTCCCGCTACCGCCACCGGAAGGAGGAGGCCGAGCGGAAGCTGGAGCGCACCGACGAGAACCTGGTGCGCATCAACGACAAGATCGCCGAGCTGGAGCTCCAGGTGGAGCCCCTCCGGGAGCAGAGCGAGAAGGCGAAAAAGTATCTGGTCCTCCGGGACGAGTTGCGGGGGCTGGAGATCTCCGTGTGGCTGGACACCCTGGAGCGCCTCCGGGCCAACAACATCAAGCTGGAGGCCGACTACCAGGAGGCCAAGCGCCAGCGGGAGGAGTACAAGACCGCCCAGGAGCGGGCCTATGCCGCCGCGGAGGCCTACTCCGCCCAGATGCGGGAGCGGGACGTGGAGGCCGAGCGGCTACGCGCCGAGGGCCAGGGCCAACAGGCCGAGATCCACGAGCTTGAGTCGGCGGTGGCCGTCCTCCGGAGCGATATCCAGCACAACCTGGAGTCCGCCCGGCGGATTCAGGCCGACCTGGAACAGCAGGAGGGCCGGGAGGGCTCCCTGTCCGCCCAGATCGCCCAGCGGAAGGAGCGGCTGGACCAGATCGAGGGGCAACTGGCCGGACAGCGGCGGGAGCTGGAACAGAAGAACAGCCAGGCGGAGGAGGCTGCCCGGGCCGCCGGGACCCTGGCCCTGGAGCTGGAGGAGCTCCGCCGCCGGGAGGACCTGGGCACCGCCGACGCCGCCGAGGCCAAGGCACTGCTCTCCGCCCTGGCCGCCGCCGCCCAGGAGGTGCTGGATCGGGACGAGACCGTCCGCCGGGAGCTGGCCGAGCTGGAGGCGCGGCAGGAGGAGGCCGACGGGGAGGTCCGGGCGGCCAGGGCCCGGCGGGACGAGGCCGTGGAGGAGCGGGATGCCGCCAAAAATGTGATCAGCGGCTACCAGCTCCGGATGGAGTCCCGGCGGAAGCGGGCGGAACAGGCCCGGGACAGCCACATGAAGCTCCAGATGGAGGAGAACGCCCTCACCTCCCGGATCAAACTGCTCACCGAGATGGAGCAGATGCACGAGGGCTACTCCAAGGCGGTGAAGCTGGTCATGGGGGAGGCCCGGCGGGGGACCCTCCAGCACATCCACGGGCCGGTGGCCGACCTGCTGAAGGTGCCCGACCGGTACACCGTGGCCATCGAGACCGCCCTGGGTGGCGCCATGCAGAACATCGTGGTGGACCGGGAGGAGGACGGCAAGGCCGTCATCCAGTATTTGAAACGCCGGGACGGGGGCCGGGCCACCATCCTGCCTCTGAGCGCCATCCGCCCCGGCTCCCTCCGGGAGGGGAAGGAGCTCCAGGGGGAGCCCGGCTTTGTGGGGGTGGGGGACCGGCTGGTCTCCTTTGACCCCAAGTATCAGAATGTATTTTCCAACCTGCTGGGCCGGGTGGCGGTGATGGAGGACCTGGACTCCGCCATCGCCGTGGCCCGGAAGTACCGCTATCAGTTCCGGATCGTCACCCTGGACGGGCAGGTGCTCAACCCCGGCGGTTCCATGACCGGCGGCTCGGCCAGCCGGTCGGCGGGCATCCTCAGCCGGGCCAACGAGCTGGAGCGGCTGGGCGGACAGCTGGAGGAGATCCGGACCCGGACGGCGGAGGGGGCCCGGGCGCTGGCCGAGGCCGAGCGGGAGTCCACCGCCGCCGCCTATGAGCTGGAGGCCGCCCAGGAGCAACTGCGCCAGTGGGAGGACGCCATCCTGAAGGCGGAGGGCCAGCTGTCCCAGAGCCGCAGTGTGGCGGACAGCCTGGCGGAACAGCGGGCGGGCCACCGGGAGGAGCTGGAACAGCTCAAGAGCCGTGCCGCCCAGATCGAGACGGACACCCAGACGGCCCGGGACCGGATCGCCGGGCTGGAGGGGGAGGCCGCCGCCCGGAAGAGCGAGGCGGAGGGCAAGGCCGAGGGCCAGGCCGCCCTGCAGGAGCGGTCCGCCCGGATCGCCCAGGAGCTGGCCGAGCTCCGGGCCGGTCTCGCCGCCCTGGAGGCGGAGGACGACGCCGTCCGGACCGGGCTGGAGGAGCTGGAGCGCCTGAAGGACAGCATGGCGGGGGACCGGGATCAGAGCCGGGCCCTGGTGGCCGGCTACCAGGCCAAGAACGAGGGGATCGAGCGGGAGATCGCCCAGAAGGAGGAGCGGCTGTCCGCCCTGCGGGAGGAGACCTGCCGCCGGGAGGGGGAGATCGACCGCCTGAACCGGGAGAAGCTGGAGCTGGAGGGCCAGCGGGTCAAGGCCACCCGGGAGAGCCAGAGCCGGAACGAGGACCTGCTCCGGATGGAGGGGGAGGTGTCCCGGCTGGAACAGCGCCGGGTGTCCGCCTCCATGGAGGAGAAGCAACTGCTGGACAAGCTGTGGGAGAACTACGAGCTGTCCCACGAGGCCGCCAAACAACAGCGGGTGGAGATCGAGTCGGTCCAGAAGGCGGGCCGGAGGATCAGCGAGCTCAAGCGCTCCATCTCCGCCCTGGGCAACGTGAACGTGGGGGCCATCGAGGAGTTCCAGCGGGTGAACGAGCGGTACACCTACCTCACCGACCAGCGGGACGACGTGGACCGGGCCAAGAAGGAGCTGGAGGAGGTCATCGCCGGCATCACCGCCGAGATGAAGGACATCTTCGCCCGGGAGTTCCGGACCATCAACGAGGCCTTCGGCCAGACCTTCGTGGAGCTGTTCGGGGGCGGCCAGGCCCGGCTGGAGCTGGAGGACCCGGAGGACATCCTCAACTGCGGCATCGAGATCAAGGTCCAGCCCCCGGGCAAGGCCCTGAAGGTGCTCTCCCTCCTGTCCGGCGGGGAGAAGGCCTTTGTGGCCATCGCCCTGTACTTCGCCATTTTGAAGGTCCGCCCCACCCCCTTCGTGGTCATGGACGAGATCGAGGCCGCGCTGGACGACAGCAACGTGGTCCGCTTCGCCCACTACATGCGCTCCATGGCCGACCGGACCCAGTTCATCGTCATCACCCACCGCCGGGGCACCATGGAGGAGGCCGACGTCCTCTACGGCGTCACCATGCAGGAGCAGGGCGTCAGCCGGATGCTGACCATCAACCTGAATGATGTGGAGAAGGAATTGAATATCCGATAGGGGCGGACCAAATGGAGTACCCAAAACGAAAGCATATCCGGCTGAAGGATTACAATTATAGCCAGGCGGGAATCTATTTTGTGACTATTTGCACGAGGGACCGTCGGGATATTCTCTCGAGGATTGAGAGGCAAATGCCTGTAGGGCGCGACGACCTCGGCGCGCCGCTGGTACAGGTTTCGTTAACACCTGTTGGAAAAATTGCTGAACAATATTTGAATACCATTTCCAAGGCGTATTCAGGGGCGACGGTGGAACACAAAATCATCATGCCAAATCATGTACACATTTTATTGTGGTTCCATAGGGCAGAGGAACGGCGCGCCGGGTCGTCGCGCCCTACAGAATTGCTCCCCCGTATTATTTCCGCATGGAAACGGTTCACAAACCGAGACGCCGGATATACGCTCTGGCAATCCGGCTACCACGACCACATCATCCGCGGCGAGAACGATTTCCTGCGCCACTGGACCTACATCGGCCAAAACCCCGCCCTGTGGGCGGAGGACGAATACTACACTGAAACTCCATGACCGGGAGGAATATCATGAATCCATCCAAGAAAAAGAACCTTTTGACCGTGGCCGGTCTGATCCTGCTCCTGCTGGCCTGTGTGGCGGCGGTGGAACTGATTTTCATGGGGCTGGGGGAGGCCATCCCCAACCAGGGCCGGGGCTCCGCCAGCCAGAGCGTCCAGACCGAGTTGCCGGACCAGAGCACCCCGGCCGCCCCCAGCTTCTGCCCCTTCTGTGGGGAGGGCCTGCCCTCCACCTTCCAGTGGGGACAGTTCTGTCCCTACTGTGGGGGACAGGTCGAGGCGTAGGAGGAGGTTCTATGGAGAAGAAACTGAACTGCCTGCGTTGCGGGCAGACAATGAAATTTCTCATGCGGGAGAATCTACAGCTGGGGAAGACCGGATGGATTACCGGGGACTGGGGCAATCTGCTGGCTGGGGCCCTGGATGTGGCGGTCCTCCAGTGCCCCGGATGTGGAAAGCTGGAGTTTTTCCGTGGGGACTTTGCCTTTGAAGAGTCCGCTGAGGAGCCGCTGGCTCAAGTGACTTGTCCACAGTGCGGCGTCCGCTATGATTTTGACTACCCAAAGTGTCCGGTGTGCGGTACAAAAAACAATATTTTTTGAGGAAGGAACGAAACCATGGGCTTTTTTGACAAGCTGAAAAAAATCAACATCTTCTCCGGCTTTGGCTCGGAGCTGGACGACGACTTCTATGACGAGCTGGAGGAGTCCCTGATCCTGGCCGACGCGGGGATGGACACCGCCCTGGAGCTGGTGGCCCAGCTCCGCCGCCGGGTGAAGGAGGAGGGCATCAAGACCCTGGAGGAGGCCCGCGCCTGTATGGTCCGGGTGATCGCCGACGCCATGAGTGTGGGTGACGCCGCCCTGGACCTGTCCACCCGGCCCTCGGTGGTGCTGTTCATCGGGGTGAACGGGGTGGGTAAGACCACCACCATCGGCAAGATCGGCCACCAGCTGAAGGAGGAGCGGAAGAAGGTCCTCCTCTGCGCCGCCGACACCTTCCGGGCCGCCGCCGCCGACCAGCTGACCATCTGGGCCGAGCGGGCCGGGGTGGACATCGTCAAACAGCACGAGGGGGCCGACCCCGCCGCCGTGGTCTTTGATGCCACCGCCGCCGCCAAGGCCCGGGGGGCCGACGTGGTGCTGGTGGACACCGCCGGCCGGCTCCACAACAAGCAGAACCTGATGAATGAGCTGAACAAGATCTCCCGGGTCATCGACCGGGAGTTGCCCGGCTGTGCCCGGGAGACCCTGCTGGTGCTGGACGCCACCACCGGCCAGAACGGCCTGATCCAGGCCAAGCAGTTCCAGGAGGCCGCCGGTATCACCGGTATCGTCCTCACCAAGCTGGACGGCACCGCCAAGGGGGGCATCGCCATCGCCATCGCCAAAGAGCTGGGCGTCCCGGTGAAGTACGCCGGGGTGGGCGAGGGGGTGGACGACCTGCGGCCCTTCGACGCCGCGGAGTTTGCCCAGGCGCTCATTTGAGAGTGAGGAATGAGGAGTTAGGAATTGGGAATTGTACCTGGATGAGCTGGATGCGCCGGAGGGGCGGCCTGTAGCCGCCCGCCCTCCGAAAAATATGCGGCTTATTTACACACATTTCAACATTTTCCGCTTGACCTGTGATATAATAAATAAAATTTTCCCATCCCCGCGCGCCGCTCCTCCCAGGTGCGGTAGCGGCCCCGGGGGCTGGGCGCCATGAAAATAAGATTGGAGCGATCATCATGTCCCGGATGGACGGAAGAGAAAACGACCAGTTGCGGCCGGTGGAGATCATCCCCCACATCAACAAATTCGCGGAGGGTTCCTGCCTGATCCGGTGCGGCAATACCCATGTGCTGTGCACCGCCAGCGTGGAGGACAACCCGCCCCGGCACGTCCCCGAGGGGGAGGGGTGGGTCACCGCCGAGTACTCCATGCTCCCCCGGGCCAACCGTGAGCGGTCCCGCCGGGACATCTCCAAGCTGAAATTGAGCGGCCGCTCCGCCGAGATCCAGCGGCTCATCGGCCGGTCTCTCCGGGCGGTGGTGGACCGGAAGAAGCTGGGCCCCTGGAACATCACCGTGGACTGCGACGTGCTCCAGGGAGATGGGGGGACCCGCACCGCCTCCATCACCGGGGGCTATGTGGCCCTGGCCCTGGCTCTGAAGAGGATGGAGGAGCTGGGACAGCTGAACGCCTGGCCCCTCACCGGGCAGGTGGCCGCCGTCTCCGCCGGCGTGGTGGGGGATGTGCCCATGCTGGACCTGTGCTACGAGGAGGACTCCTCCGCCATGGTGGACTTCAACTGCGTCATGGACGGGGAGGGGCGGCTCATCGAGCTCCAGGGCACCGGCGAGGGGCGGCCCTTCACCCTGGCCGAGCAACAGAAGCTGGTGGAGCTGTGCGCCAAGGGCATCCGGGAGCTCCAGGCCGCCCAGCGCGCCGTTCTGGACTGAGGGGGCGGAGAGTATGGTACAGGCATTTGAGGCGATCATGCTGATCTGTTTCGGTATCTCCTGGCCCTTCAACATCGCCAAGTCCCTGCGCTCCCGGACGGCGAAGGGCAAGAGCCTGCAATTCGAGATCTGCGTGGTCATCGGCTATCTGTTCGGGATCGCGGGCAAGTTCATCGGAGGAAACGTCACCTATGTGCTGGCGGTGTACATCCTGGACGTGGCCATGGTGAGCATCGACATCGTCCTGACCTGCCGCAACCGCCGGCTGGACCGCCTGGCGGCGGAGAGAGAGGAGAGCGCCCTATGACAAAATTGGTACTGGCCAGCAAGAACCCCAAAAAGCTGGTGGAGATGAACGACATCCTCTCCCATCTGGGGGTGGAGGTGTGCTCCGAGGCGGAGGCCGGGGTGGACGTGGAGGTGGAGGAGACCGGGACCACCTTTGAGGAGAACTCCCTGCTCAAGGCCCGGGCCGTCATGGAGGCCAGCGGTATGCCCGCCATCGCCGACGACTCCGGGCTGTGCGTGGACGCCCTGGGGGGCGCTCCGGGGGTGTACTCCGCCCGGTACGGCGGGCCCGAGCTGGACGACGCGGGCCGCTACCGGCTCCTGCTGGAGAACCTGCGGGGCCAGATGACCCGGACGGCCAAGTTCGTGTCGGTGATCACCTGCTGCTTTCCCAACGGGGACGTGATCTGTGCCCGGGGGGAGTGCCCGGGCACCATCGCCTACGCCCCCCAGGGGGAGGGCGGTTTCGGCTATGACCCGGTGTTCTTTGTGCCGGGGCTGAAAAAGACCTTCGCCCAGCTGTCCCCCGAGGAGAAGAACGCCATCTCCCACCGGGGAAAGGCGCTGGAGCAGTTCAAGGTCAAGCTGGAGGAATACCTTGAAAAGAATTAGGAATTAGGAGTTAGGAATTAGGAATTAGGAGTTAGGAATTAGGAATTAGGAATTTATGGGGCCCCGCCGAAGCCAGGCGGCGGTAGCCGCGGGCTCCCCTGTATACCGGAAAAGGAGGGAGAGCTGTCCCGTGGAATGGGAGTGGATTTCGATTCTGAGGATCGCTCTGTTTTGCCTTGCGGTGCGGGTGGCCTACCTTCTGGGTAAGGGATGGCGGCCCCATCTCCGGGACTTTCGGCTGTGGGGCGAGGGCGTGACACCCGAACAGCGGCGCTCGAACCTGATGGGTTTGGGAGTGCTGGTAGCCATTGTGGCAATAGGGGTGCTGTTTTATCTCTTCTAAGATGCCCGGCAGAATATAAGAAAAATGGAATTGAGGAAACTATAATGGCAGAACTGACAAGCAAACAGCGGGCCCAACTGCGGGGCCTGGCCAACGGGATCGACACCATTTTGATCGTGGGCAAGGACGGCATCGGGGACAACCTGGTGAAGCAGGCCGATGACGCCCTGGAGGCCCGGGAGCTCATCAAGGGCCGGGTGCTGGAGAACGCCCTGCTGACCCCCAGAGAGGTGGCGGAACAGCTGGCTCCCCTAACCCGGAGCGAGGTGGTCCAGGTCATCGGAACAAAATTCGTCCTGTATCGTCCAAGTCATAGAAAGGACAAAAAGGACAAGATCGTTTTGGTGGACAGGAAAGGGAAATAGGAATTTTGTTCCGAACGCCGCCAAAGGCGGCGCGCGCCGTGTGGCGCGTAAATTCGGAGCCGCAGGCGGAGAATTGCGCAGGGCGAATTCAGTTCGCCCGAGCATTCTCAAATCCGGGGCCCCACGGCGGCCTGACGCCGTGGGAGACAAAATTCGTCCTGTATCGTCCAAGTCATAGAAAGGACAAAAAGGACAAGATCGTTTTGGTGGACAGGAAAGGGAAATAGGAATTTTGTTCCGAACGCCGCATGGTGCCTGACGGCCCCGGCGGGCGTGAACGGACAGGGCGCGCCGAGTCGTCGCGCCCCACGGACAACGCATCACTGTCGCGGCGGGAATTTGAAAAAATAAAAAGGTGGGATCAGGCCAATGAAGATCGGTATTTATGGCGGAACCTTCAATCCGCCTCACCTGGGACATCTGGCGGCGGCCAGGGCGGCCATTGCGGCGCTGGACCTGGACAGGCTGATGCTGGTGCCTGCGGCCATCCCGCCCCACAAGGAGTTGCCGGAGGGGACCCCGCCCCCGGCGGACCGGCTGGCCATGGCCGGGAAGCTGGCGGACGCCCTGCTGTTGCCCAGGGTGGCGGAGGTGGACTCCCTGGAGATGGACCGCCCCGGCCCCAGCTACACCGCCGACACGGTGGAGCTGATCCACAGCCGGGAGCCGGAGGCCCAGCTGTGGCTGTTGGTGGGGTCGGATATGTTCCTGACCCTCCACACCTGGAAGGAGCCGGAGCGCATTTTGAAATACGCCTCGGTGTGCGCCTTCCACCGGACCCAGGAGGACGAGGCCGCGCGCTTCGCCGCCCAGAAGGCCCGGCTGGAGCGGGACTACGGCGCCCGGGTCCAGCTCATCCCTGTCCCCGGCCTGGTGGAGATCTCCTCCACCCGGTTGCGGGAGCTCCTGGCCCGGGGGGAGGGGCGGGAGTACCTCCACCCCTCGGTGTACGGCTACATCCTCCTGCACGGGCTGTACGGCACCCATGCGGACCTGAGGCACCTGGAGCTCCCGGAGTTGCGGGCCTGCTCCTACGCCATGATGAGGGAAAAGCGGGTGGCCCACGTCCAGGGGGTGGAGGAGGAGGCGGTCCGGCTGGCCCGCCGCTGGGGGGCTGACGAGACCATGGCCCGCCGGGCGGGCATCCTCCACGACTGCACCAAATATCTGGAGCTGGAGGACCAGCTGGCCTTGTGCCGCAAGTACGGGGTGGAGCTGGACGCGCTGGAGCAACAGGCGGTCAAGCTCCTCCACTCCAAGACCGGAGCCTGCATCGCCCGGGCGGTGTTCGGCGAGCCGGAGGAGGTCTACTGGGCCATCTTCTGGCACACCACCGCCAAGGCGGATATGACCACCCTGGAGAAGATCCTCTATGTGGCCGACTACATGGAGCCCAACCGGGACTTCGAGGGGGTGGAGCGCCTGCGGGCGCTGGCCTATGAGGACCTGGACCGGGCCCTGCTCCTGGGGGTGGAGACCACCATTCAGGAGATGATCGACCGGCAACTGCCCATCCACTCCAACACCCTGGCGGCCCGGGACTGGCTGATAGACCACGGGGTGCGCGTGACGATTTGAGGTTGATAAGAGAGCATGAGCACACAAAAAAGACACGGCAAGCGGGAGGCGGTCTCCGACCGGCCATCCCTGAGAGACTACTGGAACCAGCACCGGGCCTGGGTGGCCGGTCTGAACCGGAGCCAGAAGATCCGGTACCGGGCGTTGCAGGTGGCGGTGGTCATCTCCATCATCATCATTGCGGTATTCTTGTTCCTGCAGTCCTGGGTGAAGTTGCCCGACGTGTCCGTCCTGCCCGGTGGGACAGGGGACTCGTCCCAGCAGACCGGAGAGCTGGGCTGGGACGGCGATCTGCCCGAAGTGGCGTCCAGCGGGCGGAAGGACGGGTACTACACCTTCCTCCTGGTGGGCCAGGACGTGATCAGCGGCTCCACCGACGTCATGATCCTGGTGAGCTATGATACGGAGGGCAAGGAGATCCACGCCATCAGTCTGCTCCGGGACACCATGATCAACACCAGCGCCTCCAGTAAGCGGCTCAACTCAGTGTACGCCCGGAACCGGGGATCCAGAGACCTGCCCGAGCAGGAGCGGGTGGAGAACGGCATGACCGCTTTGAAGCAGGAGGTGAGCAAGCTCACCGGCATCTATCCGGACTTCTATGTGCTGGTCCAGTGGGAGGCCATCGGCGAGCTGGTGGACGCCATCGGCGGGGTACACTTCGAGGTCCCCTTCGATATGAACTACGACGACCCGGCCCAGGACCTGCACATCCACCAGGAGGCGGGCTACCGGCTCCTGAACGGGGACGACGCCATGCAGGTGGTCCGCTTCCGGAAGGGGGGCGGCATCTCCCTGGGGGACAGCGGCCGGACCGAGGTCCAGCGGGACTTCCTGGTGGCGGTGCTCAAGGAGTGCCTCCAGCCCGACGTGCTGTTGAAGCTCCCCGAGCTGGCCCGGATCTTCACGGAGAATGTGGACACCGACCTGAGCGTGGGCAATATCCTGGCCTTCGCCCAGCTGGCCATCGGCATGGACCCGGACGAGGACGTCACCATCGCCTCCATGCCCTGGTCCGGGGTGTGGTATAACGGGGCCTCCCTGGTGGTGGCCCAGAGGGACGAACTGCTGGAGATCCTCAACGACGGGATCAACCCCTACCGGTCGGATATCCGGTCCAGCGACCTGCAACTGATGTACAAAAAGAGCGACGGGAGCTTCGGCGTGACCAACGCCACCCTGCTGGACAGCCGGATGGGCCGGGTGCCGGTGAGTGAGCCCGAGCCCGAGGAGCCCGACGAGACGGAGGAGCCCGTGGAGGGCGGCGAGACCACCGAAGAGGGCGAGGGCACACAGCCCGGTAACGAGACCCCGGACACCTCCCAGGGCGGGAGCCAGAGCGGCTCCCAGAGCGGAGGCCAGGGGGGCACCTCCGGCCCGGACGGGGAGGGGGAGGACCCCACCCCGCCGGAGGAGGACCCGGTCCTGCCCGGGACGGACGATCCGCCCCAGATGGGGGAGCCGGGCTGGGTGGACCCGGTGTTGCCGGGGGACAGTGAGACCACCGCCCCCTCCCAGAGCGGCGGGCTGGTGTTCATCGACCCGGACGACATCTTTCCGGACGTGGAGGGCGCCCAGCCCTCTCAGGACGTCCGTTGAGAAAAACAGAGAGACAGGGAAACGAAAGGAGCGCATAGATTTGGAGCCTTATGAGATGGCAGTGGTGCTGGCCAGAGCGCTGGACAGCAAGAAGGGACAGGATATCAAGGTGCTGAAGACGGGGGATCTGACCACCCTGGCGGACTATTTTGTGCTGTGTACCGCCACCTCCAGCACCCAGGTGAAGGCCATGTCCGACGCCTGCGAGGAGGCGGTGGAGGCCCACGGCGAGCGGGTCCACCACATCGAGGGGCACCGGGGCGGCACCTGGTTGCTCATGGATTTCTCCTCGGTGGTGGTCCACGTGTTCACCGATGAGGCGCGGAAGTTCTACGACCTGGAGCGCCTTTGGAGCGACGCCCAGGAGGTGGATCTGGCCCAGGTGCTGGAGGGGAACTGAGCGCAACGGACCGAGTAAAAGCGGCCCCGCATCCCAACGGGATGCGGGGCCGCTTTTATGTCTTTTATGTCTTGGGCCTACTGGTCGCGGATGACCCGGAGAGCCCGCTGGCAGTTGACCACCTCGTTGACCGACTGCTGTCCGCCGAACTCCCCGTCGATGGTCCAGGGGAGGGGGTGGTCGGCGGTGAACACCAGGCGGCGGGCCTGGAACTGGACCAGGGCGCCGGTGCCCTCCGCCGGAGCCAGGTTGATCAGGGCCTGGAAGCCGTTGGCCACGTCGGCCAGAGACACCGGCTTTTTCACCAGGGTGACCTCGAACAGGCCGTCGTCCAGCACCACCTGGTCGGCGTTGGGGGGCTTCATTCCCCCGATGGACAGGGTGTTGCTGACCATGCCGAAGAAGAAGTCGTCCTCCAGCACCTGCCCGTCGTACTCCACCCGCAGGTGGTAGGGGGAGATGGTGGGCAGAGAGGCGATCCCCTCCAGGATATAGGCCAGATGGCCCAAAGAGTGCTTCAGATCCTGGGGGGTGTCGTAGGCCACCTTGGTGAAGGCGCCGAAGGCGGCCACATAGACGAAGGGGTGGCCGTTGAGCAGGCCCATGTCCGCGGGGACCGGGACGCCGGTGGCGGCGGCCACCCGGGCGGCCTGCCGGTGGGAGCGGGGGAGCCGGAGGGTGGTGGCGCAGTCGTTGGTGGAGCCGAAGGGGATGTACCCCAGGGGGGGCGGGCCCTCCAGCTCCATGAGCCCGGCGGCCACCTCACTGAGGGTGCCGTCCCCGCCCATGCAGATCACCCGCCCGTATTGCCCCCCCAGCTCCCGGGCGATCCGGGTGGCGTCCCCCTTCAGCTGGGTGGGGTAGGCGGTGACCAGCCATCCGGCCTTGGTGCACACGTCCACGATCTCGGACAGCCGGGTGGCCGCCCGGCCGGTGCCCGAGGTGGGGTTGTAGATCAAAAGCAGTTGTTCCATTCCGAGCCCTCTCTAACAGATTCATTCCCACCATTATAAGTGAAAAACTGGAAAAGGCAAGGGGAAACAGGGAATGTTTATAATTTTTTAACAACCTTCCCGGGGGAGGGGAAAAGGGCTTGCAAGGCGGTGGGAAAACGGGTAGAATAGGGGGGCATGATGAAAAAAGAGGGGGAACTTCCATGAATCGAAAGGCCTTTGCCGCCGCCTTCCCGCTGACGGTCCCGGTGCTGATGGGCTATCTGGCCATCGGGATCGCCTTCGGGCTGATGCTCCAGGCGGAGGGCTACGGCGTGGTCTGGTCCTTCCTGATGAGTCTGACCATTTACGCCGGGTCGGGGCAGTATCTGGGGGTGTCCCTGCTGGCCACCGGGGCCCCGCTGACCCAGGTGGCCATCCTGACCCTGATCATCAACTTCCGCCACCTGGTCTACGGCCTGTCCATGCTGGAGAAGTTCCGGGGCATGGGGGCCAGAAAGCTCTATATGATCTTTGCCCTGACGGACGAGACCTACGCCCTGCTCAGCTCTGCCCGCCCCCCCGAGGGGGTGGACAGCCACGACTTCTACTTCGCCGTAGCCCTGCTGGACCAGAGCTACTGGGTGCTGGGCTCGGTGCTGGGGTCGGTGCTGGGCTCGGCCCTGGGCTTTGACACCACCGGCGTGGACTTTGCCATGACCGCCCTGTTCCTGGTGATCGCGGTGGGCCAGTGGAGAAGCGCCGGGAGCCACCTGCCCGCCCTGCTGGGGGGCGTGGTCACCCTGGTCAGCCTGGTGCTGGTGGGGGCGGAGGATATGCTGTTGCCCGCCCTGGGCGTCATTGTGCTGGCGCTGGTGTTGCTCCGGCCCCGGCTGGAGCGGGGGCGGGAGCTGGCCGCCCCGGAGAGAGAACGGGAGGTGTTACCATGACCTTGACGCCGCTACAGACTCTGGCCACCATCGCCGTCATGGCGGGGGTCACCTTTCTGACCCGGGCGCTCCCCTTCCTTCTCTTTGACCGGGGGGAGCACCCGCCCAAGCTGGTGCTCTATCTGGGGCAGGTCCTGCCCCCCGCCATCATCGCCATGCTGATCGTCTACTGCCTGCGGGGGACCACCTTTACCACCCCCGGCGGGTGGGTCCCGCCGCTGGTGGCCGGGGGGGCGGCCGTCCTCCTCCACCTGTGGAAGGGGAACGACATGCTCTCGATCTTTGGGGCCACCATCCTCTATATGGTGCTGGTCCAGGGCGTATTCGGATAGGAGGGGGAGCCATGGGCAGACATGTGCTGATCACCGGGGCGTCCCGGGGCATCGGGGCGGCGACGGCCCGGCGCTTTGCCCGGGGGGGATGGGATGTGTCCATCCACTACCACCGGAGCGAGGAGCAGGCCCGGGCGCTGGCCCGGGAGCTGGCCGCCCTGGGCGTGAGGGCGGAGACGGTCCGGGGGGATGTGTCCGACCCGGAGGAGATGGCCCGGGTGGTGGAGCGGGCCCAGCGGGCGCTGGGGCCCCTGGACGCGCTGGTGTGCAACGCGGGGATCGCCCTGCCCATCCAGCTGTTGACCGACACCACCGGCCTCCAGTGGCGGCAGGTCATGGGGACCGATCTGGACGGGGTGTTCCACACCCTCCAGCCCGCCATCCCCGGGATGGTGTCCCGGAAGGCGGGGGCCATTGTCACCGTCTCCTCCATGTGGGGGGTGACGGGCGGCTCCTGCGAGGTGCCCTACTCCGCCGCCAAGGCGGGGGTGGTGGGCCTCACCCGGGCGCTGGCCAAGGAGCTGGGCCCCTCCGGCATCCGGGTGAACTGTGTGGCCCCCGGGGCCATCCTGACGGAGATGAACGGGGCCCTGACCGAAGAGGACCGGGAGGCCCTGGCCCGGGAGACCCCCCTGGGGCGGCTGGGGACGCCGGAGGAGGTGGCCGAGGCCATCTTCTTCCTGGCCGGGGAGGGCGCCCGCTTTATCACCGGCCAGGTGCTGAGTGTGGACGGCGGCATGGTGATCTGACCGCTTTTTTTGTATTTTTTTCATTGGGAGTTGTAAAGATCGGGAGATATTGATATAATATACCATCCAAATCGTATACTCATCCAGATTGTTCCAGGGCTCAGCCGCCGGGAGGAAGTTATGAGACGATCCAACAGAGGATATGGCAACTACCGCGGGCGCCGGACCGCGGGCGACATACTGAAGTATGTGGCCATCGGGCTGGCGGCCCTGGTGGTGGTCGCGCTGGCGGGCCTGCTGTGGGCCCAGGAGTATATCGTCTACACGGAGGACGGGTGGTACCTCTCCCTGTTCCGGGAGGAGGAAGAGCCCCAACCCCTCCCCGACCCCGGGGAGGTGAGCTACACCGAGCAGACGCCGGAGGAGCCCGAGCCGGAGCCGGCGGCGGAGGTCATGCGGGCGGTCCAGCTCCCCCTCTCCGCCGTGCTGGACGGCACCGCGGAGGAACAGCTGGCCCAGGCGGGGGCCAACGCCTTGATCCTTGAGGTGAAGGACCCGGAGGGCGATCTGGTCTGGCACTCCCAACAGCTGGTGGCCGACCAGGCCCGGGGGAACGGGGACGAGGAGGTCAACCGGGCGCTGGAGGACTGGAACCGGAGAGAGGTGTACACCATCGCCCGGGTGTGCTGTTTCCGGGACAACAGCGCGCCCTATAACCGGAACGACCTGGCCCTGCGGAGTAGCGGGGGGAACTGGCGGGACGAGCTGGGCCTGCGCTGGCTCAGCCCCGCCCGGCAGGAGGCCCGGGACTATCTGGCCGGCCTGTGCGGCGAGCTGGCCGGGCTGGGCTTTGACGAGATCCTGCTGGAGTGCGCCGCCTTCCCCACCGGGGGGAACCTGGCGGGGCTCCAGGTGGGCGACGCCTATGACCCCGACCGGCTGAGCCAGTGGGAGGAGGCCTTCCTGGAGAAGGTGGCCCGGGCGCTGGAGCCCTCCGGCGCGGTGCTGTCCCTGCGGGTGGACCGGGCCAACCTGGAGGAGGGGGGCGGCGGTCTGACGCCGGAGCTCCTGGCGGAGTACGCCGGGCGGCTCTGGGTGGAGGAGGACGGGGATTCCCCCACCCTTGCGGACCTGGCGGCCCAGATAGCCCCGGGGGAGGGCACCGTGGTGGCGGTCCTTCCCCAGCTGACGGGGGAGGAGCGACCCCAGGCGGCAGTGAACTGAGAGGGCCGGCTCTGCCGGCCCCCCGCCCGGACAAAATCAGAGACAGACAGAGCGCGCGGATGCATTTTGCATCCGCGCGCTCCTCTGCATTTCAAGGAAAAAATTGGGATGCAGGAGAAAAAGAAAGAAATGCAGGAAAAATTGGGCAAAATGAAAAAATGGAGCGGAAATATCGGGAATCAAATAAAAATAATGACAAATAAAGAAGATGCTAAGAAATGAAAAAGAAAGTTTGATAAAATTGTGCTTGCATTTTTGTGAAAATTACAATAAAATAAAGTTGGAACCTATGCGCACAGAACAAGAAAAGAAGGTGATGAGAGTATGGCATTGGAAGCGATCCAGTCGGTAACACAGGCCGAGAGCAGGGCCAGAGAGGCCCGGGAGGCGGCCGCCGCCCGGAACCGGCAACGGCTGGCCGATGCCCAGCGGCAGGCGCGCCAGAGCGCGGAGGAGGCCCGGCAACAGGCCCAGGCCCAGGCGCGGCAGATGATGGCCCAGGCGGAGGAGAGAGCCGCCCAGCTGACCCGGGAGGAGCTGGACCAGGCCGCCCGGGACTGTGAGAGAAGCAAGCAGGAGGCCCGGGCCAAGCTGAAGGAGGCGGCCCAGCGGATCGTGGAAAGGGTCGTGGATGAAAAATGGCCATTGTAGCAATGAAGCGGTTGCGTCTGGCGGCCATGGCCGGCGACCGGGACAAGCTGTTGCACCTGCTCCAGACCATGGGCTGTGTGGAGGTGGTGGAACCGGAGCTGGACCCGGACGACCCGGCGTGGGCCGGGCTGACCCGGCCGGACGGCCACGGGCTGGCGGAGGCCCGGGAGAGACAGACCGAGGTCCGGC
Source organism: uncultured Oscillospiraceae bacterium (assembly GCA_944385075.1). Lineage (GTDB taxonomy): Bacteria > Bacillota > Clostridia > Oscillospirales > Oscillospiraceae > Lawsonibacter. The sequence continues at coordinate 7,281 of CALWVW010000003.1, read as the reverse complement.
GCGCCATTGAGATACTGCAACACTACGCCCCCGCCAAGGGGGGCTTTCTGCATCCCAAGCCTGAACTGGGGGAGGAGGCCCTCTTTGACCGGGAGGAGGCCCGCCGGGCCGAAGAGACCGCGGCGGAGATCAACCGCACGGACCGGCGGATCCATACCATCCACGGGGAGCAGGCCAAGCTGGCCGCCCAGCGGGCCGCCCTGGCCCCCTGGGCCACCCTGGACCTCCCCCTGGAGGCCGACTCCGGCGACCAGGTGACGGTCCAGCTGGGCACTCTGCCCTCCGCCGTCCCCTTGGGGCAGGCGGAGGGGGCCCTCCAGACTGCCGGGGAGCTGGTCCAGCTCCAGGAGATCTCCGCCGACCGGGAGAGCCGCTACTGCCTTCTGGTCTGCCACAACAGCCAGGCGGAGGCGGCGCTGGAGGCGCTGAAGGAGCTGGGCTGGTCCCGGGCCAACCTGCGGGACTGGACCGGGACGGCGGCGGAGAATCTGGACCGGCTGAAGCGGGAGTCGGAAGAGCTGTCCCGGGAGGAGGAGCAACTGAAGGGCCGCCTGGCCGGAATGGGGGACTGCTGGCCCCGGCTTTGGCGGCTGGCGGATCTGACCGCGGTGACCGTCCGCCGGGAGGAGTCCCGGAGCCGCCTGTGGGACACGGGGCAGACCTTCTTCCTGGAGGGCTGGGTCCCGGCGGAGCAGTGGCCCGGTCTGGAGCAGGCCCTGGCCCCCTGGCCCTGCGCCTGGGAGGTGGAGGACCCGGCGCCGGAGGACTACCCCAAGGTGCCGGTGAAGCTGAAAAACCACCGGCTCACCCGGCCGCTGAACATGGTGACCGAGATGTACTCCCTGCCGGCCTATGGCACGGTGGACCCCAACCCCCTCATGGCCCCCTTCTTCATCCTGTTCTACGGGGTGATGATGGCGGACATGGGCTACGGGCTGGTGATGCTCCTGCTGGGGGGGCTGGTGCTGTGGAAGAAGCGGCCCGGGGGCACCCTGGGCCACCTGTGCGGCCTGCTGGTGCTGTGCGGGATCAGCACCTTCCTGATGGGGGTGGTCACCGGGGGCTTCTTCGGCGACTTCCTCACCCAGCTGACCACGGTGCTGGGGATGGAGGAGCCCATCGTCCTGCCAGCCCTGTTCACCCCCCTGAACGACACCATGATGATCCTGGTGGGGGCCATGTGCCTGGGCTTTGTCCAGATCATCACCGGCATGGCCATCAGCGCCGTCCGCAAGGTGCGGGCGGGCAACTTCATGGACGCCTTCTGGGAGGAGATCACCTGGTGGGTGGTCTTCCTGGGGCTGGGCCTGATGGCGGCGGGGGTCACCCCCCTGGTGCTGTATGCCGGCCTTGTGCTGGTGGTGGCCGGCCCCCTGATCCAGGGGAAGGGACTGGGCAAGATCACCGGGATCTTCGGCTCCCTCTATAACCATGTCACCGGCTATTTCGGGGACATCCTCTCCTACTCCCGGCTGATGGCTCTGATGCTGGCCGGATCGGTCATCGCCCAGGTGTTCAACACCCTGGGGGCCATCCCGGGGAATGTGGTCATCTTCCTGGTGATCTCCCTGGCGGGGAACACCCTGAACTTCGGGCTGAACCTGCTGGGGTGCTATGTCCACGACCTGCGGTTGCAGTGTCTGGAATTTTTCGGAAAATTCTACGAGGACGGGGGCCGGCCCTTCCAGCCCCTGGACCTGAAGGCCCAATATTACGATATCGTGAAATAGAAGGAGGACAAGACTATGGATGTGAACGCGGTAATGGAGTACGGACAGAGCCTGACCTTCCTGGGCAGTATCGGCGGTCTGGCCATCGCCCTGCTGGGGGCGGGCCTGGCGGCGGCCCTGAGCGGTGTGGGCTCGGCCAAGGGCACCGGCATCGCCGGCGAGGCGGGCGCCGGGCTCCTGTGCGAGGACCCGGGCAAGTTCGGCAAGGTGATGATCCTGCAGGTCATCCCCGGCACCCAGGGCCTGTACGGCCTTGTGGTGTGGTTCTTCGCCATCTTCCGGATGGGACTGCTCAGCGGCACCCTGCCGGATCTGACCATCGCCCAGGGGATGCAGTACTTTGTGGCCTGTATGCCCATGGCGCTGGGCGGCCTGCTGTCCGCCATCGCCCAGGGCCGGGTGGCCGCGGCCTCCATCAACCTGCTGGCCAAGAAGCCGGACGACTGGTCCAAGGGCATGGTGCTGTGTATCACCGTGGAGTTTTACGCCATCCTGTCCCTGCTGGCCTCCATGCTGATGATCATCAACATCAGCGGCTGACACGGAGAGAGGGGTTCACCCATGGAAGGAATTGAAAAGATCACGGCGAAGATCGCCCAGGACGCCCAGGCGGAGATCGACCGCCTGGACCGGGAGGCCCAGGAGCAGATCGACGCCCTGTCCGCCCAGACCCGGGCCCAGTCGGACCGGGAGTGCTCCGCCATTCTGGAGCGCGGCCGGGCCGCCGCCCAGGAGCGCCTGGAGCGGTTGAGCTCCGCGGCCAAGCTGGAGCGGAGCAAGCTGGAGCTGGCCGCCAAGCAGGAGGTGCTGGACGAGGCGTTCGCCCTGGCGGTGGAGACCCTGTGCTCCCTGCCGGAGGAGGAGTATGTCAAGCTGTTGACCCGGCTGGTGCTGGAGGCGTCCACCACCGGGCGGGAGCAACTGATCTTCTCCGCCGCCGACCGCGCCCGGGTGGGCAAGCAGGTGGTGGTGGCCGCCAACGAGGCGCTGGTGAGCCGGGTGGCCCCCGAGCTCCCGGAGCCCCTGACCGACACCCGGGTGGGGGCCCTGCTGGGCAAGGTGGTCAACTCCACCACGGCCATGGTCACCGGCACCGGGATGCTCACCCTCAGCGAGGAGACCCGGGACATCCGGGGGGGCTTCATCCTGGTGGACGGGGACGTGGAGACCAACTGCTCCTTTGAGAGCATGGTCCGCTTCCAGCGGGAAAAGCTGGAGCGGGAAGTGGCCGGGTTGCTGTTCGGCGATTAGGGATCCGAGCGGTCCATTCCCGATTCTTAAGAGGGGGGTGATTCTTTGTCCCGAACAAGAGATACCGACTACCTGACCGTCTCCACCCGGATCAGGGCCATGGAGAACCGGCTGCTCACCCGGGAGCGGCTGGAGCGGATGATCGAGGCCCGGGACGCCGCCGAGGCGCGAAAGCTCCTGGCGGAGTGCGGCTACGCCGACGGGGTCGGGCTGGAGCAGGCGCTGGCACAGGCCCGGGAGGACACCTTCCGGGACCTGGAGGGCGCCGTCCCGGACCCCGGTCTGCTCCAGGTGTTCCAGGTGAAATACGACTACCACAACGCCAAGGTCCTGCTCAAGGCCCGGGCGGTGGGCGCGGACCCGGAGCGGCTTCTGCTGGCGGGGGGGAGATACCCCGCCGGAGAGCTGTTGGAGGGCTGGCGCCGGGGAGAGCTCCGGGAGTGTTCCCCCGCCTTTCAGCGGGCCCTGGAGGAGAGCCGGGCGGCGCTGGAGGAGAGCCATGACCCCCAACAGGCGGACCTGATCCTGGACCGGGCCTGCTACGGGGAGATGGCCCAGCTGGCCAGGGAGACCGGGAGCGCCTTTCTTCAGGGGTACGCCCGCCTGTCCGTGGACGTGGCCAACCTGCGCACGGCGGTCCGGGTCCACCGGATGGGCCGGGACGGAGAGTTCCTGCGGCAGGCGCTGTTGCCCGGCGGAAACGTCTCCCCGCAGACGGTGGCGGCCGCCCGGGGGGACGGGCTGGAGGAGGTGTTCCGGGCCGGAGCGCTGGCCCGGGCGGCCCAGCTGGGCGCCCGGCTGACCCAGCCGGAGAGCGGCCCTCTGACCGAATTTGAGCGGGAGTGCGACAACGCGCTGACCGCCTATCTGGCCGCCGCCCGGCGGATCCCCTTCGGGGAGCAGGTGGTCATCGGCTACCTGTACGCCAGGGAGCAGGAGCTGACCGCCATCCGCTCGGTCTTTGCCGGGCGGGCGGCGGGACTGGATGGGGATACCATCCGCTCCAGGCTCCGCCAGACTTATGTGGAGTGAGGTGGGGGAGATGAGATATCGAATCGCGGTGCTGGGGGACCGGGACAGCGTCATGGGCTTTCGGGCCCTGGGGCTGGAGGTGTGCCCCGTGTCCACCCCGGAGGAGGGGCGGGAGGCCCTGACCCGGCTGGCCCGGGAGAACTACGCCATCCTCTATGTGACGGAACAGCTGGCCGCCCAGCTCCCCCACGAGATCGACCGCTATAAGGATGCCCTGACCCCGGCCATTATCCTGATCCCGGGGAAGGAGGGCCCCCTGGGCATCGGCATGGCCAAGGTGAAGACGGCGGTGGAGCGGGCCGTGGGGGCGGACATCCTGTGAGAGAGGCTCCGGAATGTTTCCGCCGGGCCCGGGAGTGGGAGGCGGACGCCCTGTTCGACCTGATCCTCCGGCGGATCGCCTGGCTGAGAGGGCGGGGGATCCGACAGTGGGAGCCCGCCGTCTACCTGAAGCTCTATCCCCTGTCCTATTTCGAAGCCAGGGCCAGGGCGGGGGAGCTGTACGGCCTTTGGGGGCCGGACGGAGCGCCCCGGGCGGTGGCCACCCTGATGGAGGAGGACCCCCTCTGGTCCGACGGTGTGGCCGCCCTCTATGTCCACAATCTGGCCGGCGACCCGGAAGTGCCGGGCGCCGGGACCCGCCTGCTCCGCCGGGCCATGGCCCTGGCTTTGGAGCGGGGGAAGGCGTATCTCCGGCTGGACTGTCAGCGGGACAACCCGGAGCTCAACGCCTACTATGAACGACTGGGCTTCTCCTATGTGGGCCTGGGCCCTGTGGAGGAGGGGGGATACCGGGGCAATCTCCGGCAGTGCCCCCTCCCTCCGGCCACCCCGGGGGAAGCGGTATGAAGAAAGAAGGTTTCGCCTATGGGTAAGATCGTCAAGGTCTCCGGCCCGCTGGTGGTGGCCACCGGCATGGAGGAGGCCAATATGGCCGACGTGGTTCGGGTGGGGGAACAGCGCCTGATCGGCGAGATCCTCACCATGACCGGGGACGCGGCCTCCATCCAGGTGTACGAGGAGACCTCCGGCCTGGGGCCCGGGGCTGAGGTGGTCACCACCGGAGCCCCCCTGTCCGTGGAGCTGGGTCCCGGCCTGATCGAGAATATCTACGACGGCATCCAGCGCCCGCTGGAGGTCATCATGGAGAGGGCCCACAGCAACAACCTGCCCCGGGGCGTGGAGGTGCCCGCCCTGGACCGGGAGAAGAAGTGGGAGTTCACCCCCGCCGTGGAGCCTGGGGCCCGGGTGGTGGGCGGAGACGTGGTGGGCACGGTCCAGGAGACCGACTCCATCCTCCACAAGATCATGGTCCCGCCCAAGCTGAAGGGCACCATCCTGTCCATCCGGAGCGGCTCCTTCACGGTCACCGAGCCGGTGTATGTGCTCCAGAAGGAGGACGGCACCCAGGTGGAGCTGACCATGATGCAGAAGTGGCCCGTCCGGGAGGGGCGGCCCTACCGGCGCAAATTCCCCCCGGTGGTCCCCCTGCAGTCGGGCCAGCGGATCGTGGACACCTTCTTCCCCGTGACGAAGGGGGGCACCGCCGCCATCCCCGGCCCCTTCGGCTCGGGCAAGACGGTGATGCAACACGCCCTGGCCAAGTGGTCCGACGTGGACGTGGTGGTCTATATCGGCTGTGGCGAGCGGGGCAACGAGATGACCGACGTGCTCCGGGAGTTCCCCGAGCTGGTGGACCCCCGCACGGGCCAGTCCCTGATGAAGCGGACGGTGCTCATCGCCAACACCTCCGACATGCCGGTGGCCGCCCGGGAGGCGTCCATCTATACCGGCATCACCATCGCCGAGTACTTCCGGGACATGGGCTATGACGTGGCGGTCATCGCCGACTCCACCTCCCGCTGGGCCGAGGCCCTGCGCGAGATGTCCGGCCGCCTGGAGGAGATGCCCGGCGAGGAGGGCTATCCCGCCTACCTGTCCTCCCGCCTGGCCCAGTTCTACGAGCGGGCGGGGTCGGTGGCCTGTATCGGCTCCGACGAGGGGAGAAGGGGCTCCCTCACCGCCGTGGGGGCGGTGTCCCCCCCGGGCGGCGACCTGTCCGAGCCCGTGTCCCAGGCCACCATGCGCATCGTGAAGGTGTTCTGGGCCCTGGACTCCTCCCTGGCCTACCGCCGGCACTTCCCCGCCATCAACTGGCTCACCTCCCACTCCCTGTACCTGGACAGCCTGAAGCCCTGGTACGACGAGCACCTGGGGAAGGAGTTTATGGAGAACCGGGAGTGGGCCATGGCCGTCCTGCAGGAGGAGGCCAGCCTGAACGAGATCGTCCAGCTGGTGGGCAAGGACTCCCTGTCCCCGCGGGACCAGATCACCCTGGAGACCGCCCGCATGATCCGGGAGGACTTTTTGCAACAGAACTCCTTTGTGGACATCGACTCCTACTCCGAGTATGACCGGCAGGCCCGGATGCTGGCCATGATCCGGGACTATGACAGCCAGTGCCGGGCGGCGGCGGACAAGGGGAGCGCCCTGGCCGACCTGTTCGCCATCCCCGCCCGGGAGGGCATCGGCCGGGCCAAATCGGTGCCCGCCGACCGCTATCGGGAGGAGTACGCCGCCCTGTCCCAGCAGATGGAGCGGGAGATCGACGCCATCGTGGAGAAAGGAGAGAGCGCCCTGTGATTCGGGAATACAAGACCATCCAAGAGATCTCCGGCCCCCTGATGGTGGTGGAGCGCGTCCGGGGGGTCACCTATGACGAGCTGGGCGAGATCGAGCTCACCGACGGCACCGTCCGCCGCTGTCAGGTGCTGGAGGTCAACGGGGACAAGGCGGTGGTCCAGCTGTTCGAGTCCTCCGCCGGCATCAATCTGGCCGAGTCCAGGATCCGCTTCCTGGGACACCCCCTCCAACTGGGGGTGTCCATGGATATGCTGGGCCGGGTGTTCAACGGCATGGGCCGGCCCATCGACGGCGGCCCCGCCATCCTGGCCGACGAGTACCGGGATATCAACGGCCTGGCCATGAACCCCGCCGCCCGGAACTACCCCAATGAGTTCATCCAGACGGGCATCTCCACCATCGACGGGCTGAACACCCTGGTGCGGGGGCAGAAGTTGCCCATCTTCTCCGGCTCCGGCCTGCCCCACGCCGCCCTGGCCGCCCAGATCGCCCGGCAGGCCAAGGTGCTGGACGAGGACTCCAAGTTCGCGGTGGTCTTCGCCGCCATTGGCATCACCTTCGAGGAGTCGGAGTTCTTCGTCCAGGAGTTCCGGCGCACCGGCGCCATCGAGCGCACCGTGCTGTT
>CALWVW010000002.1 GCA_944385075.1 uncultured Oscillospiraceae bacterium | reverse complement strand
GACAGCATCATGGAGAGCAGCCCTTTGGATTTCAGCGACAGCCCCGCGTTGCGCAGATGGTGGTTGGACATCACCGTGTAGTCGCGGGTTTTCTCAATGCGAAATACCGCCATGTTATCACCTCCTTTCGGCGGTCTGGAAAAGTGTTCGTTTTCGGAGGAAAGATGGCCTCTATGCCGCCTGGATACCTCGGAGGGGAAAACTTATGGGTGGTGGCCTTCTGGCCCGTCGCAGAAGAAAAAGTGTGGAATTTTTGATCCATTTCAATACAGTTCTGAATGATATTGTAGGTATATTTATCTACAATAGAAGTAAAACTCCTATCTTTAGAATTATTTTATAATTTGAATGGCCAAATGAAAAATCCTTGTTTAAAGGAGGCAAACAGGATGTCTGATGTACTTACATCAGAACAACGGCACAAGTGTATGTCGCACATCAAAGGCAAAAACACCAAACCAGAACTGATTGTTCGCTCATGGTTACATAGACACGGATACCGCTTTAGGATACAATGTGCAAACTTGCCTGGAAAGCCTGATATAGTCTTAAAAAAACATAATTTAATTATTTTTGTTAATGGCTGCTACTGGCACAGGCATCCAGGATGCAAATATGCCTCAACACCTACTACAAATGTTGCTTTCTGGGAAGAAAAATTTTGTCAAAATGTTGCCCGCGACAAAAGAAATATTGAAAAACTTGAATGTAGCGGTTGGAATGTTTTGGTCATATGGGAATGCCAAGTAAAAAATGGCTCTTTTGAAGAAATTTTGGAGAATTACTTTGTAGGCCATTCTCGGGATTAGCAGGAGCAAAAAAGCACCATGGGATTTCCATGGTGCTTTTATAATTACATGATTTCGTCATCCAGCCCCTCCATCTTCAGCCAATCTTCAAAGGACTTCCTGGAGATGCGGATCATGTTGCCGATGCGGATCGTCTTGAACAACCCGGAGTTGGCGAGTTTATAGGCCGAAGCGCGGCCGATACCAAGAATGGCTGCGATGTCATTCACGGTGTATGTTCTGCTTTGAGGCGTTCCTTTTTCGTTGGGTGTGTTGGTGCTCATAAGATTATCCTCCATCTGTGCTAATAGCATTTTGAAATGGCCCCTGAAAGCCCTCTGTCACAAGGGGTTCCTGCTAATACCTTGCTAATACGACATTTGAAAAGCCGTTGTAAGGCAGCATATTTCAGGGGAATTTGTGCAAATTGACCTGCCTCCGGGCAGCACAATTTGCGAAGAAACAACACGGGAAGATATGATATGAACAATTTACGAAATGGTACGCCGTACTCCTAAACGCAAGTGGTATTTCACCACTTTTCTGTATAATCCATAGCGTATTACATTTTCCCGTGCCATGCCGTCCTTTCCAGTGAAATTGCGGGCGTTATGCACAAAAGACAAAATATAGCCAATTATATGCCCGTACGCAGTGGAAAAGCGATCATCTCTTTTTGCGGTTTGAAAATAGAGTTTTTGCAGGTGAAGGCCCTGATTAGAGAGCCTAGATGTTCTAGATAGGAGAAACCTATGGGCGGCAACCTCGCCACCGATTGCGGAAGAAAAAACATGAGATTGACTCCTTTCAGTACAGCTTTAGGGATGAGCGATAGAAACGGACATGAAAAAAGCCACAGGCGCAAACCTATGGCGAGAATACGGTTGATTTCCCCTTACAGACGTATATAATCCCTTAAATTCGGCATAATATTAAGGGAAAGTTCTTTCCGAGAGTTGAGCTTCCGCTTATTTTGTGTTAAAATTTAAGGGAATAAGGGAGGGTGTAAGGGTATGCGTACATTCAATTACTCCGCAATTCGGGAGCAGAAGTGGGACTCGGAGATTCTGGGCTTGATCGCGGCAATTTATAAAGAAGCCGGAAAGCAGGAACTATATCTGAAACAGCGGCCAGAGGAATTGGAGAAACTGGTGGAGATTGCAAAGGTGCAGAGCACCGAGGCATCCAATGCCATTGAGGGCATCGTGACCACAAACACCCGTATCCGACAACTTGTGGAGGAGAAAACGACGCCGAGGAACCGAGACGAACAGGAGATCGCGGGTTATCGGGACGTGCTGAACCTAATCCACGAGAACTTCGATGCCATCCCAATCACCCAGAACTATATCCTGCAGCTCCATAAGATCCTCTACAGCCACATGAACAATCCCATGGCGGGCAGGACCAAAAGCGTGCAGAATTACATCAGCGCTACCCATCCCGACGGTCATGTGGAGACCTTGTTCACGCCTCTGGCCCCCTATGAAACGCCGGAGGCCCTGGACAGAATCTGCGAGGAGTACAAACGGGTCATTGGAAACATGGAAGTGGAGCCGCTGATCGTCATTCCCGTGTTCATCCACGACTTTCTCTGCATTCATCCCTTCAACGATGGAAACGGCAGAATGAGCCGCCTGCTGACCACGTTGCTGCTCTACCGCAGCGGGTTCTATGTAGGCAAATATATCTCACTAGAGGCCAAGATCGCAAAAAACAAGGACCTCTATTATGATGTCCTGGGGCAAGCACAGATCGGATGGCATGAAGCCACCGAAGATGTGGTTCCGTTCATCAAGTATCTGCTGGGAACCATTCTTTCCGCCTACAAGGATTTTGAAGACCGCTTTGCTCTGGTAGAGACCAAGCTCCCTGCTCTGGAGACTGTGCGCCGGGCTACCATGGAGAAAATTGGTCGTTTTACCAAACAGGACATCCGGGAACTTTGCCCTTCGCTCAGTATCAGTTCTATAGAAGGGGCGCTACGGAAACTAGTGGCCGCCGGAGAATTAAAACGCGAGGGTACAGGGAAGAACATTTGCTATTATAGATTAAAATGATTCTTTAATACGAAATACCGAATACCGACATGTTATTTCCTCCCTTCAGTGGTCAGGAAAAGCGTTTGTTTTGCATGGAAAGGCCGTCTCTATGCCGCTCGAATACCCCGGAGGGGAAAAGCTATAGGCGGCGGCATTCCGGCCACTTATGGTAGAAAAAGTAATTGGATTTTTGGCTTCTTTCGGGACTGGTTTTGAGTATGCGTTGGTAAGAAATCCAATGAATGCGCATCAGATCAGTAAAATAAGTTTAAATCCTGATGTTGTCGATGGTATTGTTTTTTGGACAAAAAATCCAACGCCAATGTTGGCCAAACTTGATCGTCTGAAAGATTACACATATTATTTTCAGTTCACATTAAATGCCTATGGACAAGATGTAGAGGCGTCAATCCCATCCAAAAATAATGTTATCATACCAGCTTTTCAAAAATTATCTGATATGATTGGCCCGGAAAAGGTGATTTGGCGCTATGACCCTATATTTTTGAACGAAACATACACTTTTGAATACCATGTTCATTATTTTGAAGAACTTGCAAAGCGTCTCTCTCCATACACTAAGAAGTGTACTATCAGTTTTTTGGATTTCTACAGGAATACAGAAAAAAACATTGCTGGGCTTTCTGTTGAAAAGTTCGCTCAAGATATGCAAGAGATACTTGCCAAAAGTCTGGTGGAAATTGCAAAAAGTTACGGCCTTAAAATGGATACTTGCGCAGAAGGTATCGATTTACAAAAATATGGAATCGATCATGCACGGTGTATAGATGATCGCTTGTTTGCTGCCCTTTTGAATTGCCCCTTGAAGGTTGGAAAAGACAAGAACCAACGTCTTGAATGTGGCTGTATTGAAAGTCTTGATATAGGTGCTTATAATACTTGCCGGAATGGTTGCCGATATTGTTATGCCAACTATAGCGCAAAAGCAGTTTCCACAAATACCGGTAAACATAATCCAGAATCTCCACTTTTAGTTGGAGAAGTTGGTCCAGATGATAAAATAACAGAACGTAAAATGCATTCCTGCCTTATTAGTCAAATGCAATTTGATTTTTGATGTGAGCTAATATCTTCAAAAGCATATAGGGTATAGAAATAGCCCGGAAACCTCTGCACATTGTAGAGGAAACGGGCTATAATCTTATTGTTTATTCATTCTTTTCTTCTGCTTCCTCTATCTTCAGCCAATCTTCAAAGGACTTTCTGAAGATGCGAATCATCTTGCCGATGAGGATTGTCTTGAAGAATCCGGAGTTTGCCTGCTTAAAGATCGATGTACGTCCAATACTGAGGATGCCTACAATGTCATTCGCAGAGAGCTATAGCGTTTTATTTATCAAGTAACAAAAGAGCCGTCGTAGGCTCAAAACTACGGCGGCCCTTTGGATATTTGCTGATTGATCTTACAGTTCCAGCTCCTCCAACCATTCATCGAATGACTTCTTGGAAATGCGGATCGCCGTGCCGATCCGCACGGTCTTAAAGTGGCCTTCTTTTACCAGGGTATAGGCCGACGTGCGCCCAATGTTGAGCATGGCCGCAATATCTTCCACGGTATAGGTGCGCGCCTCCGGCAACGGACGCTTTTCATGATTTTCCATTGTATGACCTCCATGATTTGCTCAGTGACAAGGTGATAGAGCGTGATGAAAAGACGTTGTGGGCAAGGCGATTCCTGCTAAGAGTTTGCTAATTGGCCGTCTTAAAAAGTGCGGCAGTACACGGCATTTTGTGCAAATTGCACCACAAAAACCTTGTACCTCAAAATGTATCACGAACGAGGAATCACCGTAAATTATGTCCGTTCCGTACGGCATTGGGCACGCCAAACTCCTAAGCGAAAGGTCGGCAGTTCGAATCTGCCCGGGGGTGCCAAAGGAGCCAAAACACATGGTTTTGGCTCCTTTTTTGCATTTTTTAAGCAACGGGATTGGTTGAAATTTCATTCGTAGCTTCTGGATTTTCTGCCTACAAAATTTTCGATTTTTCGACTTAAAATCGTACGACTGCCAACACTTTCCAACACTTAGGCCGTATTTTCGGCGCTTCCAGATGCTTTATTTGTCCCGTTGAGCAATTCGGACAATAGCTCTGGGTGGGCCTGAATGAGCGACTTCAACTGTTGAATCGTGTCTGGATCAACAGAGGTATTTGATGTGCCGTCTCCCACCTTTGCAAAGAATCCCATATCCATCTCATGGGCAATCAACTTGCGATCCGCGTCGAATCCACGGGCATATGTATCCGTCACCATCCGGGCCTCTGCGTGGCCAGTATCCCCCTGGACAGCTTTGATATTGCCTCTGCTTAGTTTGAGCTTCAGCGAGGTGCTGGAATGTCGCAGAGAATGAAATACTACGGGACGAAACTGATTTGCCGCAATCAGCTTGGCAAACTGCTTGTCAATGACTCGATGTTCATAGGGGTGTCCATTTAGCTGTGCCACAACTAGACCATAATCATGGTATTCGTACCCCAAGAGGCGCTTGTACTCTTCCTGCTGGATTTTCACCTTCTTCAATTCTTCAACTACGGCGTTTGGGAGATAGATGGTCCGATTGCTGCTCTCAGTCTTTGGTGCATTTATAAAAGACTCAGACATGGAACTGAATGTTATTGCACCATTTTCTCTGCCTTTCTTTTTTGTATTAGCCTGGATTGCAAATGTTATATTGTGCATTTTTGGACTCCAATATCTATTCCTTTCCGCATTTTGGTGGGTCGTGATAGGCGGTATATTGGTCGGTGCAATCAATCTTATTATTTTGCCAAAGAAAAAGCAAAAATAATTTGATATGTCTCTTACCGTCTCGCCTTGCTAAGTATTCTAAACACTGAACCGACACTATATTACACAGGACAGGCAATAGTTCATTCTTATCTGAGTTCCCAGCTCTGCCAACATTTCCGCCAACAAACAGCCTAAACTGCCCTGGTATTTCACGTCACAAAAAATGAAGCCCAAACACAGAAACTCCGGCAATCCCTTGAAATTCAAGGGATTGCCGGATGTCGTATTTTGCGCAAAATACGACATAAAACACTTGCCAGCGTACTCCTAAGCGGTAGGCCACCAGTTAGAGTCTGGTCGGGGGTGCCAAACCCCGCTGTGGACCATTTTCAATGGTCCACAGCGGGGTTTCTTCGTCACTTTGAAGCAGGCCACCTTGCGCCGCCGGTCCTCCGGCACCCTCTGCCCAGGTCTCCGGCCACAGTCACGCGGTAGCCGCTCACTTGGGGTCCCGCTCTCCCCTTCTGAACAGCACCCGCTTGACACCCCGGCGGGCGTCCTCATAGCGGACCGGGATATCCAGCGCCAGCAGGATCTTGGCAAACCAGATAAAGGACAACAGCACCAACACGGGGATCACGCAGGAGGTCACCAGCATGATGGCCAGGGCCTCCAGGAAGTCATTCACCATGCCGCCCACCTTGTCGGCGATGCCGGAGGTGACGCTGGTGATCCCCTCTGTCACCGAGGAGATCAGTCCCTCCCAGAAGCCCTCATCCTCCGCCTCCTCGCTCCCGGCGGCGCTCTCCACCGCGTCGGCGGTCTCCCGGGCCGACTGGATGGTGGCGTCGATGGAGGCCTGGTAGGTGGTCTCGATCATATGGGAGAGCTGAAGGCTGACCGGGATCACCGCAAAAATCAGCAACGCGAAGGCCGCCAACTTATAGGCCAGCACCCGTAGCCCCTTCCAGCCAAACAGCGTGTGTAGCAGATAGGCGCCACAGGCCACGGGGATCAGCACCTTGAAGGCGAGAAAGCCGGTGATGGTCAGCAGATATTTTTCCAGAAAGATGGCGCACAGCACCACCAGAAAGTGGGAGCTCAGATCGGCCAGCTTGTCCGCGATCGGGGTGGCGGTATCCCCCGGGATCAGGGTGATGGCGGCCGAGGCCGCCGCGGAGGCGGCGGACAGCTCCAGCACCGTGGTCTGCTTCTCCTCCAGCTCGGCCAGGGAGTCTCTGTGGAACTCCGGGGAGGAGGCCGGCCCGGACAGGACGAACACCGAGATCAGGGCGATGAGGAGGGGGATGAGGATCGCCAGATAGTTGCCTTGTATCTTTTCACGCATGAGGATCGTCTCCTTTTCTGTCTCTCACATACCGGTAAATCGCCATGCTCCATTCTATTGAAATGGCGCCAAAAAGTCAATGCACGCCCTCTAAGCGGCAAATTTTTCTTGACTTTCTCCCCGAAACCGCAGATAATAAATTCCGTAACAGGCCCTCTCCCCCGGCAGGAAGCCGGCCAGTGGCAGAAGCCACGGAGGGCACCCCCCCTTTCAATTTCCGCCGGTTGCCCCTCCGGGCCCGGCACCCCCTGATCGGTGTCACGAAGGCACCTGCTTTTTCCGGCAGAAGTCTGGGAAAAACAGGTGCTTTTTTCTGTGGAGAGGAGGATTTTCATGACCTTGGACTCTTTTTTCCGGCAGGTCCCCAGGGCCGCTCTGGCCTTCTCCGGGGGCACGGACTCCGCTCTGCTCCTGTGGGCGGGCAAGCGGTACGGCTGTGATCTCCACGCCTACTATGTGAAAACCGCCTTCCAGCCGGAGTTCGAGTACCGGGACGCCCTGCGGCTGGCCCGGGAGCTGGACGTGCCCATGACGGTGGTAGAGGTGGACATTCTAACTGTACCGGGGGCGGCGGCCAACGGGCCGGAGCGGTGCTACTTCTGCAAGAAAGCCCTCTTCTCCCGGCTACGGGAGGCGGCCCGAAGGGACGGGTACTCCCTCCTGCTGGACGGCACCAACGCCTCCGACGACGCCGGGGACCGGCCCGGCATGCGGGCCGCCCGGGAGCTGGAGGTGCACTCTCCCCTGCGGGAGTGCGGCCTCACCAAGGCCGACGTGCGGCGGCTGTCCAAAGAGGCGGGGCTGTTCACCTGGGACAAGCCGGCTTACGCCTGTCTGGCCACCCGCATCCCCACCGGGACCCCCATCACCGCCGCCGACCTGCAGCGGGTGGAGGGGGCGGAGACCGCTCTCCACGCCCTGGGCTTCCGGGACTTCCGGGTGCGGCTGTTCCACGGCCTGGCCCGGGTCCAGGTGCCGGCGGGGCAGATGGCCCTGGCTCTGGAGCAACGGGAGAAAATTTTGGCCGCCCTGGGGGACTTCGACGGGGCGGTCCTGGATCTGAAAGGCAGATAAGCCAAACCGCGGCGGGGGCGAGCCCCGCCCTGCACATTCTCTATCCTGACCTACAATGGAGGTTCACTCAAATGGACAATAAGCGCGACATTCTTTCTCTTCTCCGGGGGGTGGCCGCCGGCGAGACCGCCCCGGAGGAGGCCCTGCTGAAGCTGAAGGAGGCCCCCTTTGCGGACCTGGGCTACGCCAAGGTGGACCTCCACCGCCCGGTGCGCCAGGGGGCGGCGGAGGTGATCTACGGGGCGGGGAAGACCCCGGACCAGATCGCCGGCATCGCCGCGAAACTGGGGGAGCGGGGCTGCCAAAATATCCTGGTCACCCGCATGGGCCCGGAGGCGGCGGAGAAGGTCGCCCAGGCCGTCCCCCTGGACTACCACCCGGAGGCCAGGCTGGGTCTGGCCTTTCCCGGGGCGCAAAAGCGTCTGGGCCACATCGTGGTGGCCACCGGGGGAACCAGCGACATCCCCGTGGCGGAGGAGGCCGCTCTCACCGCCGAGGCCATGGGCAACCGGGTGACCCGCCTCTACGACGTGGGGGTGGCGGGGCTCCACCGGCTTTTGAGCAATTTGGACACCCTCATGTCCGCCCGGTGCGTGGTGGCCGTGGCGGGGATGGAGGGGGCCCTGGCCTCCGTCATTGGGGGGCTGGTGGACTGCCCGGTCATCGCCGTCCCCACCAGCGTGGGCTATGGGGCCAGCTTCGGCGGCCTGTCCGCCCTGCTGTCCATGCTGAACTCCTGCGCCTCCGGGTGCAGTGTGGTGAACATTGACAACGGCTTCGGCGCGGGTTTCCTGGCCAGCCGCATCAACCAAATGGAAGGTCTGGAGGAACACTGATATGAAGACGCTTTACATCGAGTGCAATATGGGGGCCGCCGGGGATATGCTCATGGCCGCTCTGTACGAGCTTTTGGAGGACAAGCAGGGCTTTCTGGACACCATGAACGGCCTGGGCCTCCCCGGCGTCCGGGTGGCGGCCCAGAAAGCCTCCACCTGCGGCATCGCGGGCACCCACATGGCGGTCACCGTGGACGGGCAGGAGGAGACCGAGCCCGCCCCCCGCGCGGCGGCCCATCACGACCATGTCCACCTCCACGTTGAGGAGCACCACGACCACGAACATGACCATGATCACGAACATACCCATGACCACGACCACGACCACGGACATGACCACAGCCACGGAGAACACCACCACCAACACCACCACGCCACCCCGGGCCACATCGGGGAGACCATCGACGCCCTCCCCCTGCCCGATCCGGTGAAGGCCCAGGCCAAGGCCGTCTATGACGCCATCGCCCGGGCGGAGGCCAAGGCCCACGGCTGTCCCGTGGGGGATGTGCACTTCCACGAGGTGGGGGCCCTGGACGCGGTGGCCGACGTGACGGGGGTGTGCTATGCCCTGTCCCTGCTCCAGCCGGAGCAGATCCTCGTCTCCCCCATCCATGTGGGGTGCGGCACAGTGCGGTGCGCCCACGGGGTGATGCCCGTCCCCGCACCCGCCACCGCCAACCTGCTGGCCGGCGTGCCCGTCTACGGCGGGGCCGTCCAGGGGGAGCTGTGCACCCCCACCGGGGCCGCCCTGCTGGTCCACTTCGCCCAAAAATTCGGCCCCATGCCCGTCATGGTCACCAAGGCCGTGGGGGTGGGCATCGGCACCAAGGAGTTTGAACAGGCCAACTGCGTCCGGGCCTTCTGGGGGGAGACGGCCCAGGAGGCCAACGGGGAGATCGTGGAGCTGGTGTGCAACATCGACGACATGACCCCCGAGGCCCTGGCCTTCGCCGCCTCCCGCCTGCTGGAGGCGGGGGCGCTGGACGTGTACACCGTCCCCGGGACCATGAAGAAGGGCCGCCCCGGCTGGGTGCTCACCGTCCTGTGCGACCCGGCACAGGAGGGGGAGCTGGCCCGGAAAATTCTCGCCGAGACCACCACCAACGGCCTACGGGTGCGGCGGTGCGGCAAGTATTTTCTGACGCCGGGAGCCGGTCAGGTGCAGACCCAGTGGGGCCCGGTGGGCTTGAAGCTGGCCCAGGGCTTCGGCCTCACCCACGTGAAGCCGGAGTTCGAGGACGCCGCCCGGCTGGCCCGGGACCATGACCTGTCCTATCAGGAGGTCATGCGGGAGGTCTGGGGGAAGATGTAAGGTCCGCCCCCACATACAACCAATTCAGAAAGAGGTATTTCCGTGAAACGAACTTCCCTTTTGGCGCCTTTCCTCGCCCTGTCCCTGCTCCTGGCCGGTTGCGGGGGGACGGTCTCCGCCCCGGAATCCGGCCCGGTGCAGGGGGAGAACACGGTGGTCATCGCCCTGGACCCCAACTCAGAGCCCGCCGCCGGCTTTGACCCGGCCTTCGGCTGGGGGGCCGGAGAGCACGTCCACGAGCCCCTGATCCAGTCCACCCTCACCATCACCAACCCGGATCTCACCATCGGCTATGACCTGGCCACCGGGTACACGGTCAGCGAAGACGGCCTCACCTGGACCGTCACCATCCGGGAGGACGCGGTCTTCACCGACGGGGAGCCCCTGACCGCCCAGGACGTGGCCTTCACCTACAACACGGTCAAAACCTCCAGTTCGGTGAACGACTTCACCATGCTGGACTGGGCCGAGGCGGCGGACGGGGCCACGGTAGTCTTTCACATGACCCGTCCCTTCTCCATCTGGCCCTACACCATGGCCAACGTGGGCATCCTGCCGGAACACGCCTATGACCCGGCCTCCTACGGCTCCAACCCCATCGGCTCCGGCCGGTACACCCTGGTCCAGTGGGACCGGGGACAGCAGGTGATCCTGGAGGCCAACCCGGACTACTACGGGGAGGCCCCGGAGACCCAGCGGGTGGTGGTCCTCTTCCTGGAGGAGGACGCCGCCTTCCTGGCCGCCCAGGCGGGGCAGGTGGACGTGGCCTACACCTCCGCCACCTACTCCGACCAGGAGGTTTCCGGCTACGCCCTGGCCGCCTATGACAGCGTGGACAACCGGGGCTTCAATCTGCCCGCCGTCCCCGCCGGGACGGACGAAACAGGCCGGGCGGTGGGCAACGACTTCACCGCCGACGTGCGGGTGCGCCGGGCCATCAACATGGGGATCGACCGGCAGGAGATGATCGACCACGTGCTGAACGGCTACGGCTCCCCCGCCTACAGCGTGTGCGACGGCCTGCCCTGGTACAGCTCCGCCTCCCAGGTAGAGTACGACCGGTCAGGGGCCGCCGCCCTGCTGGAGGAGGCGGGCTGGCTGTTGTCGGACGACGGCTTCCGCTACAAAAACGGAGAAAGGGCGGAGCTGAACCTGCTCTACTCCACCGGGGACTCGGTGCGGCAGGCCCTGTGCGCCGACTTCGCCGGCCAGCTCCAGGCCCTGGGCATCGCCTGCACCCTGGAGGGGGTGGGCTGGGACACCGCCTATGACCGGGCCCTGTCAGAGCCCCTGATCTGGGGCTGGGGGGCCCACACCCCCATGGAGCTGTACAACCTGTACCACACGGCGGGGGACTCCGGCTCCGCCCTGTACTCCCCCTACGCCAATGAGACAGTGGACGCCTATATGGACGCCGCCCTGGCCAGCACCGATCTGGAGGCGTCCTATGAACTCTGGCAGAAGGCCCAGTGGGATGGGACCACCGGCGTCACCCAGCAGGGGGACGTGCCCTGGGTGTGGCTGGTGAACGTGGACCACCTGTACTGGGTGCGGGACGGGCTCCAGATCGCAGAGCAGAAAATTCACCCCCATGGCCACGGCTGGTCCATCGTCAACAACGTGGACCAGTGGAGCTGGTAAAGAAAGGAGCCCTCCCCATGAAGCACCGCCTGGCCTTCGCCGGCAGAAAACTGATCCGCATGGCCCTGCTCCTGCTGGGGGTGAGCCTGGTGGCCTTTCTGCTTATAGCCGCCTCCCCCCTGGACCCTCTGCGGACCAATGTGGGCCAGGCGGCCCTGGGGGCCATGAGCCAGGAGCAGATCGCCCAGCTGGAGGCCTACTGGGGCACCGGCACCCCCCTGCCGGAGCGGTATCTGGGCTGGCTGGCCTCCGCCCTCCAGGGGGACTTTGGCACCTCCCTCCTGTACCGCCAGCCGGTGCTGGAGGTGATCGGGGCCCGGCTGGCCAGCTCCCTGGGGCTGTTGTTGTTTGCCTGGGTGCTGTCCGGCGCCCTGGGGCTGGCCCTGGGGGTGCTGGCAGGCACGTTTCGGGGCCGGTGGCCCGACCGGCTCATCCGGGGCTGGTGCCTGCTGATCTCCAGCACCCCCGCCTTCTGGCTGGCCATTCTGCTTCTGATGGTCTTCTCCGTGTGGCTGGGCTGGCTTCCCACCGGGCTGTCCGTCCCCATCGGGGTGGAGGCGGCGCAGGTGACCGCTCTGGACCGCCTGCGCCACGCCGTCCTCCCCGCCCTCACCCTCAGCGTCACCGGGATGTCCTCCGTCGCCCTCCACACCCGGGAGAAGATGGTGGACATCATGGAGTCCGACTATGTGCTGTTTGCCCGGGCCCGGGGGGAGTCCCCGGCCTCCATCGCCCTGGGCCACGGCCTGCGGAACGTGGCCCTGCCCGCCCTCACCCTGCAGTTCGCCTCGGTGAGTGAGATCATCGGCGGCTCGGTGCTGGTGGAGCAGGTCTTCTCCTACCCCGGCCTGGGACAGGCGGCGGTGGACGCGGGGCTGGGGAGCGACCTGCCCCTGTTCCTGGGTATCACCGTCCTCACCGCCGCCATCGTCTTCGGGGGCAATCTGGCCGCCGACCTGCTCTACGGCGCCATCGACCCCAGGATCCGAAGGGGGGCGGCCCGCACATGATCCTTCCCCTTTCCAACCGGCGGGGGCGGACCGGACTGCTTCTCCTGTCGGTCCTGGCAGTGTTGGTAGCCATCGCCCTCTCCGGCGCCCTTCTGGGGGGGCGGGCCATGGAGACCGACTTCACCCGTCTGAATCTGGCTCCCGGCCCCTCCGCCCCTCTGGGCACCGACTGGATGGGCCGGGATATGCTGTCCCGCACCCTGGCGGGGCTGTCCCTGTCCATCCGCATCGGGGCCCTCACCGCCTGCGTCAGCGCGGCCATCGCCCTGGTCCTGGGGGTGGCCGCCGCCCTGGACCGGAGGGCCGACGCCCTGCTCTCCTGGTGCGTGGATCTGGTGATGGGGGTCCCCCACATCCTGCTGGTCATGCTCATCTCCCTGGTCTTTGGCCGGGGGGCGGTGGGGGTGGTGGCCGGGGTGTCCCTGAGCCACTGGCCCTCTCTGGCCCGGGTGGTCCGGGGGGAGGTACTCCAGCTCCGCCAGGCCCCCTATCTCCGGGCCGCGGAAAAGCTGGGCGTCCCCCGGCTCCGGATCGTCCGGCGGCACCTGCTCCCCCACCTGTTGCCCCAGTTTCTCACCGGGCTGATCCTCCAGTTCCCCCACGCCATCCTCCACGAGGCCAGCGTCACCTTCCTGGGCTTCGGCCTGTCCTCGGAACAGCCCGCCATCGGGGTCATCCTGTCGGAGAGCATGCGCTACCTCACCACCGGCCGATGGTGGCTGGCCCTGTTCCCCGGTCTGGCCCTGGTGGGGGTGGTGATGCTGTTCGCCGCCCTGGGGGAACAGGTGCGCAGGCTGTTGGACCCGGCCAGCGCACACGAATAGGGCCCTCATCTCCACTCTTCACTCTCCACTCTTCACTCTCCACTCTTCACTCTCCACTCTTCACTCTCCACTCTTCACTCTCCACTCTTCACTCTTCACTTTTCACTCTCCACTCTTCACTCTCCACTCTTCACTCTCCACTCTTCACTCTCCACTCTCCCAAGGAGGTCTCTCCATGGACCCCATTTTACAGGTGGACCGCCTGTCCATCTCCTTCTCACAATACACCCGCGGCGCGGCCCGGCGGGACCTGCCGGTGATCCGCGACCTGTCCTTCTCCCTCCCGGCCGGGCAGGTGACGGCGGTGGTGGGGGCCAGCGGCTCGGGCAAGAGCCTTCTGGCCCACGCCATCCTGGGCCTGCTCCCCTACAACAGCCGCGCGGAGGGGGAGATCCTCTACCGGGGCGCCCCCCTCACCCCGGAGCGGGCGGTCGCCCTCCGGGGGCGGGAGATCGCCCTGGTCCCCCAGGGAATCACCTATCTGGACCCCCTGATGAAGATCGGTCCCCAGGTGCGCCGGGGCGACCGGTCCCCGGAGGCCCGGGCCCGGAGCCGGGCGGCCCTGAGCCGCTACGGGCTGGGGCCGGAAGTGGAGGACCTGTACCCCTTCGAGCTGTCCGGCGGCATGGCCCGGCGGGTGCTCATCGCCTCCGCCGTGGCCGGGCATCCCCGCCTTATTGTGGCCGACGAGCCCACCCCCGGTCTGGACGCCCGGGCCGCCGGGCGGATCCTGGGCCACTTCCGGGAGCTGGCGGAGGAGGGCGCCGGAGTGCTCTTCATCACCCACGATCTGGAGCTGGCCCTGACCATCGCCCACCGGGTGCTGGTCCTCTACGCCGGGGAGACCGTCGAGGAGGCGGAGGCCGCCGACTTCGCCGCCGGGGCCCTCCGCCACCCCTACACGAGGGCCCTGTGGGCCGCCCTGCCCCAGAACGGCTTCGCCCCCATCTCGGGCACACAGCCCTACCCCGGGGAGATCCCCCGGGGGTGCCAGTTCGCCCCCCGGTGCCCCTGGTGCCGCCCCCCCTGCCGGGAGGGCGCCGTGCCCTACACCGCCCTGCGCGGCGGCGCGGTCCGTTGCCGCTTCCCGGAAGGAGGGGAGCCATGAGTCTGGAGGCCAGAGACATCACCTTCCGCTACCCCCGCCGGGGGAGCGGCCCGGTGCTGGAGGGGGTCAGCCTCACCCTGGCGCCGGGGGAGCGACTGGGGCTGTTCGCCCCCAGCGGCCGGGGAAAAACGACTTTATGTAAACTTCTGGCGGGCTACGAACGGCCCGGGCGGGGGGAGGTCCTGCTGGACGGCCTGCCCCTGTCCCGCTACCGCGGCCCCTGCCCCGTCCAGCTTATCGGCCAGCACCCGGAGACCATGCTGGACCCCCTGTTGCCCCTGGGGCGCTCCCTGGAGGAGGCGGGGCCGGCGGACCCCCGCCTGCTGGATGAGCTCCACATCCAGCCCGGCTGGCTCACCCGCTACCCCGGGGAACTGTCCGGGGGCGAGCTCCAGCGGTTCTGTATCGCCCGGGCCCTGGGCCCGGCCACCCGCTATCTCCTGTGCGACGAGATCACCGCCATGCTGGACCTGATCACCCAGGCCCAGATCTGGGAGTTTCTCCTCCGGGAGGGGGCGCGCCGGGGCCTGGGACTGCTCATCGTCAGCCACAGCCGCCCCCTGCTCCAGCGCCTGTGCACCCGGGTCCGGTATCTGTGAGCGCCCCCGGGGCACGGGCCGCCCGGCCGGTCAAAATTTGGAATGTTCTTTTGCATTTTCCCCTCTTCTGTGCTATACTACCTCAGAAAAGGTCCTGTTGCCCCTGTCCCTGAGGTCCGGAGGCGGCAGGCTGTCCCCGCGGCGGCCTGCCGTGTCCTTCTATCTTCCTCCTGGAGGTGCCTATGCCCGAACAGACAGCCGTCGCCATGAGTGGCGGCGTAGACAGCTCCGCCGCCGCCTGGTTGCTCCGGCAGGAGGGGCGCCCCCTGGTGGGGTTCACGCTACAGCTCTTTCCCCCCCGTACCGGGGAGGACCCGGCCCGGGACGCCGGTCAGGTCGCCCGGGCCATGGGCTTCCCCCACCACACCGTGGAGATGGCCCAGACCTTCCGGGAGCAGGTCATCGACCCCTTCGTGGCCGACTACGAGGCGGGGCGCACCCCCAACCCCTGTGTGCTGTGCAACCGGCGCATCAAGTTCGGCGCCCTCCTGCAGCAGGCGCTGGACTGCGGCTGTGACAAGCTGGCCACCGGGCACTACGCCCGCCTGTCCCTGGACCGGGGGAGCGGCCGGTGGCTCCTGCGCAAGGCCCTCCACCCGGAGAAGGACCAGAGCTATGTCCTGTCCACCCTCGGGCAGGATCAGCTGGCCCACGCCCTCTTCCCCCTGGGCGGGCTGACCAAGGCCCAGGTGCGGGACATCGCCCGGCAGGCCGGCCTGTCCGTGGCCCACAAGGGGGAGAGCCAGGACATCTGCTTCGTCCCCGACGGGGACTATGGGGCGTTCCTCCGCCGGTACACCGGCCGGGACTACCCCGCCGGCCCCTTTCTGGATCCGGAGGGCCGGGTACTGGGACAGCATACCGGCATCGTGGACTACACCGTGGGCCAGCGCCGGGGCCTGGGGGTCTCCTCCAGCTGTGGGCGGCTCTATGTCAGGGAGATCCGCCCGGCGGACCGGGCGGTGGTGCTCTCGGACAACTCGTCCCTCTTCGGCCGGACGCTGGCGGCGGACGGGCTCAACCTGATCGCCTGCCGGCAACTGGACCGGCCCACCCGCCTGTGGGCCAAGATCCGCTACCGCATGACCGAACAGCCCTGCACGGTGGAGCAGACCGGCCCGGACACCATCCGCCTGGTCTTTGACCAGCCCCAGCGGGCCATCACCCCCGGACAGACCGTGGCCCTCTACGACGGCGACACCGTCGTGGGCGGCGCCACCATTTTGAGAGGAGCATCCGAACCATGAGCCGAAAGAAGTCCCAGAAGAGACACCAAAACTCCTCCGTCTCCGCCAAACAGCGGGCCGCCCAGGAGGAGCTGGCCGACCGGAAGGACCGGGCGCGCAAGCGCATGGACCCCACCGCCCGGCTCCTGTTGCTGGGCGACCTGGTCTTTCTCGCCCTGTTCCAGATCCTGTACAGCAACGGGATGCTGTCGGAGAACGCCTACACCGCCACCTCCCTGGTGGGCTTGGCCGTGCTGATCGCCGCCCTGTGGTTCCAATTCGGGAATCACAAGGGAAAACAGGGCGGTCCCCGCCTGCGGTAAAGTCCGGCCCGCTCCATTGCTTTTTCCCGCAAATTGGTATATGATAGGGGCCTGACGCCCTCTTCTTCACATCTTCCACCCGAGGGGAACGATCCTATGACACGAAAAGACATCGCCCTGCCCGGCCTGGCTCTGGCGGGGGGGCTTCTCTGCTTCGGCCTGCGCCGGTGGCAACTGGCCAGCGCCTTCCACCCGGAGACCGGGCTCTTCACCCACGGGGCGCCCGCCACCTGGGCCCTGCTGGCCCTGACCGCCGCCCTGTTGCTGGCCCTGTTCCTGCTGGTCCGGGGGGAGCGGGTCGGGCCCGACGACTTTCTGCCCGCCTTCTCCTGCGCCGCCACCGGCCACATGGCCCTGCTGGCCGCCGCCGCCCTTCTGCTTCTGGCGGGTGGGGCGCTGAGCATCCAGAGCGGGCTGGCCCAGCTGGCCCTGTGGCGGGCCGATCCGGAGAATTTTCCCATGACCTTTCCCGCCGCCCTGTTGCTGGTGGGGGCGCTCTGCCTGCCGGCGGGGGCCGCCACCCTGTTGCTGGGACAGGCCACCTACCGGGGGGAGCTGTCCGACCGCGCCTGTCTCCTGGCCCCCTTCTCCATTGCCGCCTCCCTCATCTGGCTGTTTGTCACCCACCTGGAGCACGGCGTCGAGCCCGTCCTGCTGACCTACTGCTTCCCCCTGGCCGCCGCCGCCTTCCTGATGCTGTCCCAGTATGAGACGATCGGATTTCTCTATGGCCGGCCCCACCGGCGCCGGGCCCTCTTCTTCTCCCTGGGCGGGGTCCTGCTGGGACTGACTGCCCTGGCGGACGGCCTGCCCCTGGCCACCTCCGCCATCACCCTGGCCTACACCCTGTCCGCCCTGGCCATGGCCCGGGCGCTCCTGCAAAACTCCGCTCAGTCTGCGCCGTCCGAGCGAATGCCCTCCGGGGCACAGGAGGAGATGGACACGCCCGACACACAGACTGAATGAATTTGGAAAGAGGAACGATCACCATGGAAAACCGGAAACCCTTTTATATCACCACCCCCATCTACTACCCCAGCGACAAGCTCCACATCGGCCACACCTACTGCACCGTGGCCACCGACACCCTGGCCCGCTACCACCGGCTGAAGGGCGAGGACGTGATGTTCCTCACCGGCACCGACGAGCACGGCCAGAAGATCGAGGACAAGGCCCGCGAGGCCGGCGTCACCCCCAAGGACTTCGTGGACGCCATCG
This sequence comes from uncultured Oscillospiraceae bacterium, assembly GCA_944385075.1. Classification (GTDB taxonomy): domain Bacteria; phylum Bacillota; class Clostridia; order Oscillospirales; family Oscillospiraceae; genus Lawsonibacter. Next base: position 33,321 of record CALWVW010000002.1, on the reverse strand, counting down.
TGGAGGGCCCCCGGGGGGTCAAGGACCTGTGGAAGCTGATGAACATCTCCAACGACCGGTTCATCCGCACCACCGACGACTACCACGTCTCCGCCATCCAGAAGATCTTCAAGAAGATGTACGACAACGGGGACATCTACAAGGGGACCTACAAGGGCAAGTACTGCAAGCCCTGCGAGTCCTTCTGGACCGAGAGCCAGCTGAAGGACGGCTGCTGCCCCGACTGCGGCCGGCCCGTCCTGGACGCGGAGGAGGAGGCCTATTTCTTCCGCCTGTCCAAGTACGCCGACCGGATCCAGCACCTGCTGGAGGACACCGACTTCCTCCAGCCCCGCTCCCGGGTCAACGAGATGGTGAACAACTTCATCAAGCCCGGCCTGGAGGACCTGTGCGTCAGCCGCACCTCCTTCTCCTGGGGCATCCCCGTGGACTTCGACCCGGGCCATGTGGTCTATGTGTGGGTGGACGCCCTGTCCAACTATATCACCGCCCTGGGCTACTGCAACGACCGCTACCACGACTATGAGAAATACTGGCCCGCCGACGTGCACATCGTGGGCAAGGAGATCGTCCGCTTCCACTCCATCATCTGGCCCGCCATGCTCATGAGCCTGGGGGAGCCCCTGCCCAAGCGCGTATTCGGCCACGGCTGGCTCCTTCTGGACGGGGGCAAGATGTCCAAGTCCAAGGGCAACGTGGTGGACCCCTATATCCTGGCGGAGAAGTTCGGGGTGGACGCCCTGCGGTTCTTCCTCATGCGCACCTTCCCCTTCGGCTCCGACGGCAACTTCTCCAACGAGCTGCTCATCCAGACCATCAACACCGACCTGGCCAACGACCTGGGCAACCTGGTGTCCCGGACCACCGCCATGGCCCAGAAGTACTTCGGGGAGCGCCTGCCCGCCGGGTGCGGCGCCACGGAGGGCGAGAAAAAGCTGGCCCAGGACAGCGCCGCCCCGGGTACCTTTGCCATCGTCGCCTCCGGCGGTCCCAAGCAGTTCGACGCCGAGCTCATCGCGCTGACTGCTGGCCTGCGGGGCCGGTATGAGGAGGCCATGGAGCAGTATGCCCCCCACCGGGCCCTGGAGGAGGTCTTCAAGGTCATCCAGCGGGCCAACAAGTATATCGACGAGAACGCCCCCTGGGCCCTGGCCAAGGACATGGTGGCCAACGGCCCCCGGCTGGCCCACGTGTTGTACAATCTGCTGGAGGCCACCCGGATCTGCGCCACCCTGCTGACCCCCTTCATCCCCGACAGCTGTGACAAGATCTTCGCCCAGCTGGGCGCCCCCGAGGGGGCCCGCACCTGGGAGAGCGCGGCCGTCTGGGGCTCCCTGCCCGAGAACGCCGCCGTGGCCAAGGGGGAGAACCTGTTCCCCCGGCTGGATATGGACAAGGCCCTCTCCGAGCTGGAGGCCGCCGAGGCCGAGGCCCGGAAGGCCGCCCTGCCCGCCGTCGAGACCGAGCCCCAGCTGGAGGAGAAGGTGGACTTCGACACCTTCTGCAAGAGCGACTTCCGGGCCGTGAAGGTCAAGGCCTGTGAAAACGTGAAAAAGAGCGAGAAGCTCCTGCGCTTCACCCTGGACGACGGCACCGGCACCGACCGGCAGATCCTCTCCGGCATCGCCAAGTGGTACAAGCCCGAGGCGCTGGTGGGCAAGACCCTCATGGCCATCGTCAACCTGCCCCCCCGGAAGATGATGGGTCTGGAGAGCAACGGCATGCTCATCTCCGCCGTCCACACCGAGCACGGGGAGGAGCAACTGAACCTCCTCATCCTGGACGACAAGATCCCCGCCGGCGCCAAGATGTGCTGATGATGTGCTGAGTTTGACCCCCTGCCTCCGGGCGGGAACCGATGGTTCCCGCCCGGGGCTTTTTCCGTCCGGGGCGCATGTTCCAGTTTTTGCGGGGCGGGGGCCTCCAAAATTGAACAAATTCCCCCTACCCAAGTCCTCCACTTTCCTGTATGATAGGGGTGTGACACAGGAAGAAAAGAGGGATCTTTGACAGGAGGGATTTCTATGGCAACACTGCGCAAGACCAAGATCATCTGCACCCTGGGCCCTGCCGTGGACAGCGAGGAGATGATCCGCACCCTGATCCGCGCCGGGATGGACGCGGCCCGGTTCAACTTCTCCCACGGGAGCCACGAGGAGCACCTGCAACGGCTCACCCTGCTCAAGTCCGTCCGGGACACCATGGGGCGTCCCGTGGCCACCATTCTGGACACCAAGGGGCCGGAGATCCGCATCCGGTCCTTCGCCGAGAAATCCATCTGTCTGGAGGCCGGCGACTCCTTCACCCTCACCACCCGGGACGAGGTGGGGGACCGCGCCCACGTCTCCGTGACCTATGAAAAGCTCCACGAGGAGCTCCAGCCCGGCCAGGAGATCCTCATCGACGACGGCCTGGTGGCCCTGAAGGTGGATGCCATCCAGGGGCGGGACATCCGTTGCACCGTGGAGAACGGGGGGAGCCTGTCCGCCAACAAGTCCATCAACATCCCCGGCGTCCATATCCATCTGCCCGCCCTCACCGAGCGGGATATCTCCGACATCCAATTCGGGGTGGCCAACGACTTTGACTTCATCGCCGCCTCCTTCGTCCGCCGGGCCGCCGACGTCCAGGCGGTGCGCCAGGTCCTCCACGACTGCGGCGGGGACGGCATCCGCATCATCGCCAAGATCGAAAATCAGGAGGGCGTGGACAACATCGACGAGATCCTCACCGTCTCCGACGGCATCATGGTGGCCCGGGGCGACCTGGGGGTGGAGATCCCCGCCGCCCGGGTGCCCATCCTGCAAAAGCAGATCATCCGAAAGGGCCTTCAGGCGGGCAAGCCGGTGATCACCGCCACCCAGATGCTGGACTCCATGATCCGCAACCCCCGCCCCACCCGGGCGGAGGTGTCCGACGTGGCCAACGCCGTCTTCGACGGCACCAGTTGCGTCATGCTCTCCGGCGAGACCGCCGGGGGCAAGTACCCGGTGGAGGCCCTGTCGGCCATGGCCAGTATCGTCACCGAGGCGGAGCAGTCCATCGACTACTGGCGGCAGTTCCGGAAACAGCGCATCGTCCCCGCCGGCAACATCAACGACGCCATCACCCACACCTGTTGCCTGACCGCCATGGACCTGGACGCCAAGGCCATTCTGGCCGCCACCTACTCCGGCCGCACCGCCCGGATGATCTGCCGGTTCCGGCCCGCCTGCCCGGTGGCCGCCCTCACCATGCACGAGAAGGTCCGCCGCCAGCTGGCCATCTCCTGGGGGGTCATCCCCTTCCTCACCGGGGAGGTCACCTCCACCGACCGGATCTTCTCCCTGTCCGCCGAGGTGGCCCGGAAGGAGGGGCTGGTCCAGAACGGTGACACAGTGGTCATCACCGCGGGCATTCCCCTGGGCAAGAGCGGCTCCACCAATCTGATCAAGGCCCAGATCATCGACGAGGACACTCTGTGAGCCGGCCGCCGGCCCTCTGTCCCCATCCCTTCTCCCTAAAATTTTCGGCAGGTCTCCGGACCTGCCGAAAATTTTATTTCCCCTTATGGTCGCCCGCCACCCCGGAAAAAATATTTGGGGACCTGGCCCCGCCCTCTTTCTTTTCTCCCGCCCCTCCGCTATGATGAAAGAGAAGCCGCACCTGTTGCGCCGGGGCAATGCCCCAAATCATTGGAAAGGGTGATACGCATGATCATAGGATTGCCGAAAGAGATCAAAAACAATGAGTTCCGTGTGGGGCTTACCCCCGGGGCGGTCAGCGCCTTTGTCCAGGCGGGCCACCAGGTGCTGGTGGAGCGGGCCGCGGGCACCGGCTCCGGCTTCTCCGACCGGGAGTACCAGGAGGCCGGGGCCCACATCCGGGATTCCGCCGGGGACGTCTGGTCAGAGAGCGACCTGATCGTCAAGGTCAAGGAGCCCGTGGAGTCGGAGTACCGCTACTTCCGCCGGGACCAGATCCTCTACACCTACCTCCACCTGGCCGCCGACGGCCCCCTCACCCGCGCCCTTCTGGACAGCGGGGTGAAGGCCATCGCCTATGAGACCATCGTGGGGCGCAACGGCGGGCTCCCCTGTCTGGCCCCCATGAGTGAGATCGCCGGCCGGATGGCCGTGCAGGAGGGCGCCAAGTATCTGGAGAAGACCTACGGTGGGCGGGGCATCCTCCTCTCCGGCGTCCCCGGCGTGGAGCGCGGCAACGTGGTCATCCTGGGCGGCGGAAACGTGGGGACCAACGCCTGTAAGATCGCCACCGGCATGGGGGCCAACGTCACCGTCCTGGATGTGAACGGACAGCGGCTGGCCTATCTGGACGACATCTTTCCCCGGCAGATCACCACCCTGTACGCCACCCGGGACAACATCCGCCGCGCGCTGGCCCAGGCGGATCTGGTGATCGGCGCCGTCCTTCTGCCCGGCCGGGCCACCCCCAAGCTCGTCCTCCGGGAGGACCTGGCCCTGATGCGGCCGGGCGCCGTCGTGGTGGACGTGGCGGTGGACCAGGGGGGCTGTATCGCCACCTCGCACCCCACCACCCACGACGCCCCCACCTTTGTCGTGGACGGTATCCTCCACTACTGCGTGGCCAACATGCCGGGCGCCGTGGCCCGGACCTCCACCATGGCGCTGGTGAACGCCACCCTCCCCTACGGCCTGGAGCTGGCCGCCCAGGGGGTGGAGGGGGCCTGTCGGGCGGACCGGGGCCTGCTGGCGGGACTGAACTGCTACGGCGGCCACTGCACCTGTTCCGGCGTGGCCGAGGCCCTGAATCTGAAGTACGTCGACCCCACCGGGCTGTTTTAGGCAAGAAACCGGTGGACAAACACCCCCCGGGCGAGTACAATAGAGGCATGAAAAGGGGGGATCGCCGTGGATCCGATCGACGAGGCCATTCTGGCCTGCCTGCGCCGCAACGCCCGCACACCGGCCACCAAGATCAGCCGGCAGGTCAACCTGTCCGTCTCCTCCGTGCTGGAGCGGATCCACCGGATGGAGCTCCAGGGGATCATCACCCGCTACACGGTGGTCGTGGACCAGGCCCAGCTGGGCCGCCCTCTGACTCTCCTCATGGGGGTCTCCATGGAGCACCCCCGCTACCACGAGGCCTTCAAGCAGGCCATTCTGCAGGAGCCCGACGTGTTGCGCTGTGAGTACCTCACCGGCCAGCTGGACTTCATCCTCCGGGTCTCCGTCTCCTCCCACGCCCACCTGCAGGCCCTGCACCAGCGCATCTCCCGTATGCCGGGGGTCGCCTCCCTCACCAGCTACTATGTGCTGGAGACCGTCAAGGATCTGTGACACACCTGCGGCTCCACGCCGCGCGCCGCCCGCCCCCTTCCGGGGCGGGCGGCCCTTTTTCCGCCGGCCGGACCCCCGCCCGCCCCGGAAAATTTCTCCCCTTCCGGCTTTTTACTTGTCAAAGCCGGGATTTTTGGATATAATGATATATAATACCTTTCTGTCCGAACTGTTTCGGAGCGCACCCCAGACCGAAAGGAGCACTTTCCCATGAAACGACACACCCCATGGATGGGGCTGATCCTCTCCCTGGCCCTGGTCATGACGGCGGTCTTCCCCGCCCGGGCCGCCGAGGAGGAGGTCCCCTTCTCTGATTTTCGCATCGACGCCGGAGGGATGGATTTCCTGGAGCAACAGGTCTCCATCCACATCTACCGCCAGAACGAGGCCGGCGCTTTTCAGGTGGACGACTCCGTCCTCCACACCTGCACCCTGAACCGGGTGACCGGGGACGCCAGCTTCTATATCCAGCCCACCGTGGACGGCGTGTGGGTGACGGTGGACTATCTCACCGACCTGAATGGGGACGGGACCTACGAGCTTTTGGACGGGGACCGCACCATCGGCTGGACCATGGCCCCCGGGACCGCCTCCACCCTCCAGCCCGCGGAGGAGACCGCCCCCCTGGCCGGCGGGCAGACCTATATTCTCAACGCCCAGACCCTGGTCCAGTGCGGCCAGGTGGCCGCCCAGAACCGCCTGGCCGGCGGCTCCGCCGCCCTGGATGTGGGGCAGGGAGACACCTCGCAACAGGAGCACCCCCTCTACCTGGTCAACCTCCATACCCTCTCCCCCGCCACCGGCGAGGAGGAGCTCCAGTCCTACTACCTCAAGATCTACGGCAACATCCTGATGCCCATCGACGTGTCCCCCGGCGACTGGTACTACTCCGCCGTGGAGTTCGCCCTCACCCGGGGGTACCTCTCGGGGACCGGCAACGGGATCTTCCAGCCCGACGGGCTGGTCACCCGGGCCCAGCTGGCCCAGATCCTGTGGCGGATGGGCGGCTCCCTCTCCGCCCCCGGGGTGGAGTTCTCCGACGTCGCCCCCGACCAGTGGTACTACGCCGCCGTCTCCTGGTGCTGTGATCAGGAGCTGATGGACGGCCTGCCCGACGGCACCTTCGGCCCCTCCACCGCCCTGTCCCGGGAACAGCTGGCCCACATCCTCTACCTGTTCGCCCAGCACGGCCGGGAGGAGCTGGAGTCCGCCTCCCTCACCCTGGACAGCTTCTCCGACGCCGGGTCGGTGTCCGACTGGGCCCGCACCAGTGTGGAGTGGGCGGTAGCCAACGGACTGCTGTCCGGCTATGACGACGGCACCCTCCGCCCCGCCAGCGGCGTCACCCGGGCCCAGCTGTCCACCGTGCTCTATACCTTCACCCAGATGCTGGAGGAGAAGTGAGCCTCTCTGCCCCGCCGGGGGCGGCGAAAAGCCGCCCCCGGCATTTTTATGTCCTTTTTCCAGGTTTAAGGTTGGAATAATTGTCCAGACTATCCATAGAATAGAACCAGCCCACCCGGTGAAAGGAGTGACCCCCATGGTCCAGACCGTCCACAAGCCCCCCGCCCGCCGGACCGGGCAGGCCCGGGAGAAGGAGCGGCAGGAGCTGTTGCGCGCCCTGTCCCACACCCGGGCCCTGATCCAACAGGCCTACGGCGGCTTCAACACCACCAGCGACAGCGACCTGATCGAGTCCTATGTCTTTGAGATCAACGCCCTCCAGGCCCGGTACAACTACCTGATCCGCCAGGTCAAGGCGCTGGAGGGGGGCCTATGACCGGCCTGCCCGCCTATGTGGCCTGGTGTCTGGCGGGGCTTGTGCTGTGCCTGGCCCTGCTCATCCTCCGCCGCCCGGTGGTCCGGCTGTTCCGGCTGGCCCTCCGGTCCGGGGTGGGGCTGGCCGTCCTGGCCCTGCTGGCCCAGGTGGGGCACCTGCTGGGGGTCCGGCTGGGGGTCAACCTGGTCAACGCCCTGGTCCTGGGACTGCTGGGTCTGCCGGGCTTTGGGCTGTTGCTCATGCTCCAGTGGGTCCTGCGGACCTGATATCCCGCCCGCCGCCCGGCTCCGCCGGGCGGCTTTTCGTTGCTTTTTTCCAGCTTTCTGGTAAAATGGAAGAAAAAAGCAGTCTCTCCCCCTTGACTGTAAAGGGACTTGATACCTTACAATGGTCCCAAACCAAAGAGAGGAGCCACCGGTATGACCATTCGTGAGATCGAGGCGCGCACCGGCCTGCCCCGGGCCAACGTGCGATACTACGAGAGCGAGGGGCTGATCCGGCCCACCCGCGGGGAAAACGGCTATCGGAACTACTCCGAGGAGGACTGTCAGACCCTTTTGAAGATCAAGCTGTTGCGCCAGCTGGACTGCTCCCTGGAGGACATCCGGGCCGTCCAGTTGGGGGAGCTACCTCTGGAGGACCTGCTGGCCCGCCAGCTGGCCGGGCTCAGGGCCCGTCAGTCCGAGCTGGAGCAGGCCCGCCTGCTGTGCGAACAGCTCCAGGCCGACCGGGCGGAGTGGGACACCATCCAGCCGGAGCGCTACCTGTCCTGGTCCCTCCCCCCGGTCCGGCCCGAGGTGGCGGACAGCGTCCGCTTCCGCATCCCCTGGCGGCGGTATCTGGCCCGGAGCCTGGACCTGACACTCTGCGGCCTGCTCTGGAATCTATTTCTGGCCCTGGCCCTCCGGGAGAACATCCTCCAGCGGGGCGGGCTGGACCTGCTGGACAGCTTCGCGGCTCTGGGGCTGATGCTCCTGCTGGAGCCCCTGTTCCTCCACAAATTCGGCGCCACCCCGGGCAAGGCCCTGCTCTTCCTGCGGCTTACCCGGTCCGACGGGAGCTATTTCTCCTACGCGGAGGGCTTTCACCGCACCCTGCGGGTCATTCTCATGGGTATGGGTCTCTCCCTCCCACTCCTCTCTTTCGTCACCGGTGTGCTGGGCTACTACCGGTGCCGGCAGTGGAAGGAACAGCCCTGGGCCCTGGAGGACGAGGCCTGGAGCGACGGAACCAAAGACGGCCAGGAGTTCCGGGACATCCCGGGGGCCATGGTCCGGGTGGCGTGCTATGCGGGTGTCCATCTGTTGGTCATACTTCTCCTTCTCCCCGCGCTTCTTTTTGCCGCCTCGCCGCCACATCAGGGGATGATGACCACTGCACAGTTCACGGAAAACTTCAATCACCTGCTTGATTTCGCTGAGGCACCGGACGGTGCCCCTATGCACCTGGCTGAGGATGGGACTTGGCGATATTTGGATCCAGAGCGCACCTTCTCCTCCTGGGGCCGGGGCGAGTCCCCCGTCCCCTTCCAGCTTCAAACCCGGGACGGGCTGGTCTCTGCTGTCTCCTTCTCCCTGTCCGATACTGAGTCTTATGCTGTCTACCCCACCCAGCAGATCACCCACACCATCAGTGCCCTGCTCGGCCAGCGGGAATATCTGCCCTCCAGCCAGTGCCGGCAACTGCTACCGGCGATCCGCGCCCAAGTGGAGGGTACCCGGAGCTGGGAGGTGGACGGCTGGACCGTCACCGTCACACTGGATGCTACGGGGTACTACCGTTACCTAGACAGCTATTTTATTGACCCCGATTCGGATGTTGCCCGTCCGCGTTTTTTCTTCGCCTTCCGCATGGAGCGGACCTGACCCCATTCCCCCTCCGCCATTGACACCCGGGCCATTCCCCACTATAATAGAAGCCTGCCCCACTCTCTTTTGTGGAGTGGGGCGACTTTTTGGAAAGGGGTCCTCTCTATGAATGACCAGCGTGTGTATAACTTCTCCGCCGGCCCGTCCATGCTCCCGCTGTCCGCGCTGGAGCGCGCCGGGGCCGAGATCACCAACTACCGTGGGTCCGGAATGTCCGTGATGGAGATGAGCCACCGGTCAAAGGTCTTTCTCCAGATCTTTGAGGAGACCCAGAGCAAGTTGCGCCGGATCATGGGGGTCCCGGAGGGGTATCAGATCCTGTTCCTCCAGACGGGCGCCTCCGGCCAGTTCTCCATGATCCCCCTGAACCTGATCGGAAAGACGGGGCGGGCGGACTACGCCGTCACCGGCAACTTCTCCAACCTGGCCTATCAGGAGGCCCAGAAGTACGGCCAGATCCACCTGGCCGCCTCCTCCGCCGACCGGGACCACAGCTATATCCCCCGGCAGGACCAGCTGGAGCTGGACCCCCGGGCCAGCTATTTCTACTACTGCGCCAACAACACCATCTACGGCACCGAGTGGGACTACGTGCCCGAGACCGGGGACGTGCCCCTGGTGTGCGATATGTCCTCCAACATCCTGTCCGCGCCGGTGGACGTGTCCCGATACGGCATCCTCTACGCCGGGGCCCAGAAGAACATGGCCCCCGCCGGGCTGACGGTGGTCATCATCCGAAAGGAGCTGGCGGGGCACGAGCTCCCCTACACCCCCCTGATGATGAACTACCAGACCATGATCGACAAGGATTCCATGTACAACACGCCCCCCTGCTGGTGCATCTACATGCTGGGCCTCACCCTGGACTGGGTGGAGGAGCAGGGCGGCATCCCCGAGATGGCCCGGCGCAAGCAGTTGCGCTCCTCCATGCTGTACGATACCCTGGACAGCTCCCGCCTGTTCCACTGCCACGCGGAGAAGGGCTCCCGCTCCGGCATGAACGTCACCTTCCGCACCGACAGCCCGGAGCTGGACGCCAAATTCGCCCAGGAGGCCACCGACGCCGGCTTCGTCAACCTGAAGGGCCACCGCAAGGTGGGCGGCATGCGGGCTTCTATTTACAATGCCATGCCCGTGGAGGGCGTCGAAAAGCTGTGCGACTTCATCAAGAAGTTCGACCGGAACAACTGACGGGCCCCCATGCGAGCCCAGCGTAGCGGGTCGCATGGGGAGAGGAGGAGCAAGGGAGCACAGCGAGGAATGCCCGCCTGGGCGTTCCGAGCGGCGCGGACTTTGCGACGACGACAATGCAATGCCGGTAGAGGGCGTTGAGAAACTGTGCGATTTCATCCAGAAGTTCGACCGGAACCACTGAGCTTCACTTTACAGATTCGAGGTAATATCACCATGTATCGTATCAAGACCCTGAACAAGATCTCCTCCGCCGGGCTGGCCCACCTGGACCCCAGCCGCTTCCAGGTGGGGGACGACCTGGAGAACGAGGACGGCATCCTGGTCCGCTCCGCCCCCATGCAGGACTACCCCTTCCCCGCCAGCCTGCGGGCCATCGCCCGGGCGGGGGCGGGCACCAACAACATCCCCATCGACCGCTGTTCCCAGAGCGGCATCGTGGTCTTCAACACCCCCGGCGCCAACGCCAACGCGGTGAAGGAGCTGGTCATCGCCGCCATGCTCATCGCCTCCCGGGACGTGGTGGGCGGGGTGGACTGGGTCCAGGAGCAGGCCCACACCCCCGGCGTGGAGGTGGCCGCCGCGGTGGAGAAGGGCAAGTCCGCCTTTGTGGGCCCCGAGCTCTACCGCAAGACCCTGGGGGTCATCGGCCTGGGGGCCATCGGCGCCCTGGTGTGCAACATCGCCCTGGACCTGGGGATGGACGTGTACGGCTACGACCCCTATCTGTCGGTGGACGCCGCCCTGCGGCTGGACCGCCACGTCCATGTGGTCCACAACGTGGACGAGCTGTACAAGGTGGCCGACTATGTGACCATCCACGTCCCCTACAACAGCTCCACCAAGGACACCATCAACGCCGAGGCCATCTCCAAGATGAAGGGGCAGGTGCGCATCCTCAACCTGGCCCGGGGCGGACTGGTCAATGACGACGACATGATCGAGGCCCTGGAGTCGGGCCGGGTGGCCAAGTACGTCACCGACTTCCCCGACGACAAGATCACCACGGTGAAGAACGTCATCGCCCTGCCCCACCTGGGGGCCTCCACCCCGGAGAGTGAGGAGAACTGCGCCGTCATGGCGGTCCGCCAGCTCCGGGACTACCTGATCAACGGCAACATCACCAACTCGGTGAACCTGCCCAACGTGTCCCAGGAGTGGAGCGGTATGTCCCGGCTGTGCATGATCCACAAAAACGTCCCCGCCATGCTCACCCGCATCATGGGGGTGCTGTCCGACGAGAACATCAACGTGGAGAACATGACCAACAAGTCCAAAGGGGACTACGCCTACACCATGGTGGACGTGGACACCCGCATCACCGACAAGGTGGCCGACGAGTTGCGCACCATCTCCAACATGATCCGGGTCCGGGTGCTCAACCACTGACCTCCACAAGATATAGTTGCTTTAGAAATATCTTCCACAATATTTGGCATATCCTACAAAGTTGAAAAACTGGCCCCGCCTCCCTTGACAGGGGGCGGGGTCCTGTAGTATGGTAAATACAGATCGTATGACTGACGGAAGTGGAGCACCACGTGGAGTACGATTTCTGCTATGCCGACCGTCTGGGCGCCAAGAGGGACCCAGTGCGGGCGGATTTTTTGTACCCTTTTTCCGGGTCCCCGCCGCGGAAAGGAGCAGGGCGATGATCGGAAGAGTGCACTCCATGGAGAGTATGGGGCTGGTGGACGGCCCCGGCGTGCGGGCGGTGGTCTTTCTGCAGGGCTGTCCCCTGCGGTGCCTCTACTGCCACAACCCGGACACCCAGGGAGCCGGCGGGACGGAAACGGACTCGGCCCAGCTGGTGGACCGGCTCCTGCGGTTCCGGAGCTACTTCGACCGCTCCGGCGGCGGGGTCACCTTCTCCGGGGGCGAACCCCTGGCCCAGCCCGACTTTCTGCTGGACTGCCTCCGGCGGCTGAAGGCCGCCGGCGTCCACACCTGTCTGGACACCTCCGGGGTGGGACGGGGGGACTACAGCCAGATCCTGGCCCACACCGACCTGGTCCTCTACGACGTGAAACACCCCTGCCCCGAGGGGTACCGCGCCATCACCGGCCGGACGATGGACGCCACCCTGGACTTTGTGGAGGCGGTCCGCCGCTCCGGCGTCCCCATGTGGGTGCGCCACGTGGTGGTCCCCGGCCTCACCGACGGGCCGGACCACATGGCCCGCCTGCGGGACTATGTGGCCACCCTGCCCCGGGTGGAGCGGGTGGAGCTGTTGCCCTTCCACAAGCTGGGGGCCCACAAGTACGAAAAGCTGGGCCGCCCCGACCCCCTGGCGTACACCCCGCCCATGGAGGCGGCCCTGTGCAACCAACTTCAACAGACGTGGTTTTCCCAGTGGAACACCCGGTTCCACGCCAAGAAAGGAGATGCCGTATGATCATGCAGGAACAGGCCTGGGAGGGATTCCGGGGCGACCAGTGGCGCCGCGCCATCGACGTGCGGGACTTTATCCAGACCAACTACACCCCCTACCTGGGGGACGACAGCTTTCTGGCCGGCCCCACCCCCCGGACCCTGACCGTCTGGAAGCAGTGTGAGGCGCTGTTGCTCCAGGAGCTGAAGAAGGGGATCCTGGACGTGGAGACCCACATTGTCTCCGGCATCGACAACTTCGCCCCCGGCTATATCGACCGGGACAACGAGGTCATTGTGGGCCTGCAGACCGACGCCCCCCTCAAGCGGATCGTCAACCTGTACGGCGGCACCCGCATGGCCGAGTCCGCCCTGGAGCAGTACGGCTACTCCCTGGACCCGGAGATCAAGTCCCACTTCTCCCAGTACCGCAAGACCCACAACGAGGGGGTCTTTGACGCCTATCCCGCCCGCACCCGGGCCGCCCGGCACGCGGGCCTGCTCACCGGCCTGCCCGACGCCTACGGCCGGGGCCGCATCATCGGCGACTACCGCCGGGTGGCCCTGTACGGCATCGACCGGCTGGTGGAGGAGAAGAAAAAGGACCTGGACCGGCTGGACGGCCCCATGGACGAGGCGCGCATCCGCCTGCGGGAGGAGGTGGCCGAGCAGATCCGCGCCCTGGGGGAGATGAAGCGCATGGCCGCCCGGTACGGGGTGGACCTGTCCCGGCCCGCCCAGACCGCCCAACAGGCGGTCCAGGCGGTCTACATGGCCTATCTGGCCGGCATCAAGGAGAACAACGGCGCCGCCACCTCCCTGGGCCGCACCGCCACCTTCCTGGACATCTACATCCAGCGGGACCTGGACCGGGGCCTGCTCACCGAGGAGGGGGCCCAGGAGCTCATCGACCAGTTCATCATCAAGCTCCGGCTGGTGCGCCACCTGCGCACCCCCGAGTACAACGAGCTGTTCGGCGGCGACCCCACCTGGGTCACCGAGTCCATCGGCGGCATGACCATCGGGGGGCGCCCCCTGGTCACCAAAACCTGCTTCCGCTATCTCCACACCCTGACCAACCTGGGGAGCGCCCCGGAGCCCAATCTGACCATTCTGTGGTCTGAGCACCTGCCCCAGCCCTTCAAGACCTACTGCGCCAAGATGAGCATCCGGACCGACTCCATCCAGTATGAGAACGACGACGCCATGCGCCCGGTATACGGAGACGACTACGCCATCTCCTGCTGTGTGTCCGCCATGGCGGTGGGCAAGCAGATGCAGTTCTTCGGCGCCCGGTGCAACATCGCCAAGTGCCTGCTCTACGCCATCAACGGCGGGGTGGACGAGCGCACCGGCGAGACCATCGTCCCCGGCATCCGGCCCATTCTGGACGAGGTGCTGGACTATGAGTCCGTCCGGGACAACTATGAGAAGGTGCTGGCCTACGCCGCCGAGCTGTACGCCGACACGGTGAACATCATCCACTATATGCACGACAAATACGCCTACGAGGCCAGCCAGATGGCCCTCCACGACACCCAGGTGGAGCGGCTGACCGCCTTCGGCATCGCGGGCCTGTCGGTGGCCGCCGACTCCCTGTCCGCCATCCGCTACGCCAGGGTGAAGCCGGTGCGCAACGAAAAAGGGGTGGCTGTGGACTTTGTCACCGAAGGGGAGTTCCCCAAATACGGCAACGACGACGACCGGGCGGACGGCGAGGCGGTCTTCGTGGTGCGCACCTTCTCCCGCGAGCTGAAGAAGCACCCCCTCTACCGCGGCGCCAAGCACACCCTGTCCGCCCTGACCATCACCTCCAACGTGATGTACGGCAAAAAGACCGGCTCCACCCCCGACGGGCGCAAGCTGGGCGAGCCCCTGGCCCCCGGCGCCAACCCCATGCACGGCCGGGACGTGAACGGGGCCCTGGCCAGTCTGAACTCGGTGGCCAAGATCCCCTACCGGGACGTGTGCCAGGACGGAGTGTCCAACACCTTCTCCATTGTCCCCGAGGCCCTGGGCCGGGACGAGGAACAGCGGGAGGCCAACCTGGTGGCCATCCTGGACGGCTACTTCTGCCAGGGGGCCCACCACCTGAACGTCAACGTCATGCACCGGGAGACCCTGATGGACGCCATGGATCACCCGGAGAAGTACCCCAGCCTGACCATCCGGGTCTCGGGGTACGCGGTCAATTTCAGCCGCCTGTCCCGGGAACAGCAGGAGGAGGTCATCAAGCGGACCTTCCACGCCACGGTGTGACCGCCCCAAACCGGACAAGAACACGCGGGCTCCCCCGAACGGGGGAGCCCGCGTCTGTTTCCTTTCGCTGTCTCAGGAGATGGCGTATCCGCCCCGGACCAGAAGCTTCACATCCCCCGCCGTGGCGGTGAGGGTCCGGTCGGCGATGGTGGCCATGTACAGGTGGTTCCGGGTCAGGGAGGTCCCGCTCTCCACCGTCCCGCCGGTGGACAGGTCGATGAGGGCGGGGCTGGTGTTGGCGTTGACAGTGGCGCTCCCGATCCGGAGCAACACCTCGCACCCCACCTCCAGGGACATGGTCTGCCCGCTGGTCATGGTCACCAGGGTGTAGGAGGCGGAGGTCCCGCCACCGGCGCTCTCCTGCCGGTACTGGGCGATCAGACTGTCAAAGCTCTCCTCCAGCTCCCGCTGGCGGACGGCGGCGTGCTCCTCCACCTCCTCCACCACCTGGGGAATGGCGGTCTGCTCCAGATAGCTGAGGGTGACCAGGGGGTCATTTTCATCCCCGCCAGCGGCCAGGGCAACTCCGGCCCCCAGGCAGGCGGTCGCCAGAGCCAGGGCCCCCGCCCGTATGGTCCACTGCTTGCTCCATTTTTTCATTGGTATGCTCCTTCCCCATGTCTCTTGTCTGGCTATGTAGGCCGCCGCCCCGGTGGGGCGGGACCTGTCTTCGGGACGGGCGCGCCGCGCCGGTCCCCGTATCGGTCTTGTCTGCTCTCTTCCACAGCCGGCGCCGGTCACACCATGCTCTCCGGATGGAGGCCAAAGCTCACCGCGATGGCCGCGTCCACCTGCCGCATGACCCCCTCGTCCAGCCGCCCCATCTTCTCCCGGAGCCGGCGCTTATCCAGGGTGCGCACCTGCTCCAGCAGAATGACGGACTCCTTGGGGAGCCCACAGCTGAGCGGGGCCACGGAGATATGGGTCGGCAGGCGGGCCTTCCCCGTCTGAGAGGTGATGGCCGCGGCGATCACGGTGGGACTGTGGCGGTTGCCCGTATCGTTCTGTACGATCAGAACCGGGCGCACACCTCCCTGCTCACTGCCCACCACCGGACTGAGGTCGGCGTAGAAGATGTCGCCGCGTTTCACGCTGTTGTCCACATAGCTTCACACTCCGCTGGAAGATAGTACCGCGTTACCGGCCGCACAGGGTCTTATGTAACGCTGTACTATGATTCTCCCACGGGGCGGCGGGGTTTATACCTTTCCCGGACAGAGAATTTGGACCGTCAGACGGCCGTCTCCGGCCCCGGCCCACTCCAAGCGCCCGCCGCCCCTTCGCCTCCCGGGGGCCAGGCCCCCGCGCTCCATAGCATCCTATGTGGAGCGGGAGCCGGCGGTCACGGGGCCGGGCAGGGGGACGACCGCCTGTCCGCCGGGCGCTTTGCGGAAAAACTCAGGAGATCTTGGTCCCGCCCTCCCAATAGATCCGCGGGATCCGGGGGGACAGGCTACACAACAATTCATAGGAGATGGTCCCCGCCAGCTGGGCCGCCCGGTCGGTCAGGCCGGGGCCGTAGATGGTGGCCACCTCCCCCGCCTCCACCTGGGGCAGGTCGGTCACATCCACCATACACATATCCATGCAGATGCGGCCCACCACCGGACACATCCGGTCCCGGATGCGCACCTCCAGCCGGTTGGACAGCACCCGGGGCAGTCCGTCCCCATAGCCGATGGGCAACACCGCCAGCCGGGAGTCCCGGGACAGGGTGGCGGTACAGCCGTAGCTGACCTTGGACCCGGCGGGCATGGGGCGCACGGCGGCGATCCGGCTTTTCAGGGTCATCACCGGCTCCAGCCCCGGGCCGTCCAGGCCCCGGGCCCCCTCGTCGGGGTAGTGGCCGTACAGGGCGATCCCCGGACGGGCCATATCCATGTGGGTACAGGGATAGTGTAACACAGCGGCGCTGGAGCCGCAATGGTAAATTTCGAACCGGAGCCCCCGCTCCTCCAGGGCCCTTCTGGCGTCCAGGAACCGGGTGAGCTGGCCCATGGTATAGGCCTCGTCCCCGTCGGCGGCGGCAAAGTGGGTGAACAGGCCCTCCGCCCGCAGGCCGGGCAGGGCGCACAGGGCGGCGATGTCCTCCGCCGTCTTCCCGTTGTCCCCGTCCCCCCACAGAAAGCCCAGCCGGCCCATGCCGGTGTCCAGCTTCACGTGGATGGTCAGCTCCCGCCCCGCCGCCACCGCGGCGGCGGACAGGGCCCGCCCGGTGTCCAGGTCCTCCACCGTCTGGGTGAGGCCATAGGTCAAAAGGTCGTCCGCCAGCTCCGCCGGCGTCTGCCCCAGGCACAGGATGGGCAGGGTCACCCCCGCCTGCCGGAGCTCCGCCCCCTCCGCCACACAGGCCACCGCCAGCATATCCGCCCCCAGCGTCTGGAGCTTCCGGGCCACGGGCACGGCGCCGTGGCCGTAGGCGTCCGCCTTCACCAGTCCCAAAAACCGGCATCCCGGGGGGAGCATGGCCCGCAGGGCCCGGTAGTTGTGGGCCAGGGCGTCCAGATCCACCTCCGCCCAGGTGCGCAGTTCTCTCTTGTCCGTCATCAGTATCCCTCTTTTTCTCTGTTATCCGTTCCAAGTAAAGCTGGAAAATTCACACAGGATGGCCCGGAAGCCGTCCACCCGGATCTCGCCCCGCAGAAGGGCGTGGGTGGCCGGGTCGAACCAGAGGGCCATCTCCCTCCCGGTCCCCGGGCTCCCCTCCGGGTCGCCCAGGTCCACCCGGAGCGCACCGTCCTCCTGGAGGCCGCAGGACCGCATATACCCCGAGCGGGCCGCCTCCAGCAGGGCAGGGACGGCGGACACCGGGGTCAGGCCCTCGCTGTCCAGCGGCCCTGTCTCCACTGCCACCCCGCTGTACTCCAGCTGGCTGTCCTCCCCGTCGGACCGGGCCACCACCCCCGCCACCGTCTCCGGGGCGGTGAGAGTCAGCTCGGTCTCCTCCCCCTCCCAGAGGGCGGTCATCTCATACCGGTATACCCGCCGGCCGTAGTCGGCGGTGACCGTCAGTTGGGCCGTGCCGGAGGCCATCTCCAGATACTCCCCCCGGATGGCCAGGGCCAGCTCCTCCGCCTCGCTGACTCCCGCCGGGCCGCAACCGGCCAGCAGAAGCATCATCATTGGTACGCAACACAGCAGTTTGCGCACAGTGGTACCTCCAAGCCAACGTCACGGCGTCACCGGTCCGCCGCGTTCTCCCGCAGGACCTCCGGCAACGCCTCGATCAGATCGGTGGGGAGCATGGCGTACTCCCCCAGCCGCCCGGCGCACCGGTCCCCGGCTCCCCCGTGGAGCCAGACCGCCAGGGCCACCGTCTCCGCCGGCGTGGTGTAGGGCCTCTGCAGGTGCTTTTGCCCCAGCAGGGCGGCGATCACTCCCGCCAGCACGTCCCCGGAGCCCCCCTTGGCCATCCCCGGATTCCCGGTCCCGTTGATCCACACATGGCCGTCCGGCCCGGCGGTCACCGTGCCGTGGCCCTTGAGCACCAGCACGCACCGGTGCTCCCGGGCAAAGGCTCTGGCCGCCGCCACCCGGTCCCGGATGGGCAGGGTACAGCCGGTCAGCCGGGCGAACTCCCCCTCGTGGGGGGTGAGGACGGTGAGGGCCGGGCGCCGGTCCAGACTATCTATATGCCCGGCCAGGGCATTTATGCCATCGGCGTCCAGCACCACCGGGATCTCCAGGTCGGCCAGCAGAGAGCGGACCAGCCGCTCCGCTCTGGGGTGCCGCCCCAGTCCGGGGCCGATGACGGCCACGTCACAGGCCCGGGCCTTTTCCAGGATCTCCTCATACCGCTCCGGCAGGGGGAAGGGCATGGCCTCGTCGCACTTCACCGCCAGGATGGGGTAGATCTCCCGGGGCACCCCCAGGAACACCAGCCCCGCCCCCGCCCGGAGGGCTCCCCGGGCCGCCAGGGCGGGGGCGCCGGTATAGCCCTCGCTCCCCGCCAGGATGAAAAGCTTTCCAAAGTCCCCCTTGTGGCCGTCCACCGGCCGCCGGGGTAACACCCACTTCATATAGGCGGGGGCCGCCTCTGTGATCTCCGGTCCCCGGTCGATCAGCTGGCGGACCAGCTCCCAGGGGATCCCGATGTCCGCCACCTGCACTTTCCCGGCACAGCCCGCCCCCGCCCCCAGGTACAGCCCGGGCTTGGCGCAGGTGAAGGTGACGGTGGCGCGGGCCCGGACGGCCTCGCCCAGCACCGCCCCCGTGTCCCCGTCCACCCCGGAGGGCAGGTCGCAGGCCACCACGGGGGTGCCATGGCCGTTCATCCAGCGGACGGTAGCCAGAAAGTCCCCCTCCAGGGGCCGCTTGAGGCCCACACCGAACAGGGCGTCGATCAGGCAGTCGCAGGTGGACAGCCAGGTGGCCGTCACCCGGTCCCCCAGGTCCAGGGGCTCCAGCTTCCCGCCGGCAACCGCCAGCTTCTCCTCCATGGCTTGGCTGTCCCGGGTCAGCTTGGCCCGGTCCCCCACCAGGAAGGCCCGCACCCGGTAGCCCGCCTCCAGCAGGAGCCGGGCGGCGGCGATGCCGTCCCCCCCGTTGTTGCCCGGTCCGCACAGGACACCGATCCGCTGGGTGGGGTCATCGCTTCTGGACTCCACCACCGCCCGGACCGCGTCCAGCTTCCGCTGTTCCTCCGGGGTCAGGGGCCGGCCCTCCTCCGCCCCCAGCACCGCCACCGAGCAGGGGCCTTTCGGCCCCTTCGCGGGGCCCACCAGCTCGACCACCGCCCGGGCCACCTCATGGGCGGCGCGCTCCATCAGCTCCAGGGACGGGATGCCCCGCTTCTGGATCGCGATCCGGTCCAACTCCTTCATCTGGGCTGTGGTGGCAAGCATTTGCATAGCGGTCCCCTCCCTCGGCGCGTTTCTATCAGTTTAGCACCAAAGGGGGGTGAAAATCAATTCCCAATCTGTCCCTCCCGGGCAGATTTCCCAGCCGGGCGACCGCAACGGGAAAGCCCATCGGCGCTTATAATAAATACCTAATGTATAGGATTCTCCTATGGCTATACCCGCTATTTTTGTCGCAAATCGGCATATTTCTATCAGAAAACGCAATTTGAAATTCACTTTTCCCTGTGATATCCTCCCCTATAGTTGCAGGTTCTCCTGCAAAATACCCACAGGGAGGTCACCCCAACATGAAAAAACACCCTTGCCTCAGCTTCGTCGCGAGCCTGATGGCCGTCCTGCTCCTGGCATCGGCCTGCTCCAACACCACCCCCGGCTCCGCTTCCGGCTCCACGCCGGAGACGGGCACCCCCCAGTACGTCACCCGGGAGGACCTGAAAGCCGACATCGACGCCGGCGGTGACGGGTACGTCATCCTCGACGTGCGCAAGGCGGCCGACTACGCCCAGCAGCACATCCAGGGCGCCTACTCCGCCGACGTGGACCCCTCCATCAGCGGCTCTGACGACGCCACCTCCACCGCCAACCTGAAGGCGGCCATCCTGGAGGCCACCGGAAGCGAGACCGGCAACGAGGACGACCAGTTCGCCCTGGTCTGCTACTCCGGCAAAAAGTACGCCGAGAAGGCCACCAGCCTGATGGAGCAGATGGGCGTCGCCCCCGGCAATATCTTCACCCTGGAGGGCGGCCAGAACGGCTGGGCCGAGGCGGGGGACGCGTACACCGCCCTGCTCACCTCCGGCCAGACGGACGCGCCCGAGGCCCCGGCCGCCTCTGACAAGCTCCTGACCCCGGACGCTCTGGAGGCCATGATGGCCGAGCAGGAGGTCAAGATCTTCGATCTCCGGGATGCCGAGGACTATGAGGCCGGACACATCCCCGGTGCCATGAACATCAACAACAAGGAGTTCGAGAACCCCGACAACCCCGTGGACGGCGAGATCGCCACCGTGGAGCAGTTCGAGGCCCTGATGAGCAGTTACGGCGTCACCTCTGACGACGTGATCGTCACCTACGCCAGCGCCTCCAAGCCCCAGATGGCCCCCCGCCTGATCTGGACTCTCCAGGTCTACGGCCACACCAACACCTATCTGCTGGACGGCCATTACGAGCAGTGGGAGCAGTCCGGCAAGGAGATCGAGACCGGGACCGCCCCCGCCGTGGAGCCATCCGAGTACAAGGTGATCTCCGCGGACGACCACAGCATCAATGTGGACAAGGACGCCGTCATCAACAAGTCTGAGAACACCGTCCTGCTGGACGCCCGGCCCACCGCCGAGTATCTGGGCGAGACCGTCTCCGAGGGCAACGCCCGGGGCGGGCACATTCCCGGCGCGGTGAACGTGCCCTACATGAGCACGGTGGACGAGAACGGCCTCTTCTACGATGTGGACTATCTGACCGACCTCTACAGCTCCGTGGGCGTCACCCCGGACAAGGAAATCATCGTCTACTGCCAGCGGGGCCACAGAGCCTCCCACAGCTGGTTCGTCCTGGAGCACATCCTGGGCTATGACAACGTCAAGGTCTATGACGGCTCCATGATGGAGTGGAGCAACCTGATGGACCAGCCCATCTCCACCGAGTCCGAGGTGGTGGTGGACACCGCCGCCGCGGGGACCGGGAGTAGCTCCTCCTGCTAAGATCTGTACTCTGCTTTGAATAGGGCCGGAGGGGGCGCACTGTGTGCGCCCCCTCCGGCCCTGTGATATGGCCTCCTACTTCAAAAAGCCGTTGACGATCTGCTCCTCGGCCTCCTTCTCGGTGAGACCCAGGGTCATGAGCTTGGTGAGCTGTTCCCCGGCGATCTTGCCGATGGCGGCCTCGTGGATGAGCTCCGCGTCCACGCAGTTGGCGGTGACCTCCGGGATAGCGGCCACCACCCCCTGGTCCATGATGATGGCGTCGCACTCGGAGTGGCCGTGGCACCTGGCGTTGCCGTTGATCCGGGCCAGGAACACCTGTCTGGACTGGTCCCGGGCCACCGACCGGGAGATGACGTTGGTATGGCACCCATCCCCGTCCAGGTCCACGGTGAAGTCGGACTTGGCCAGCTGTCTGCCGTGGGTCATCACCTTCTCCTTGATGATCAGGGTGGCGTTGGGGCCCAGCTTGGCGTTGGTGGTGCGGACGGTGGAGTCCACCCCCTTGATCTGGGTGGTCTCCATCTCCATGTAGCTTCCCTCCTGCATCTCCACCACGGTGGTGGGGTTCATGATGTTCTCCCCCAGGCCGTCCCCCTCGCCGTAGTGCCGCTCCACATAGCGGACCCTGGCATTCTTGCCCACGTAGAAGGTGTGGATGCCCGAGTGCTCGGAATTCTGCACCCCGCAGTTGTGGATGCCGCACCCGGCCACGATGGTCACGTCGCAGTCGTCCCCGATGAAGAAGTCGTTATACACCGTCTCGGTCAGGCCGCTCTCGCTGAGGACCACGGGGATGTGGACGCTCTCGTTTTTGGTGCCCGGCTTGATGATGATGTCGATGCCGTCCTTGTCCTTCTTGGTCACAATGTCGATGTGGGCGGTGGTGTTTCGGGCGGCGGACTGGCCGTTGGCCCGGATGTTATAGGCCCCTTCGGGCACGCCGTGGAGCTCCGCCACCTGCTCCAGCAGGCTTTTTTGAATGGCGTCCATGTTCTGTCTCCTTCTGAATTAGGAATGAGGAGTTAGGAATCAGGAATTATGGAGTCCAGCTCCGCCGGACGATTTGAAATGTGCCGCCCCGGGCGGCTTTTCCATTCCTCATTCCTAATTTCTAATTCCTAATTGTCACGTTACCGCACCTTGTCGCTCAGGGCGCTACACACCCCGCCGGTCTCCCCCAGCAGAGTGGGCAACACATCCCTCCCGGGCCCGTCGTTCTGGACCCGGCCGTCGGCCAGGACGATGATCCGGTCGGCGATGTTCAGGATCCGCTCCTGGTGGGAGATGATCAGGATGGAGCCGTTGATCTTCTCGTGGAGGTGCTCGAACACCTGGATCAGATTGGTGAAGGACCACAGGTCGATGCCCGCCTCCGGCTCGTCAAAGACGGACAGCTTGGTGCCCCGGGCCATGATCATGGCGATCTCGATGCGCTTGAGCTCGCCCCCGGACAGGGAGGCGTCCACCTCCCGGTCGATATAGTCCTTGGCGCACAGGCCCACCTCGGACAGGTAGTTGCACGCCTCGGGCACCCCGATCTGTTTGCCGCTGGCCAGGGTAATCAGGTCTTTCACCGTCAGCCCCTTGAAGCGCACCGGCTGTTGAAAGGCGAAGCTGATCCCCTTCCGGGCCCGCTCCGTGATGGACAGTCCGGTGATGTCCTCCCCGTCCAGCAGGATGCGCCCCTCGCTGGGGGTCAGGATACCGGCGATCACCTTGGCCAGGGTGGACTTGCCCCCCCCGTTGGGCCCGGTGATGGCCACGAACCGCTCGCTGACCGTCAAATTGATATCGTGCAGGATGCCCTTGTTGTCGCCGTCCTGCTCCACGTCATAGCTGATATGTTGTAGCTCCAGCATCTGTGGGATCCCTCCATACTGCGTCTGCCGGCACGGGCCGGTCCCTCTTTCTCATTGTACCCGGGGCAACGCCCCGTCAACCGGCCCGCCCCCACTGTGGTCTCTATTCTACCACCAGGCGGAGATTTTGTCCACACTATTTACCTATTTTATTTGTAGGAAATTAAAGTCCTCCCTTTTGCACGAGGGGCGCCCCCTTTTTTCCCCCTCTCTTGACATTCTTGACACAGGCCGGTGGCCGTGCTACCATAGCATCAACTTTTTGGATAAGGAGACGCCCATGAGACAGTTTCGTATCGAGCCGGAGGTCTTTTCCATCCTGCCCCATCTGGAGATCGGCGCCGTCGCCCTCCGGGGGATCGACAACCGCGCCGGGGGCGGGGACAGCGCCGCTGTCCTTCAGGCCGCCTGTGCCCGGCTCCGGGAACGGCTCACAGCCCACGGGGGCGAGCTCCCGGAGATCCAGGACTATGTGGAGGCCATGAAGCTCTTCCGCCGGAAGAAGGGGTGCCGGGCCTCGCTGGACGCCATGGCCCGGCGGATCGCCAAAGGGGAGGACATCGGCTCCATCAACCCGGCGGTGGACCTGTACAACTCCATCTCCCTCCAGTACCGCTTCACCTGTGGCGGGGAGAACCTGGAGCGGATCCGGGGGGACATGGTGCTGGGCTTTGCCAAGGGGACGGAGTTTTTTGTCCCCCTGGGGGAACAGGAGGAGTCCCCGCCCCGGGAGGGGGAGCTGGTCTACCGGGACGACGCCGGCATCGTGGTCCGGAGCTGGGTCTGGCGGGAGTCTGACCGGACCAAGGTGGATGAGGATACCCGGGATATCCTGCTCTACATGGAGAACATCAACCCCGGCCGCCACGAGGAGTTCCTTCAGGCCCTGGACGCCCTGTACGATCTGGCCCTCCGGCTGGGCGGCGCCGGGGAGAAGCAGATCATCTCCGCCAGCCGCCCCGCCTGCCCCCTCTAAGGGCGCCGGCGCGCCCCTTTTTCGGGGAAAAACGGAAAAGGGGCGCTTTTGCTCTTGCAATGTGGGCCAAACTGTGATATAAATACGGGTAGTCAAAATGCGAGGAACGGGAAAATAGCGGACATACACCCGCAAGAGAGGGGCGGTCACCGGCTGAGAGCCGCCCCCGGGTGCGCCGCTTGGTTCGCCCGGGAGCGGCCCCTGAGAGGGGGACGGGTTTTTCCGCCGTTACCGGAAGAGAGTGCGTATCTCAGATACGAATGCGGGTGGTACCGCGGAAGGCTGGCCTTTCGTCCCTGACTGGGGCGGAGGGCTTTTTTCGTGGTTAGAGTGAAGAGTTAAGAGTGAAGAGTGCAGATATTGTGTTCGGAACAGGCGGACGATTTGAAATAATTCGTCTTCGGCGAATTCTATATCTCCACTCTCTACTCTCCACTCTTCACTCTCTACAATATAAAAAGGGAGTTTTACTATGAAAGAACAGTTAGCAAAGATCCGGGCCGAGGCCCTGTCCGCCATCGAGGGCGCCGGGGACTCCGCCGCTCTGGACGCCCTGCGAGTGCAGTACCTGGGCAAGAAGGGGGAGCTCACCGCCGTGCTGAAGAGCATGGGCAAGCTGTCCCCCGAGGAGCGGCCCGCCATGGGCCAGCTGGCCAACGAGGTGCGCGCCGCCCTGGAGTCCGCTCTGGAGGAGCAGGGCAAGCGCCTGGAGGCCAAGGCCCTGGAGGAGCGGCTGGAGGCCGAGGCGGTGGACGTGACCATCCCCGGCAAGGCCCCCAAGCTGGGCCACAAGCACCCCATGTATATCGCCCTGGACGAGATCAAGGACATTTTCGTGGGCATGGGCTTCACCGTGCTGGACGGCCCGGAGGTAGAGCTGGCCGAGTACAACTTCGACCGGCTCAACGCCGACGAGGGCCACCCCTCCCGGGACTGGTCGGACACCTTCTACTTTGACAAGGACAGCCGGGTGATGCTCCGCTCCCAGACCTCCCCCATGCAGGTCCGCGCTATGGACACCATGGAGCTCCCCATCCGCATCATCGCCCCCGGCCGGGTCTACCGGAAGGACGAGGTGGACGCCACCCACTCCCCCATGTTCCACCAGGTGGAGGGCATGGTCATCGACAAGGGGGTCACCATGGCCGACCTGAAGGGCACCCTGAACACGGTGGTGGAGCAGCTGTACGGCAAGGGCACCAAGACCCGCTTCCGCCCCCACCACTTCCCCTTCACCGAGCCCTCCTGCGAGATGGACGTCCAGTGCCACAAGTGCGGCGGCGTGGGCTGCCCCACCTGTAAGGGCGAGGGCTGGATCGAGCTGCTGGGCGCGGGCATGATCCACCCCCGGGTGCTGGAGATGGCGGGCATCGACCCCGAGGTCTACTCCGGCTGGGCCTTCGGCATCGGCCTGGAGCGCACCGCCATGCGCCGGTTCAAGATCGCCGACCTGCGGCTGATCTTTGAGAACGACGTGCGGTTCCTGGAGCAGTTCTAAAAAGATTGGAGAGTGAAGAGTAGAGAGTGGAGATACGGTATTCGCCGCAGGCGAATGGATTGAAAATTATCCGGCTCCGCCGGATACCATATCTTCACTCTTCACTCTCAACTCTTCACTCTGAATATAAAGGAGTTTTTACGATGAATCTAAGCAGAAAGTGGCTGGAGGAATTCGTCCATGTGGACGCCAGCGATAAGGACTTCGCCGAGGCCATGACCCTGTCCGGCTCCAAGGTGGAGCTGACCCACGACCTGGGGGAGGAGATCGACAAGATCGTGGCCGGCCGCATCCTGTCCATGGAGCGGCACCCCGACTCCGACCACATGTGGGTGTGCCAGGTGGACGTGGGCGGCGGCAAATCGGTGCAGATCTGCACCGGCGCCTGGAACATCCATGTGGGGGACCTGGTCCCCGTGGCCCTGGACGGGGCCACCCTTCCCGGGGGCAAGAAGATCGAGAAGGGCAAGCTCCGGGGCGTGGAGTCCAACGGCATGATGTGCGGGCTCTATGAGCTGGGACTGGACGAGCGGGACTTCCCCTACGCCGCCATCACCCCCGCCGCCCTCCTGAACGACTACCACCCCCTGGACAAGGACAAGCCCTCCATCCCCGCGGACATCCAGCCCGGGGACAAGGTGTTCGGGCCCGTGGTGTGCGCCAAGGTCCTGGAGTGCGCCATCCAGCCCGACTTCACCTTCCACACCTGCCTGGATACCGGCGACGCCACCGCCTGTCCTGACACCGCCTGCGCTAATCTGCATGAGGGCGACCTGGTGGCCTACAACACCAAGACCGACACCATCTGCACCCTGGCCGACCTGCGGGCCGAGCAGGCGGAGTTCCCCCACTGCATCCCCGACGGCATCTTCGTCCTCCACGAGGAGGGGGTGGAGCTTGGGGACGACATCAAGCCGGTGATCAACGCCGACGACCACGTGGTGGAGTTCGAGATCACCCCCAACCGCCCCGACTGCCTGTCGGTCATCGGCCTGGCCCGGGAGGTGTCCGCCACCTATGACGCCCCCCTGCGCCTCCACGAGCCGGTGGTACGGGGCGGCGCCAATGGCGTCCTCCCCGACCTGCTGGACGTGGAGACCCCCGCCGCCGACCTGGTGCCCCGGTACACCGCCCGGATGGTACGCAACGTGAAGATCGGCCCCTCCCCCAAGTGGATGCGGGAGCGGTTGCGCTCCATGGGGGTGCGGCCCATCAACAACATCGTGGATATCACCAACTACGTCATGCTGGAGTACGGCCAGCCCATGCACGCCTTTGACTACCGCTATGTGAAGGGCGGCAAGATCATCGTCCGCCGGGCCCAGGAGGGGGAGGAGCTCACCACCCTGGACGGCAAGGTGCGCAAGCTCACCGCCAACCACCTGGTCATCGCCGACGAGCACCGGGCGGTGGGTCTGGCGGGCATCATGGGCGGCGAGAACTCCGAGATCGTCGCCGACACCACCGATGTGGTCTTCGAGTCCGCCTGCTTCGACGGCACCTGCATCCGCAAGGGCGCCCTGGCTCTGGGCATGCGCACCGAGGCGTCCGCCAAGTTCGAGAAGGGTCTGGACCCCCTGAACACCCTGCCCGCCGTCCAGCGGGCCTGCGAGCTGGTGGAGATGCTGGGGGCCGGCCAGGTGGTGGACGGGGTCATCGACATCCTCAACCACGTCCCCCAGCCCCGGGTCCTTTGTCTGGAGCCGGAGAAGATCAACGCCCTGCTGGGCACCGAGATCTCCGCCGATGAGATGGTCTCCATCCTGAAGAAGCTGGACTTCCAGGTGGAGGGCAACCAGGTCACCGTCCCCTCCTGGCGGGGCGACGTGGTGGGCATGGCCGACCTGGCCGAGGAGGTGGCCCGGTTCCACGGCTACAACAACATCCCCGTCACCCTCATGCGGGGGCAGACCACCCGGGGAGGCTATTCTGAGGAGCAGAAGCTGGAGCAGACCCTGGGGGCCGTGTGCCGCTCCTGCGGCTATGACGAGATCATCACCTACTCCTTCATCTCTCCCACCTGCTACGACAAGATCCTGTGGCCGGCGGACTATTTCGCCCGGAAGAGCTTCAAGATCCTGAACCCCCTGGGGGAGGACACCTCCATCATGCGCACCACCGTCCTCCCCTCCATGCTGGAGATCCTGACCCGGAACTGGAACTACCGGAACAAGGCCGCCCGCCTCTACGAGCTGGGCCGGATCTATCTGCCCGGCGGCGAGGATGGCCTGGCCAACGAGGCCAAGGTGCTCTCCCTGGGCGCCTATGGGGCGGATATGGACTTCTTCACCCTGAAGGGCGTCATCGAGGCCCTGCTGAAGGAGATCCGGGCGGTGGACGTCCACTTCGAGGGGCCCACCGGCGCCCCCTCCGACGCCTCCTACCACCCCGGCCGCTGTGCCACCGTGTGGAGCGGAAGCGACTGCATCGGCATCTTTGGCCAGATCCACCCCCTGGTGGCCCAGAACTACGGGGTGGACGGGGAGCTCTACTGCGCCGAGCTCAGCTTTGACGAGCTGATGCGCGCCCAGGGGCCCGACCCGGAGTACGTCCCCCTGCCCAAGTTCCCCGCCGTCACCCGGGACATCGCCGTGGTGTGCGACGAGAAGGTCACCGTGGGCGTTCTGGAGAGCGCCATCCGGACGGGGGCCCACGGCCTTCTGAAGGAGGTCTCCCTCTTTGACATCTACCGGGGCAAGGGCGTCCCGGAGGGGAAGAAGTCGGTGGCCTTCAATCTGGTGTTGCGGGCCGACGACCGCTCACTCACCGCCGAGGAGGCGGACGCGGATGTGAAGTCCATTTTGGAGGCGCTGGAGCAGGAGTGCGGCGCGGTGTTGCGCTGATTCTGTTTGCCGTCCGCCTCCTCGGGGCCCCATCTATGATGGGGCGGCGCTCCGCGCCGAAAATTCGCCGCCCTGGGCGGCGGATTTGTCCGGACGGAATTCACTTCCGGCCGGACTTTGAAAAGGCCCCTGGGTCCCCATTTGGATGTTCTGCATCCAAATGGGGGCGGCGGACGCCGACGTGAAAGCGATCCTGGAGACCCTGGAGCAGGAGTGCGGCGCGGTATTGCGCTGACACCCTCCGACAGTATCGGCATCCGGGGGCGGGACAGATCCCGCCCCCGGATTTTTCTCGTCTCTCTCCATTTTCGCAAAAATACAGTGGCGTGCCCCCCTGTTTTCTGGTATAATCGTCCTATCAGAGAAACAAAAGGAGGCTCTCCCATGATCCGCTTTGAATGTGACTATATCACCGGCGCCCACCCCAAGGTCCTGCAGGCCCTGGTGGACTCCAACCTGGAGCCCCACCCCGGCTACGGCGAGGATGAGTACTGCGCCCGGGCCGCCCAACTGATCCGGGAGCTGTGCCAGGCCCCGGAGGCCGACGTCCACTTCCTGGTAGGGGGCACCCAGACCAATACCACGGTTATCGCCTCGGCCCTCCGGCCCCACCAGGGGGTCATCAGCACCGAGCTGGGGCACATCGCCCTGCACGAGACGGGGGCCATCGAGTCCACCGGCCACAAGGTGCTCACCGTGCCCACCCAGGACGGGAAGCTCACCGCCCAACAGGTGGAGCAGATCTGCCGGGAGCACCTGGAGGACGAGGCCATGGAGCACAAGGTCCAGCCCGGCATGGTCTACCTCTCCCACCCCACCGAGCTGGGCACCGTCTACACCCGGACGGAGCTGGAGGCCATCTGCGCCGCCGCCCACCGCTACCACATCCCCGTCTTCGTGGACGGGGCCCGACTGGCCTACGGGCTGGCCGCCTCCGACATCACCATGCCCGACCTGGCCCGGCTGGCGGATGTGTTCTACATCGGCGGCACCAAGTCCGGCGCCCTGTTTGGCGAGGCGGTGGTCATCACCAACGACTCCCTCAAGCGGGATTTCCGCTACTTCATCAAACAGCGGGGCGCCTTGCTGGCCAAGGGGCGGCTGTTGGGGGTCCAGTTCCTGGCCCTGCTGTCCGACGGGCTCTATGAGCAGATCGGACAACAGGCCGTGGCCCAGGCCCTGCGCATCAAAAAGGCCTTCCAGGACAAAGGCTGGCCCTTCCTGGTGGACTCCCCCACCAACCAGCAGTTCGTGGTGGTCCCCGACCCGGTCTACGAGCGGATCCGTCAGTCCTACAGCACCGAGCACAACGGCAAGCCCGACCCGGACCACACCGCCATCCGCTTCTGCACCACCTGGTCCACCCGGGACGAGGATATCGACGCCCTGATCCGGGACATCCAGGCCCTGTAAACAGCCCGCAGAGTCGCAACAGTAAACGCCGCAGGAAAAATTTCCTGCGGCGTTTTTGTAACAAAGTCCCACTCCTTGCGTCTTATTGTCAGAAAGGGGGAGGAACATGGAGCCGTTCGAAGAGATATACCGGGAGCTATCCCCCCAGGTATACCGGTATCTGCTTGCCCTGTGCAGGGACCGGCACCTGGCAGAGGAGCTGACGCAGGAGACCTTTTTCCAGGCCATTCAGCACATCGACACCTTCCGGGGAGATTGCAGACTCTTTGTCTGGCTGTGCCAGATCGGGAAACGGCAGTACCTCTCCTGGCTCCGGAGGCAATCCTGCTCCGACCCGCTCCCAGAGTCCCGGGAGGCCGCCTCGCCCCAGGACCCGGAGTCCGACCTGCTGGACCGCGAATCGGTCATGGAGCTTCATCACAGGCTCCACCGGCTCCCGGAGCCCTATCGGGAGGTGTTCTCCCTGCGCGTGTTCGGCGAGCTGTCTTTTCGCCAGATCGCCCAGCTGTTCGAAAAATCAGAGAACTGGGCCCGTGTGACCTACCACCGGGCAAAGCTGAAACTTCAGGAGGGATTTTTATGAACTGCCACATCATCCAGGACCTGTTACCCCTCTACTGCGACGGGGCCTGTAGCCAGGAGAGCCGTCAATCGGTGGAACAGCATCTGGAGCACTGCTCCACCTGCCGTGCGCTATTGGACCGTATGCGGAGGTGCCCCCCCGTCCCCCGGGAGGAATACTCCACAGAGCAGATCCAGGCTGATACCATCCGCGGGGTCAAACACCGATTTTCCCGGCGGAACCGGCGCTCCATCCTGGTCGCGATCATTGCCACGTTGGTTCTGTTCACCGCCCTCATCGCGGCGGCGGATGTGGAGCGCCCCATCCCCTACCGGGAGGGCATGATCACCGTCCGCCAGGGGGTGGACACCGTGTTGGATATCTTCTACCTCGGAGGGGGCTACACCACGCTTCAGGGCTACAGCTGTGAGATATCCGGCCAAACCAGCATCTTTCTCTGTCTGACCCGCAATCTGAAGGATCAGATCTTTTCTCTGGAACAGGGCAGTGCGCCGGAGGGCATCGCCTCTATTGGAAACCGGCTACTCCTGGACACCAACAAGGGAACCGCCGCCGTCGCCATGCCCCCTGTCTCCGAGATCGACGCGGTCTACTATCTGGCCACTGATCTCTCCACTCTGCAGAGCCTGGAGGGAGAGCAGTTCGCCCACGCCACCGAAGGGGCTGTGTTACTCTGGACGCCGGAGTAATGTCCCGCACCTCTTTTCCAGAAAGGCCTTCCCCTTTCGTAAAATCTGTGTTAAAATCAAGGGACCGGGCGGAGCTCGCCCAGACCGCCGGCAGATCTGCCGGCGGTCTCACTTTTGTAGCAGGGGGGACCTGTGTGGCCCAGACAAAATATGACTTTTCCCAGGGGAGCATCCCCCGCAACATCCTGTCCCTGGCCCTGCCCATGACCGCCGCCCAGCTGGTCAACGTGCTGTACAGCGTGGTGGACCGGATCTACCTGGGCCGCCTGCCGGGGAGCAGTCACCTGGCCCTCACCGGTCTGGGGATCACCATCCCCATCGTGTCCATCATCATGGGGTTCGCCAACCTGTGTGGCACGGGGGGCGGCCCCCTCTGCTCCATCTATCGGGGCAAGGGGGACCTGCGGGAGGCGGAGCGGGTCATGGGCAACGCCTTCACCCTTCTGCTCCTGCTGGGGGTGGCCGTCACCGCCTTCTTCCTGGTCTTCAAGCGGCCCATCCTGTACCTCTTCGGGGCCAGCGACGCCACCTTTCCCTATGCCGACGACTACATGACCATCTATCTGCTGGGCACCCTCTTCGTCATGGTCAGCCTCGGGATGAACCCCTTCATCAACGCCCAGGGCTTCGGCCGCACCGGCATGATGACGGTGGTGGTGGGGGCCATCCTCAATCTGGTACTGGACCCCATCTTCATCTTCGTCTTCGGGATGGGGGTCAAGGGGGCCGCCCTGGCCACCGTCATCTCCCAGGGGGCGTCGGCCGCCTGGGTGCTCCAGTTCCTCACCGGGCGGCGCGCCACCCTCCGGCTCCGGCTCTCCAACTGCCGGCTGGAACTGGCCCGGGTCAAGAAGATCCTCTCTCTGGGCCTGTCCGGCTTCTTCATGAACATGACCAACAGCCTGGTCCAGGTGGTGTGCAACGCCACCCTGCAGAGCTGGGGGGGAGACCTCTATGTGGGCATCATGACCATCATCAACTCCCTGCGGGAGGTGTTCATCATGCCCATCCACGGCCTGACCAACGGCTCTCAGCCGGTCATGGGCTACAACTACGGGGCCAAAAAGCCCGACCGGGTGCGGCAGTCCATCCAGTTCTCCTTTGGCGTGACCATGGCCTATACCGCCCTGTTCTGGGCGGTGGCCATGCTCTTCCCCGAACTGCTCATCCGCATCTTCAACGACGACCCGGAGGTCATCGCCCACGGGGTCCCCGCCCTGCGGGTGTACTTCGGCCTGTTCTTCTTCATGGCCCTTCAGGTCGCCGCCCAGGGGGTGGTGGTGGGCCTGGGCCGGGCCAAGCAGGCGGTGTTCTTCTCCCTGTTGCGCAAGGCCATCATCAACGCCCCGCTGACCGTCATCCTCCCCGTCTGGATGGGGACCATGGGGGTGTTCACCGCCGAGGCGGTGTCCCAACTTCTCGGGGGGCTGGCCAGCAGTCTGACCATGTACTTCACCGTCTACCGCCCCCTGTCCCGGCTCCACGAGGGGGAGGAGTTGCCCCATCACACCAGCCGGTAAAAAAACAGAGCAACCGCCGATGGGTGGTTGCTCTGTCTGATTGGAAGCGGATTTACTCCTGGTCCCCGTCCCGCATGAGCAGGTACATGACCGCCTTCTGGGCGTGGAGGCGGTTCTCCGCCTCGTCAAAGATCTCATTGGCGTGGGCCTCGAAGACCTCGGCGGTGATCTCCTCCCCCCGGTGGGCGGGCAGGCAGTGCTGCACCATACACCCGGGGTTGGTGAGGGCCATCAGCGCGTCGTTCACCTGATAGCCGGCAAAGGCCTTCTGCCGGATGGCCCGCTCCTCCTCCTGGCCCATGGAGGCCCACACGTCGGTGAGCACCACGTCGGCGCCCACGGCGGCCTCCTGGGGCGTCCGGACCAGGGAGAATTTGTAGGAGGGATCGCTCTTGGCAAAGTCCAGCACCCGGGGGTCGGGATCGTACCCCTCCGGGCAGGCCACCGCCACCTCCATCCCCGTCTTCAGGCCGCCCACGATCAGGGAGTTGGCCATGTTGTTGCCGTCCCCGATGTAGCACATCTTCAGCCCCTCCAGGGCCGCCTTGTGCTCCCGGATGGTGAGCAGGTCGGCCAGCACCTGGCAGGGGTGGCAGAAGTCGGTCAG
>CALWVW010000001.1 GCA_944385075.1 uncultured Oscillospiraceae bacterium | reverse complement strand
ATGGAGTGGAGGCCCAGCAGGATCTCCCGCAGCAGTTCTTTGGGGTATAGCGGGTTTTCCTCCCGGTCGTAGTGCTGATAGACGTCCTCGATGACATCATAGAGGTCGGAGAGGATGGGGTAGTCCGCGGGCGTCAGCGTGGAGAAGTCCGTGTGGTCATTCAATCCGCGGCTCCGGTACAGCCGCTCCAGCATCAGCTCGATGGTGTCGATGTGTCGGTCCGCGAAGTCTTTGTAGGAGCGGAAAAAGTCCTTCAGGAAGGAGATGTGCTGGCTCAGGCGGGTTTTCTGCCGGAAGACGGAGGGGGTGTCCGGCTCCGGTTCCTCCTCGCCGCCCACATCCCACACCTTGGGCTCCAGTGGATTGATGCGGTACTGGCCGCTCATCAGGTCGATGAAGCACCCGCCCAGATTGGCACACAGGTCGATAAGTTCATGCTCCGGGTCCAGACAGATGGCCGACTTCCCGGCCTCTAAAATGTTGCACAGCAGGAGCTTCAGGAGGTAGCTCTTGCCCTGGCCGGAGTTGCCCAGTATCAGGACGCTGGCGGTGGTCTTGTCCTCCGCCCGCCGGTCCAGGTCCACAATGATGTTGGAACCATAGCGATCCCTGCCGATGTAAAATCCCCGGGGGTCGGTCTTGCCGGAGTAGTTGAAGGGATAGAGATTGGCCACGGAGCTGGCGGGCAGGACACGCTCGTACTGGCTCTTGAAGGTGTTGCGGCCCACGGGGTTGGAGGAGAGGAAGCCTTCCCGCTGGCGTAGCAGGAGCTGGTCGGCCCCCAGCTTGCTCCGCACCAGCTCCGCCGTCACCTCCTCCCGGAGCCGCCGCAAACTCTCCGGGTCACGAGCCGCCAGGTCGATATACACCGCGCAGTGAACCAGTGGCTCCCGGTTCTTCCGCATGGCGGCGATCAGCTCCGCCACATCCTGGAGGTTCCCCTCGGCGGTGACGGCCGCTTTCATGCTGTTGGTGCTGCTCCGTGCCATGCGGTTCTTGTTCTCCGCGTTGTGGAGGATGCCGTTCTCCTCGGCGGCGGTGACCTGCCGGGTGTAGACGCTCAGGGTGACACCGCTTTTCTCTCCCAGATGGCGGAGCAGGGCCAGCTCCTCCGTGGTGGCGGGGTAACTGCGCAGGGCCAAGGTGCAGTGGTACATACTGCCGCAGATGTAGTGATCCGTGTTGAACTTCACGGCGGCGGGGACAATCAAATCCAAAAAGTCCTTGGGCCGCACCTCCTGGGGCAGGGATGCGGCCTTGGCCTTCGTTTTCTTCTGCACTTTCTTAGGCATCTTCCATCACCCACCTTTCTCCATCAAAATTGTCGAACCAGTCTGTGGTCACATCCTGCTGGTAGTACACCGCCAGGATGCGCTTGACGTCCTGCTCCTCCGCCAGCCGCGCATGGAATCCCAGATCCCGGAGGGCCTGCTCTGTCTGCCGCAGACGGCTGACGTCCTCGCCGGACTCCTGGGGCCCCAGCCGGTAGACCAGGGCAAACTCCCGGGCAGAGACGGTGGCGGTCTGGATCTCGTCCAGGTGGGCCCCGTCCTGCCGCAGGAGCTCCCGGATGGCCGGGAGCTCCTCCGTCTCCAGCCGCTGGCGGTACCAGTCCTTATTG
This sequence comes from uncultured Oscillospiraceae bacterium, assembly GCA_944385075.1. Taxonomy (GTDB): domain Bacteria; phylum Bacillota; class Clostridia; order Oscillospirales; family Oscillospiraceae; genus Lawsonibacter. The sequence continues at coordinate 75,990 of CALWVW010000001.1, read as the reverse complement.
CGCTGGAATAGTTCCCGGGAGTCCAAGACCAGCAGGCGCACCTCCTGGGTGGCGCACAGCAGGTCGGTCAGGTTCTTGATCCGGCCCCGGATGCCCTCGCCGGAGAGGACGGACAGGTTGTCCGGCTTGATCATAAAAAAGACCAGCTCTCCGCCGGCGGTCTTGGCGCCGTGTTCGGTGAGCTGGCTGATCCCCATGAGCTGGCGGGTGTTCTGCCGCTGCCGCAGTTCTTTTTTCTGCGCTCTATTCAATGGTTTCCCCCCATTCGTAATACTGCTGCTTCAAAACCAGAAAGCAAACGGCATAGCGGAGGAAGTCCAGGATGCTGGATCCCTCCAGCCGGATGCTCAGAAAGGCATAGAGCACCGTGACCACCAGGGGGAGCAGGATGCCCGTCTGGGCGATAGCCAGGACGGAGAACAGAAATCCCACTCCGATGATGGCCACATCCCGCAGCTCCCACAGCCACAGGGTGGCCTTGGCCTTTAAGTTGTCTGGGTAAATAAACATGGTTCACCTCGCAAAAAGGGAAGGCCGCCACATCAGTGACGGCCTTCCCGTAATCAAATCTTTTATTCTTTTTCCTGTTCTGTCAGATGGGCGGAGAAATCCCGGCCCTTGGTGCAGACAGCGCGGATATAAACGCAGGAATGTTCCTCGTCCACGCTGTACAGGATCACATCGTTGCGAAATGTAAACAAACGGATGCCTTTTGAATGCCACGGCTCCAGACTGTACAGTGGGTACTTGCTGGGCATGGTCCTCAGCTCCCGCTGGATCGCGTCCCGCAGACGGGTATACCAAGTCAGGGCCAAAGCGGGGTCTTGGAACTGGCAGCTGATATAGTCGGCCTTTTCCTCCAGATCCTGAATGGCTGTCTCCGTATAGGAGACCTTATATTGCCGTGGTGTTTCCATGGGCAAGGCGCTCCTTCATCCGGGCATCCACATCCTCCTGGGAGAACACCCGGCCCTCACGGATGTCCGCTTCACTCTTGGTCAGCTTGGCGCTGATCTCCTGGGCAGTCATCTCGTCCCAGGTTTTCAGCGTTGGGCGGAAAGGCATCCCGCCGTCCCGCAGACTTTGCTGAGCGAAAATGCGGACCGCCTCGGCAAAGGACGTCCCGAGACTTCGGTAGAGCGCCTCCACCTGCGCTTTGAGTTCACTGTCCATCCGAACCTGAAAAGTCGATTCCATCGCCATGGCGATCCCCTCCTTGTAGTGCAATCGTACTACATTTTGAAGAAGCTGTCAAGCAGCCTTTGAACAGGCACGCCGCCGGATGTACCGGCGGCACGCCTGCTCGTCTTTTCATTTACTCCGCCTCCAGCGGCTCTGGATCGGAGGCCGGCTCGTCTGCCGGGCTCTCCTCTGACAGCGCCCGCTGAATGCAAGCCAGGAAGAACTCCTTCTGCTTGAGGTGATTGCGCTGGAGGTATGCCTTGAACTCCTCGAACAGCTCGGGCGGCACCTGGAAGGCCACAGTCCTTGTCTCGGTATTCATATTCTGATTGTCCTCCTTCATGTGAAAGTAGTTGGTGATGAGCTGGGTCATGTACTCGCTCAGGGGCTGGCCGGATGCCTCCTGCTCCTGCCGGACACGGCTGTGCAGGCTGATGGGTATTTGCGCGCAGAGGTTGCGTTTTTCCTCCGCCATGGTGACTCCCCCTTTCCGGATGGCAAAGCAAGTATATCGAAAGCCCTCTGGAATAGCCATTCACAGAAAGCAACAAAGAAGTTGTGTAAATACAAGCGTAATGGACAAGCCCCTCCGCAAAACTTTTGGTGGCCATCCGCCGGCGTGTCAGGTATAATCAGGGTAACATTATGAAGGGGAGGCGGCGGATATGGTGCGGTGCCGTTGGGCAGATCCCAATTCAGAGATCTATCTTGCCTACCATGACCGGGAGTGGGGCCGTCCGGAGCACGATGACCAAAAGCTCTTTGAGATGCTGATCCTGGAGGGCTTTCAGGCTGGCCTCTCCTGGCTCACCATTCTGAAAAAGCGGGAGGCATTCCGATCCGCCTTTGATCGTTTTGATCCCACTGTTGTGGCCGGCTATGGCCCGGAAAAGGTGGAGGCGCTGATGGCCGACGCCGGGATCGTCCGCAACCGGGCCAAGATCCTGGCCGCCATCCAAAACGCCAAGGTGTTCCTTGCCATCCAGAAGGAGTTCGGCTCCTTTGACCGCTACCTCTGGGGCTTTACCGGTGGCGAGGTTATCTTGAACACGGACGATGTGTTCCACACCAGTACAGACCTATCCGACCGGATCTCCAAGGATCTGAAACGGCGGGGCATGAAGTTCGTGGGCACGACCATCATCTATTCCTTTCTTCAGGCGGTGGGGGTCGTGAATGACCACGAGCTGGCCTGTTTCTGCCACCCCAATCACCTGTTATAGCGGAGGACTGCCACAATGCCCCGCATGATGAACTCCACGCAGGGGATGGCCACACTGTTGCCCAGCGCCCGGTATCGGGCGGAGTCCGAGGCGCCGGGGATATCCGTCCAGCCATCCGGGAAGCCCTGGAGCCGCTCACACTCCAACGGAGTGAGGCGGCGGATCAGCTGAGGAGGTCCTGTCCTCGCGGCCTGATAGATCAGGTCAGTGGCGTCTTTGTGCTGGCGGGCGCTCTCCGTGGAGGCCACATCACTGGGAGAAAATTTGTCCACCCTCTGCCGGGAAAAGACCGCGTGGTGATCTGTGGCGGTCAGGGTATAGGCAATGTCCTCCTGATAGCCGATCCCGTTGCCGCCATTTTGGGGCTGGCGGTTAATGGCATTTCCTGTAATACAGAAGATCTCCGCTGGATCCTGCTCCACTAAGGGCAGGTTATTCCCGCCGGTTCCCGCCCTGGCGGACAGAGTCGGTGCAACAGGGTGCGGCCCGGTGTACCGGGCGTCAATGCCGTGGTTTTCGTAGACGAGGGGCTGGTGGCCGTGCTCCTGCGCCCGGAGCGTGCCTGTTACATCCTCGGAGCAGTCCATGACGTTGCCGCCCTGGTCGTTAAGGCAGAGGACGGAGGGCACTTGATTGGTCCCGCTCTCCGACGCCTTCAATGTGGGGGAAATTTCCTCCCGATACCCGATACCTCCCGCAGACGGCGCGGCTCCAGCACAGAATCCGGCGGCGAACAGCAGTCCGGCGGGATTTCTGCCGCCGCCCCCATCGGCTCCCGCCAGAGTCGACGCTGTGCTCTCCGGTGTGAAGATACGGGCCTGTTGGGTATCCCATGGCGTCAGGCAGTCCTCGGTACGCGTCTCGGTGATAAACGTCTGCATCTGCATATTGCCGGTAGCCATCAGAGCTCCGGACACGCCGCCCAGGTCGATGCCCTCGTTCCGCTGGCTGATGTGATAGGCTTTCATCTCCCGGAATGCCTGGGATGGCATCCCCAGACCCGCCTGAGCCATCAGCGCCGCTTTGAGTTGCGGCGGTAGCTCTTTGCCCCGTTCCTTTGCCCGCCGCAGGATGCCCCGGCAGGCTCTCACAGATAAATAATATCCCGCGTCAGGGTCGGATTCCAGGATCTCCGACAAGGAGCTGTGGATCGGCTTTCGGGGCGCGGGTCCAGTGTTGAGGGGAGGTTTCCCCTCCCGATAGGGGGAGCGAAGCTCCCAGTAGTGGTTTCCAAATAGATCCACATGGCCGGGAGATAGGTCTAAATACAGGTACGGGATGGCGACCAGTTCAGAAACTGATTTAGCCGGGGCTTTCCGCCTCGGCGGGGCCGCTGTATCTTCTGGGTTGCTCAGTTCCAACAGGGTCAGCTGGCCGTCCGGCTCGTGATAATAGCTCATATCAAAATGGTCCCTTTCTCTGGTTTATCCGGTCTATCCGGAAACAGTTCTTCCAGCACATCGAACAAGAACTTAGGAGCGATATTTCCAGCAAAATCGGCCACCAGGTATATTCGTTTTCGCCTTTGGCCGACGCCCCAATATTGGGCGTCCAGGCAACGCCAGGCCAGAGAAAAGAAGCTGTCTATTTCAATTTCCCCCGCGTCATGCCAGGAATACGGAAAAGAGCGGGGCACCGATGCTCCGCCGCAGTGGATGCGCAGGATCTCCTCCAGCACGATACGAAAGTCCTCCCCTTTGGGCGATCCGCTACTAAAAGCGCCAGGCACATTCTCCCATGCCATAAAGCGGGGGCGGATGCCGGCACCTGTGCGGCCACGCTCCTGTTCCGCTGTTCGCATCTCCTTGATGATGCGGATCTGCTCCATAAAAAGGCCGGAGCGGGCGCCAGCTAATCCGGCCCTCGCTCCGGCAACGGAGAGATCCTGACACGGGCTACCCCCGCAGATGATGTCCACGGGGAACAGAAGTTTCCCGCTCAGCTTGGTGATGTCCCCCTTGTGGGCCATGCTGGGAAACCGGCGTTTGGTGACCTCCATGGGAAACGGCTCGATCTCGCTGGCCCAAATCGTCTGGATGCCGTATCTGGCCGCAGCCAGAGGGAAGCCGCCGATGCCATCAAACAGACTTCCCATCGTCATATCACCCATCATTTTGGCGTCACCGCCTGCACAATAGTCCGAGTGGTGTTGACGGCGGCCTGGGCGGTGTAGACGGCGGACATGATATTGGCCCGGGTGGTGGTATCCAGACCGAAGGTGCCGGCGATCCGTGGCACCTCATTGGCGGAGAGCATCAGGCCAAGGCCCAGCAGGGCGTGATCCTTGAACACCAACAGTCCCGCCACCAGGATGGTGGACTGGAGGAATGCGGTGAGACACAGGCCGATGACCTGCTTGATCCATTGGACAAAGCCGTCCGTGTAGCCCCTGGGGATGCTGAACATATAGAGGCTCCCCACGGCAATCTGGATGAGCAGGATCCCACCCCGCTTCAGGTTGCTGAAAAACACCTTGATCACCGCGTAGGCCATGAGAATGACGCAGAAGATGATCATAATGGGGCTGGTGATGACGCCCAGGCCGAAGCCTCCCGCGGCGCCCGTCATCTCTGTGATACTCTCCACACCAGTCAGATCCTCGATGATCTGCTGACCCACCGTCCCGATGTTGGTTCCAAAGCCGGTGAGCCCGGAGGCAAAGGTTCCCTGCAGGGTCACCGACAGGGAGTAGAGCCGCACCGGGACGGTAGTGAACAGGCAGACAGACAGAAACCCTTTCAGGATATTCAGGGCCGTGTCCTTGATATTGGCCCGGCCGGTGGTGTAGTCGATCCCACACTCAAAAATACATACCACAAGGCTCACGCCGAACAGGGCCCAGCCCAGCTGGGAGAAAAACAGGACGATGGCCTGAACCCAGTCCAGGTCGAACAGCTCCACGCCCATGTTTCCCATCTCGGCAAAGAAATTGCCGAGAAAGCCAACCACCTGGCCATAGAACCAGTCGATGAGGTTGTCCATGACGGTGGAGGCCACAAAATCCAGGATAAAGATAGCGCCTCACCCCGTTTCCAATTTCACTTCTTCTTTCCACATGATCTTTTCCTCTTAAATGCCGATAATACCCCAGATGTAGTTGGGGGCCAGCAGGACGAAGACCAGACAGACGAAGAGGATGACGGGACCCGCCCACTCGAACTGGCCATGCTTCCGATAATCAAAATACGCCATGGCGAGTTTGGCGAAGAAGGCGATGGCCAGTACCATGCTCAGGGCGGGAAAGACCACATTGTCCACCACGGTCTTGATTTGGCTGGAGGCGTCCGTCCAGGTCTGTTCCACTGCGCCGGCCACATCTCCGCCCGCCGCGAAAGCCGGGACGCAGAGGCACATGGCCAGGGCGAGGACTACGAGGAACATCTGAAAAATACGCTTGCGTTTCATGATCGTTTTCCTCCTGTTGAAAAGAATGGAGGGCCGTCCCATGGGACGGCCCTCTGGATCGGATACTATGGGTACGGCTTAATAGCCGGTGCGGGGCAGGGGCTCGGCGGGCTTGTAGACCTTGGTCACCCAGCGGGAGGTGGCCATGATCCACTGGCCATTATAGACGCCGCCCGTGTCCGCCTGGTTGACGAACTGGGTTCCTCCGGTGAGCCAGGAGACCACATTGCAGTACACCTGCGGGGCCTCCACCTGCCGGAAGTTGGCGGGTACCGACCCAAACACCACCATGAACTCGGTGATGACCTCGTTGGAGGCCAGCCCCAGGGCGGCGGGAGAGGCGTCCAGCACATAGTTCTGCTGGGTGCTCAGGTTGTCGTACATGGTCCGGTAGTTGGGGTTCAAATTGGTCTTGTACACCACCTTATAATTGCCCGGTACGTTGTAGGTGCCAGTGACGATCTTATCCAGCCGCACCGCCTGGGTGGGCAAAGTGTCCCTCCAGTAGAAGGAGGTGAGGCTGGTGGTCGAATTGTTGCCGATGCCGCTGAAATCGTAACGGATCTGCTGGCCGGGCATGACCTCCACATAGCCCGTCTTCTTGATGGAGACGTTGGTGTAGAGGCTCTTGTTGGTCATGGCCGCCTTGACGATCTGACCGGCGTACTCGATCTCCACCTCGATGGGCGTCTGATCCAAGCCATAGAAATCCGCCGCTTTGGATTCCACGATCCGGTAGCGCGCCAACGGCAAGGGCTTGGAGACCGCCACGCCGTTCCGATCTGACCGGATGGTGTCCACAAGACGCCCCGTTCTGGCGTTGTAGATCTCGAACTCGGTGTTAGGGATGGGTGTCCCGGCGGGCCATCCGTTCATGGAGTTGTAATCTTCGCTGGTCTTGGTCACCTGGATCTGGCCTGTGATGGGGGTATTCTCCCACTCCACCTCGGTGACCTTCCCGGCGCTTACATATACAGTTTTGAGTTCGTCGTCTACGATATATCCCTCGTTCTCCAGTTCACGCAGGTAGTACCGCCCGGAACTGGGGAGATCGTCGATGTAGACATAGCCCCGGTCATCCGAGGTATATTGACCAATCGGCTTATGATTGCTATCATAGAGGAGAAAAACCACGCCGGGGATTCCTTCGCCGTCCGGGTCCACCTTGTGGATCAGGATACCGCTGACCGGCTGGTTGGTCACAGTTTTGCGGGTGACCTGGCCATCCTTCACTGTGAAGTAGATGGGGGTGGGGTCCAGCCGGAACGAACTGGGACAGTCGGTTTCTACCGCGTAGTAGCCGCCAGCCTCTAAAGGCAGATAAGCCTTGCCATCCCGCCCAGTGGTGATGGTATCCACAAGGGCGTCGTTATCTGCCCTGCGGATCTCGAAGGTGGTGTTGGGGATTCGCTCTGTGCTGTCCGCGGCACTGACCTTGGTGAACTCGACGCCGCCTTCCGGCTTGTTGTAAAAATAAAGGGTCTGTACCTCATTGGCCTCCGAGATCTCAATGGTCTGTGGGGTGCTGTCCAGAACGTAGCCCGCAACTGTGGAAACCTCCTTCGCCGTGATGGTCATGCCGGCGGTGAGGCCGGTGATGACCACGCGGCCCGCGCTGTCGCTCACATAGCGGCCGTTATCCGGGCCGATGTAAGCGCCGGTGGAATCCGTCACGAGGAACTCCACCCCGGCAAGAGGCTGGTCATTCTTTTTCCCGTCATAGATGTTCTTCTGGAGTACCAGAGTTTTTTCCGGGTCGTTGTAAAAATAAAGATGCTGCGTGTCATCCGGATTGACGACCACGGTCTGACTCTGTGTATTCGGGTCAATCGTATATCCGGGAACACTCTGCACCTCTGTCGCTACGATGGTGCCTGTGATCCCGGAGAGGACGATCTGGCCCTCGGAATTGGTCCAGTACAGGCCGTTGGAGGACAACTTGCCGTTCTCATCCGGAAGGAAAGAGCCATCCGCATAGGTGATTTTGAACTGCACACCCTCCAGCGGCGTTTTCTTGTCGGCGCCCGACAACTTGTGGACGATCAAATTTCCAAGCGGTTTGTTTCGGAATTCAAGAGACACAGTTTGTCCGGCCTTAATCTCCGCCGTTTGAGGGCTTTCGTCCAGCAAATAGCCGGTTTTTGCTCTGGTTTCGCGTACCACCAGCACTGTACCGGGGTCCAGGTTTTCTACCAGGAACGAACCGCTGCTGTCCGTTACAAATTTTCCGTTGCTGTCGCCCACCAGCGTCCCATCACTGGTGGTGACCAGAAATTCTACATCGGAAAGCGGCTCTTTCTTATCATCGTCTGAGATTTTGGCAACCAACAAAGAGCCCTTGGGGGAGTTCCCAAAGTAGACCTTCACGACCTCCTGATCCTGCCCGGAGAGGTAAACCGTCTCAGGCGCTGTGTCGATCACATGGGAGCCATCACTGGAGAGTTCCTCAATGATATAAGTCCCAGCCTCACAGCCTGTGACCGTAAATGACCCGTTTTCCGAGGTCCGGTAGGTACCAATCACGGTGCCTCCAGTGCCGCTGGTGTTGCCGGAGAGATAGCGGACCTGGAAGATACAGTCCGATAAAGCGGCCCCCGTCTTAGAGTCATATTTCCATACGCAGATAGCGCTCAGCGGCCGGTTTTCAAAGTGGAATGTGTAGCTGCCGCCCGCGGGAATGAACACCTCCTGCGTATCCTCGTCCGGCAGTGAGAAGCCGGGGGCCGGTTCCAGCTCCTGAACCCGGTACCAGCCGTCCCGGAGGGAGACGTCCGGCTCGGAGAGGACGATGCGGCCCTCCGAGTCCGTGTAATATATGCCCAGATCGTTGTACTCGCCGGTGGCAGTGTTGTTGGAGGCATACCAGACCTGCATCTTGACATTTGCGATAGGGTCATGAGTAATCGAATTTTCCTTCCGGATCTCGATAGAGGGCCGTTTGTGGTTCTCAAAACTGACCATTTTCTCGTCGCCAGAGTTTAAACTGATGGTTTGGACCCTGTCCGATTCTGTTTCCGAGACATAGTACGGCGAGGGGACAGATTTTTCCGTGATCTGATAGCTGCCGGGGGCCACACGCTTGGAGACGGTTCCGTCCACCCCGGTGGTCCATTCGTCCTTGTAGTCGCTGTCGATCCCTTCCACTAAGAAGACAGTTCCAGGGATCTTGACCGAGGGATCGTCAGCATCTGATTTTGCGATGGTGAGCAGGGGCTGTTTCTCGTTGGTAAAAATCAGCTCTTTCTCATCGCCGGGGCCAAGCCAAATGGTCTGCGTGGATTCATCGTCCACCACATAAGGCTCCGGCACAGACTTCTCCGTCACCTCGAAACTGTCGACAGGGAGGTTAGACAAGACCGCTTTTCCGTCCGCCCCAGTGGTCACGTTGGTGTGGAAACCGGAGTGGATCCCCTTGACCTCGAAGACAGTGCCGGGGATGACAGTATTCTCATCACTGACATCCCGTTTCCAGATGGTCAAATTAGGCAGGCGCTGGTCCCTGGCAGTTACCTTAACGGTGCCGCCCCCATCCACCGTGGCCTGATCCACATGGACGATGACCGGCTGAGACAACTTTGCAAAAGGCTCCGGTGCGTATGCCTCCACGAAGGCGAACATTCCCTCGGTGACATTGGTGACCACAATGCGGCCCGCGCTGTCCGTTTCCTCGGTGGCGATGATCTGGCCGTCCTTGATTACATGGAAGATCGCACCGGGGAGGGGATCACCGGAGTCGTCCAGTTTCAGCAATTCGATTTTAACGCGGGCATCGTTCTCAAAAATTAAGCTGACATCGTTCTTGCCATCCCAATAAAACTCCTGCTTTGCCTTGTCCGGGTCTGTATTGAGGGAGTAGCCAGACGGCGGAGTGAGTTCCGTCGCGGTGAAGCTGCCGATGGGCATGGTATCCCAGGGGACATCCTCCAGATAGCCGCCCGCGCCGGTGGTGTAAGTGCCGCTGAAGCTGTTGTCCACGCCCTCGATCTTGATAACCGCGCCGGCCAGTCCCTTAGTGGGATCGTCCGCGTCCACCTTGCGGATACTGCCCTCGCCGATAATTTCCGGAGTATCTGTGAAGGTCACAGTGACAGACTTACCGCTCTCACTGGGCAACACCACATATTGGGGTCCCGGATTGTCGATTTGGTATCCCTGCGGGGCCTCCAATTCAATTACGGAAAATGTATTTGCGTCCAGGGGGGAGAGGGTATAGGTTCCGTCCGCCCCGGTCACTACCTCCTTGGAATAGGTTCCATTGGCATTTTGAATGAGAAAGCGGGCGCCGGGCAGCCCCTTGCTGGGGTTGGTGGCGTCCACCTTCTTTACAGTCAGCTCGTACTGTTCATGGGTGACGATGAGATCACCTGTGATGATCCCCTGAACATCATAGGCCGGATGCTGTGTGGAACCGGGGCCGGCGTAGGCATATTCGAAGACTTCACAGTCGCCCCAGACGCCCTGCGCGCCCAGGTCGAGGATGTACTGGGCTCGGTCTCGGAGAGAGGTCCCGTCTACGACGTCGTCGATGCTGGAGTAGCTGGTGTGCTCCAGATTGTTATAGACATACATCAGTTCCTCGGCGCAGGCAGTCACGGGATCGGCGGCAAGCGTCTTCTGCTCATAGCGCCAAATCACCGCCTGCACCCAGGCGTTCATTGTCCAGGTATAGTCGCTGCTCCAGACCTCGTCCACGCCCAGGGCGTGGGCACGGTCGGTAAAAATGCCGCGGCTGTGGGCGTAATAATACGCCATCATGGTTTTGACGGTAGGGTCGCTGATGGGTTGGGGATTATTCCACTCATGTCCCTCCAGCGACCATCCCATGCCGCCCCCGTGGTCGGCACAGAAACCTGTGACGGTGTCGCCGTTGTAGTCGAACTTCATCTGGTGGAGCCAGCAGGTGTCGAGCGCCGCCGACTCATAGTAGACGCCGTTATGGGTGCAGTCCTCCATGACGATGGTATCCGGACCGGCGGCCAGGGCCGCGATGGGGAGCAGGCCCAGGATGCACACCAGCGCCAACAGCATGGACATGATCCGGGTCCGCAGAGAATGCGCCTGTTTCTTCATGTTCTTTTCCTTTCCTCGGAAAAGGAAAGGCCGAAGGGACAGGGCATTCCGGAAGGAGGTAAACAGGCCGTGGATGCGGTATCCCTACGGCCTGTTCCATTACCGATATTCAAAGTTTTGTCGGTTTCTCCCCCATCTGCCATGGGAGAGCGGTTCTTGCTCCGGATAGGAGCGGTTTAATTCATGGGCTTCATCTCCGTTTCTTCTGAATTTTGGGCAAAAAAAGAGCGGCCCCTCCTGTTGAGGAGGGGCCATGCCGCTGGATCAGCGGTCATCCATAGGGGTTGTTGGTGGTGGGGTCGCCCAGGAGAAGATAACAGTAGGCGACGCCCTGCTCCACCGTGACGCCCACGCCGAGGCTGTCAGCATCGGGGTTGAGCATGGCTTGCAGGTGCCCGGGGGAGTCCACCCAGTTTTCCACCGCCCGCTGGGGAATCTCTGGGAGAGCGGCGCCGGTGAAGACGGTGAGGTTGGAGCCAAATCCGTAGGGATATCCGGCGTCCAGCACCGCCTCGCACTCCTCCCGATTGTGGTGCCAGGTGTACTTCCTTCCGGAAAGTTCCTGGGCGGCGTCCATCAGCCGCTGGTCGATAGCCAGCTCTGTCAGGCCATGCTCACGCCGCACCCCGTTGACCAGAGTAGCGATGTCCTGCCGCGCCTGCTCCGGCGTGGAGGCGGATTCTGTGGCGCGGCCGGTGTAGGGTTCGGCGCTTTCGATTTGCACCGCCCCGTCCCAGTAGACATTGAAGTCCAGGGCCTCGCCCACATCCGCCAGCTTCACATAGTTATTGCCATTGATAAGGTACGCCTCCAGCTCGATCCGCTCCCCGTCCAGATAGAATTGGTGGGTGCTGCGGATCGCCGTCAGGACTTCCTCCGCCGCGTGCGCCGCGGGTCCGGCCAGGGCCATGCCCAGGACGATACACGCCGAGGCCATCAGGATGTTTTTCTTTCTGCTCATACTTCGCTCCTCCTTTATCATTTGTGGGGACTCTTTGCAAACACACAATATCCAAGGAAGGGGCAAAAGTCGAGAGAAATCAAAGGATCGGCTGTAGAAAATGAGGGTGGAAAACGAAGCAAATTATCCAATCTCCACCGCTTTGACGCACCAGCGGTAGTCCCGCTGGTTCATCACGCAGGTATAGAGGGTGATCATGTTCTCCGTGGTGGCGGCAAGGCCGCTCCGGTCTGTCTCCAGCACCTTGGAGACGGACACCACCTCATAGGTGCGGGTGCCCAGCTTGGTGGTCAGGGTGATCTCATCCCCCAGTTCCAGGGTGTGGATCTTCCCAAAGTGGTTGTTGACGCCCCGGTTGTGCCCGGCGAAGGCCGCGTTGCCGTTCCAGATGGAGGTGTCCTCGAAGTGCCCGGCGCCTCTGGCCAGCGTCTTGCTGTCCGTGCCCTCATAGACGCGGACAGAGAGATTGATGGCGGGGATCTTCAGGGTCCCCAGGTGCCCGGCGGCGTAGTAGAGGTCGCTCGTGACCTCGGTGTAGCCGGTGGAGGGGACAGAGGCTGAGGGGGCGGATGCAGAAGGGTTATCCGGGATCGTGCTGCCGGGAACGAAGACGGGGGCGGAGGTGCCGTTGACCGCCGTGCCGGTAGCGGGCCTGGAATCAGGCGCCAGATTGGGGGTGAGGGGCGTCCCGGTGTTCAGGGTATCTGCGCTGGCGGTACCGAAGCCGGGCGGGATCAGGGCGGCATTTTTGCTGATGTCCTCGTTTTTCCGCGCCCCGCCGTCCACTGTGGCCACAGGCTCAAAAGAGGTGGGGACACCGTAGTCTGGGTCATCGGGAGCGTCGATGGTATAGGTGAGCGGCCCGGCTGCACTGGCCGGAACGGTCAGGGCGGCAGTCAGGCACATCAGGCAGAGAAACATACTCAGTTTCTTCATTCGGTCTCCTCCTCATCATTCTCATGCCGGCGTTTATAGAGCAGGCATCCGCCAATGACGCCGCCGGCGGCGAACACCACGCCCAGGGGCACCAGGATATAGGCCCAATTGAACTGGGCGGGCTTGGCCTCATCGGGAGAGGCTTCCGGGATGATCGGCTCCAGAGGCGTCCCCTCGAAGATGGCCACATAGCGGGTCTTGTTCAGGGCGATCCGGCTGACGGTGCCGCTGTAGTCGGCGGTGACGGTATAGCCGGTGACGTAACTGCTGGTGGCGCTCCCAGTGTAGGTGGCTACGGCGGTAAAGCGATCCCCCAGGTTGTAGCCGTCCATGCTGGCGGTGTTGTCCGTCTGCCAGCTGATATTCTGGAGAGTCAGGGTGCGGCCATTGTCCTCGATTGTCTTGGGGATGTTGGCGGTGTCCTGGCTGGCCAGGTTGGGGTAGCTCCGGGTGGCGGAGACCTCATGGGTGGAGCTGCCGTACCCGGCCACCTCCACCTGGACCGTGTCCAGCTGGAGGGTCAGGATGCCGGAGAGCCCGTCCTCGGTGATGAACTCCTTCTCCTGGGGGAGCAGGGCCAATACAGATTCCATATCCTTGTTCTTGCTCTGGAGGGAGACGGTTTCCGTGTGCTGGCGGCTCTCATTTTCAGGGAGCTCCTGTTTCAGCAGATCGATGAGGGTATAGCGGAAGCCGTCCTGCTCGAAGTCGGAGCGGGGGATGCCGGCGGGGTCATCCTCCGGGGACAAATCGTAATACTTGCGGATCTCCGTGCCGTCCTCACTCCGGGAGACGGAGGTGGGATAACAGACCTCCGGGGCTGCGGATGGCTGGGAGATCACAACAGACTCCGCCGCCAGAGCGGAGGGCGCCAGGGCCATGGTCAGGCACAGGACCGCGGCACAGAGTGCGAGTTTTCGCTTCATATCAGCTTTCTCTCCTTTCTGTCACATGGATATACCGCCCATTCCGGGGCTATCCTGCTCCGGGGCCTCATTGTGGTGCTGGCTGAGTCCCTGGTCCAACTCCATCCGGTAGGCGTCCAACACGGCCTGGTCAAAGGTCTGCTTGAACTCCGGCGTACAGGGGAAACAGACGTCCCGGTACTCGCCCCGCACCTGACGGGAGGGCATGGAGACGAAGGGGCCGTTTTTGCCTTCCTTCACCTGGACGCCCCAGACGGCGAAACAGCCGTTGAGGTTGACCGAGGCGTCCGCCAGGATGGGGCCCTTTGCGCTTGGACGATAGATTTTCACATGGATCTGCATGGGGAACTGTTCATAGTTGGGGGGCTGACGGTTGGTTGGCTCTTTCATCTTTCACTTCTCCTTTTCTCTTTTTGTAGCCGCTCCAGAGTACGGAGCGCCAGCAGGTCGTATTCCCAAGGTTCCACCTCCAAAGAGAGGTAGGCGCCCTGCTCGGTGATCCCGTCCGCCCGGTACTTCAGCACCAGCGGCATGGGGTCAGCCTTGCGGTGCAGGACGCTGGGGGACACCCAGCCGGTTCCGGCCACATAGACCTGATGGATGGCGGACTGGGCCTCACCGGATAGGTTCAGCCACAAAAATTTCCCCTGGAGCTCCTGGGGGAGCCCCTCCGGGGATGGGATCGGTTCGATCACATTGCCTTTGACACGATAGCGCAGGCCAAGGGCGGCTGTGCAGGTGACGGCGGCTTTGACCGCTTCCGGCTCCTGGGCCCACAGGGGGAACTGCCGGTAGTCCGAGGCCAGCACGTTCTCACCCTCTCGGTCATCCGGGAACAGGGGCAGGCACTTCACCAGCTCCAGGACATGGACGCCATCCGTGAGCCCAAGCGCCCGGATGCCTGCGGCGGGCAGGGCGCGGTAGCGGGCCAGGGCCTCCTCCAGAGTGGGGAACTGCTCCACACTCCGGCCTTTCCGCAGGGGGCGCTTGGCCGGCAGGCGCAGGTCGTCGATGGTGTAATAGGAAATGTTCATCGCTGCGGATCACCTCATTCCATGGTCATCCCGCCCATCGCGGGAGATACGTCGCTTTGTTCCTGGCCTTTCAGCTCCATGAGCTTTTCCTCTGCCCAAGCCGGGAGGAATTCCTCCTTCAGCACGCCGATAAAGTCAGCCCGGTTCCAGCGGGTCATCTCCCCATCCCCCAGGCAGGTGCAGCGGACGGAGCGGCCGATGGCGGTGGGGCTGCACCCGAAGCCGTCATGGGCGTACCAGAGCTGATTCTGAGGCGACCAGCAGGACTCCTTCAGGGTGTCCGGGGAGAGCACCAGCACCTTGCCTTCGTAGTCCAGTTTCTCGAAGGAGTCTGGTTCGCAGTGGCTGGGACCGAAGAGTTCCAGCCTCTGATACGCGGCATGGTACTGATCCACTACTCCATCCAGTATGGCAGGGTGAGTGGTCACAATGAAGTCCAGGTTATGCCACTGATCCAGTGGAATGTAGGTCTGGCCGGCCCATGCTCTATTCCTGGGACTGAATCGTCCGTCCCACTCTTTTTGCTGGATCGTATTAGCCAGCACCCAGGCCGTCCGTTTATAACCGAACTCCTGGAGAACCCCAGTCAGACAGTCCCTATCCAGATGAGCGCCATCGTAGTGCCGTCTGACAGCCTCCTCAATGGCAATCTTGCAGGCGATGTTCTCCTGATAGCTGGCCCGCCACAAGGACAGCTCATCCCGGCGGCGGGCCTCCTCCGCAGAGTAAGGATAAAGATAAACATCATTCATCCGCAAGCGCCTCCATCTCCAGAAGGAAGCGCAGACCTTCCGAGTCCGCACCGTAGGCCAGCAGATCATCCAGCACCTCCTCGTCCAATTCATCTAAGGGATCTGGATCATCTTCCAGTTCTCCGGCTGCTTCCCTACTGGCGCTCACCAGCTCCTCCATCAGGCTGTCAACGACGGCGTTGAGGTGGGCAATGGTACTCACCGCTTCCCGGACCGTCAATTCATTCCGGCAGACGAGGATGTAGCCGTTCCCGGCCTCAACCGCCAGTTCTGCAGCTCCCGCCAGAGCTGAAATTTGCAGAGCGGCATAGGGTATCTTTTGACTTTTACTGTCAGGGTCACGATGCAGTATAAATTTCATTACAAATTACCTCCATAGCTTGTATTGTTATGCGATATTACCTGGTGCGTGGAGAAGGATCGGTATCCACTTCTGCCCGTCACTGGGCGTAAAGAGATCCAGCTGATCCTCCATATAGGGCCTGGGGTCGTAGTTGGTGAGGATCAATTCCCGGTAGGTGGCTGCCTTTGCCTGCGCTAAGGGATTTTCCCGAATCAGACTAAAGATGTAAAACCTGTCCCGATACAGATCCCAAACAAAGGGGCAGTTGTTATAGGAGAGAATTACTTTTCCCCGGCAGGAGATCAGCTTGTCCCGCAGGAGGATGTGGTTTTCGCGGGGAAAACAAACATCATAGCATCGCTCTGCATCTACATAGGGTGGATCAGCATAGATCAGACCGGTAGGGATATCCCGTTTGGAGATCAGCTCCATTGCGTCCTGATTCTCCAGAAAGACGGTTTCTATACGCTTTGATACCGCTGGAAAGCGGCTGACGATTGCACCGACATCAATGGTTTTGACTCCTACTGAGTTCCCGGTACCGCTGAAGCTGCCGTGTTGGGCCAAAAGGAATGCGACCGCCCGCTGTACATCGAACAGTTCTGCTCTGCCATCCAGGATGGCCAACAATTCTGCCACCTCTTGCTCTGAAAAGCAGGCCTCCTGTCGGATGACACCCTTTTCTTCCTGGATGTGCAGGTAATAGTCCGGCTCATGGGAAAGAATGTCCCGGAAGAAAGCGAATGCCTCTCTGCCGTGAATCGGAAAGAACTTCAATTCCTTGCACAGCGCGGCAGGCTTTTCCTTGATACAGCAAAACACATTGAATAGGTTATTATTCAAATCATTGTAGATATCCAGCCGCCCACGCTTAGGCTTGAGTGCAAGCACCATGGCGCCGCTGCCGCCGAAGATCTCCGCAAACTGCGTCAGGCCAGGGGGAATCATTTTTTGGATGTGGGGCGCCAGTTTTTCCTTGTTTCCCATCCAGGGAAATAGAGGCTTAGCCATCTCTGCCTCACCTCCCGACAGGGAACTTATCCAGCGACTGTTCCAGCCCTCGGATCGCCGCGTCGATGCCGTCGCGCATCTTCCGCAAATGCCGGATAGTAGCGTAGATATCGCCGGCATTGTCAGCGTAGAAATAACCGGTTTGATCGCTGGCGATGGGTTCCGTTTCCTGACGCAGTTTGTTCACCAACTTTCGCAGATCTGTGCCGCTGATGTTCAGGGCGAGTTCCAGTTCCTTTCCTCCAACTCGGTAGGCGCGGCCGCGGCAGGCGCCCTCCAGGTAGCCCAGTAATTGATCTTTACGTGTCATCTTTTTTCCTTTCCGGGACCTGCTTTCCCGAAAAAGGGCGCAAAAAAAGAAGGGGCCGTCTGCCCTCTCGGGAAAACGGCCCCTGTTTCATCATATTGATCACATAGTCATGCCAAACTCCGGCTGAGGCTCCGTGCGCTCATGGTGGAACTCCTGTCCGTTGCGGCGGATGTATCCAGTCTCGGCGGTGTTGAGGAGATAGCCCTGCTGCTCCAGCTGGGCCTCCCCATACGCTTTCAGGTCGATGCCCCCTTGCAGAACAGGGTCCCGGAACACCGTTTCACCCTGCTTTTGCAGCACCTCCTCTCCAAATTGCTCTGTTTCGGAGACCGGGCAGTAGTCGTAGCAGTTCAGGTTCGCCGCGATGTCCAGCGCCAGCTTCAGATCATGGCACTGCTCATACTCCAGCGCCGCCCGGAACTTCTCCAGAAAATGCGGCTCCCCCTGGCCCTGCTCCTGGAGCACATACCCCAGGTCGTTGCCGTCGTAGATCAGGTCCGTCAGATCCTGGTACTCGTCCAGGCCGACGGACAGCTCCGCAAGGGAGCACCGGACTTCAAGTAGCCAACACTCCTGAACTGTTTTGACTTTCAGCTCCCGCAGGGCCAGCCGGATCTCGTCCATCCGCTCCTCCTCGTCGATGGTGCTGTCCGGCAGGCACAGCCAGACGCCCTCCGGCACGGCGGGGGAGGCCAGCTTCAGCCGCAGGCTCCAGTCGGTATCCGGCAACTGGTCCAAATTGGTCCCATCGTAGAATTGCCTGGGTTCCTGCCTCGGGAGCACCACAAAGCAGTCTCCCACGAAGATCCCCAGGTGGCTGTCCTCATAGTTCCATCCGATCTGTTCCAGATTTGCGTAGGGGATGAGGTCCGGCTGACCGGCCTCGTACCGCAGGTAATATTTCCCCAGCTGTTCGTAGCTTCCCGCCGGGCAGATCACCTCGTAGTCCGGGAGAGCCAGCAGGAGGTTGACGGCCTCCTTTGCCGTATTCGGGTCCATCTTCCGGACCGCCAGCTCCCGTTCCTCGCCGGTCTTTTCAGACAGCGCCTTCAGCTGGTCTCTGGATATGATGGCCGCCGCAAGTTGGGCCTGCTCTTTCACCGACAGCGTCTCCAGCCGTTCTATGAGCCACTGGCGCTCCAAACCTTTGTTCTCCATCATGTCATCTCCATTCCGCCCCAGGCGGGGGCGTCCGTTTGCTCCTGCCGGAATACTGGCAGTTGGCCGCTGTCCCTCCGCCGGAGCAGTCCGTAGTCGGTGATGACTGCGTGGTTCTCCTCCAGCATCTGCCGTCCAACCATAGCGGCCTGGGGTGTCTGAAACAGCTCCTCCGGCAGATCCGGGTACTTCTCCCGTAGGACCGCCGCCGCATAATCCCAGGTCTCTGCCACCTCTGGACGGAGATCGTAATCGTCCAGGCCGTGCATGAGCTGGAGAGCGTCCTGCAGGCTAGGATGTCCGGCCACAGACAGCAGGGCCTTGTATTTGATCCAGTCCGTTTCTTCCCAGGCACGTTGCTTTTGGGCAAGCGCCTTTGCGAATTCGCTGGCCATATCAATGCCGCCCTCCTGGTCGATGGCATTGTCAATGGCGTCCCGCAGAGCGGGGATCTCGCAGTCGATACAGCGGAAGGCGCACTCCTCCAACGAGGCTGCGTCCACCTCTCCCACCGCCCGCCAGATGTCTGCGTCCGAGGCGGGGAGGTTCAGGATGGCGGTTTTGTCATTGTCATAGCTGGGATCGCTGAAAAATCCCTTGCTCACCTCCAGCACCACCGGGGCGCTGGGGCGGGAGAAACAGAACATTTCACCCTTCCGATATACCTCTTTGAAGTCACCGCCCGGCTCCGCGTAGCCCCAACTGGTGAAGACGCCGCCGTGCTCCTCCTGGTGCTGTTCCCCCAGCAGCTCCAGCAATCTCTCCCGGAAATCGCTGTCCTCCATGGTGTCCGCCAGGGCCATGGCCTCATCCGACAGCATCTCGCTCTCATACAAAAGCGCCCCAAGCTCCTGCGTGTCGGAGACTTGGGGCGCCAGAAGGCAGATATCCGCATTGAAGGTCAGGTTGATGAGGCGGGAGAGGGGAAAGGGAGCAGTGTGGTTTTCCTTCTCGATCTGGAGCAGGCCGTCCAGCCCCATCCGGTCATCCTCACCCAGCATGGTCAGCCGGAGGGCCAGCAGGTTCAACTCCAGCAGATCCACATTCCGACCGATCATATCCGCTGTGATACCGGGATAGCGGATCCTGGTCAGCTCATTGCGGCAAGTTTTGACGTCCTGGACACGGGCCTTCTGGAGCGCGTCACAAAGCTCCGCCTGGGTACACGGCATCGTCAGCACCGTGGAGGTTTGATAGCCCTCTGAACTGCCATTGCTGACCTCCACCTCGAAGATCTCCTTATCCAAGGGTCATCCCTCCTTCCTCCGGTCCTTCTCTCTGAATTTCGTAGTTGCCGGGGTCAGCCCCGGGCACGTCCCAGCCCACCATGCTCCCGATCTCCATGGCCTGCCGCTGGGCAGGGGTGACGCCCAGGTTCTCGTTCAGCTCGTCCGCCAGCTCCACATTCCGCTCCTTGTCTCCGGTGTCCCAATCGGAGGGGTAGTAGCCGGACTCGCCCCGCTTGATACAGATGAGCTGTCCGGTGGTTCGCAGGGTGGAGAAGCACAGCTCCGGCAGGCCCTCAGCGACCTTGGGTGTAAACCGCTCCTGCTCGGTCTGGATGTTCCAGCTGTCATCAAAACTCCAGAGGTGAACATACAGCTCACCGCCGTCCACCCGGATTTCCCGCTGTTCAAAGCCCTCACCCCAGCCGTCCGACGCCTGGCCGGTGATGTAGTCTTTCAGGGTGGACAACTCCTCCGGGGAGAGTTCCCCGACGACCTGGCATTCCGCCACGCCCCAGAGTTGGCCGTTCTTCTCCTCCACGGTGAATACCGCTGAGCGCACCTTGGAATCAACGCTGTCCTGCTTGCCATACCAGTGCATCAGGCCGCGCTCTTTCTCCTCCGGCATCCGCTCTTTGACCAGAGCCCCCAGGATCTGAGCTTCATAGTCCAGCAGCGTCCGGCTGTCCCACTCCTCGCCCTCCTCGGACATGTCGCCCCACTCGTCTCGGGGATAGAAGTCGGCGGTCAGGGGCATATAGAGTTTCAGCAGGGTGGGCTCCGGGGGGTGGACGGTAAACCGATCTTCCCCGATGACCACCCTCAGCTCCCGGCCGTTGTCCCACTTCACATGGAAGGTGCCCAGGTCATCGATGGCTTTCAGGGTTCCCATGGAGCCGGGCGGAATGGGGTTCAGGTCATTTCCCATCTCTTTCAGCTGGATACGGCTACCCACGGGGTACTGCTCCCGCAGAAACTCCAGCCACTCTATTGGCACTGCGCGCATGCTACATTCCTCCCATCGTAATATCCTCTTGGGACGCTGTCTGCTCCAGCTCCTGATGGAGCGTTTCCACTGCGCCCGCAACTACCGGATCATCCCGGAAACTCTCCAGTCTGCGGCAGTCATCGAAGAACTGCTGTTCCCCATCCAGGGAGCGCACCAGGTCCACCGTGGCAATGCCGTCCTTGCTGACACCCAGCCGTTTCTCCAGACGGTCGCTGTCGCGGTAGAGCTGGATCGCCTCCTCCATCGTCAGATCCCGGTGGATCTGCTCCTCCGGGGCGCCGCAGTCGGTGAGCACGAACCAGGCGTAGGTGTGTGGCTTATTGGGATCGGCGGCATCCCGCAGGGCCTGCTTTCCGGCCTCCGTCAGTCCGTAGTTACAGGCCCGGCGAGGATTCTCCTCCCCAGCGAAGTCCAGCAGGACGTCGTCTACCGCTTTCCGCACCTGGGGATCGTTTGTCAGGGTCTCATACCGGAAACCCGTGGTGTCCCGGTAGGGTAGCTCCTCCCGAATGGTCTGGAGGTACTGCCCGGCATCGGTGAACTCCTGTTTCTCTCCGCTGGCGAAGGTCACCCGTCCCACCAACCTGTTCTGCCGGGCCAGCTCCTGCTGTCGGAGGTCGTAGGCATACAAATAGCCTTGGTAGTCCCCTGGCCTGGGGGTGCAGCGCAGGCAGAAGCGGTATTGCTCCGTCTCCGCGATGAAACCGTAGACGCGGTCATTTTTCGTGAGTTCACCTCCGTTGCGCCAGCAGTAGGAGCTCATAGTTGCTAAGTCCTTCAGCGGGCCGTTCTGCCGCATGGCGTCCACAAATTCCTGCAGGGCCTCCTTGAATTCCGTCGTGTTGAAGCGGTCGCCGTTGTGGGGCCACCAGGTGTGATAGAAGCCCTTCCCGCCGGAACCGAAATCCATGCGGAGATGGCCCACGGTGCCCAGCGCCGTATCCTGATCCTCGTTGGAATAGAACAAACCCGCCTCCTCGACGAAAGCGGGCCGCAGGTCAAAGGATTCTTTTCTCATGATATTTGTCACCTTTCGTTCTAATGTGATCAGCTACATGGACAGGGACATACCGTCCAGCCCTCTATGGTGCTCCAAATCTGATTCTTGTTTTTCTCTCAGATCCTCCAGCTCCGCGGCCCAGCAGCTCAACCCAGTCACAGCAGTGTCCAGGCTCTGCATAATCTGTTGTCGAATTGCGGCAAATCTCTCATCACCGGCCAACTGTGTGTCTTCCTGTACTCTGGAACAGCAGTTCTCGAACTGATCCAGAATGCTGACCGCTTGATCCATGATCTGATAAATTTCGCTTAGGCCGTCAGGGGGCTCCAACACTGGCCCGGCGGCCATGCTCTGGGGCGGGTCTTTCTGGTAAATCCCCCACTGGACCTTTTGATAGGGAGATCCGGGCTCCTCCATCAAACTGCGCATCGAATGCCAGACATTGTTGACCTCAATGCGCCCTTCCAGGCAGGTCCCTTCCGCCCGCTTGCGGATAAACTGTACAAGCTCGCCATAGGAGTGAGGTTCGCCGTCCGCAAGCAGTTCCTTCGCCGCGTTTTTCAGGAATTGAGTTCGGGTAATTGCTTTTTCACCGTTCATGTTACACCTCCGTTCTGTGAACACAACAAATACCACACCCTGTTGGGAAAGTCTACTACAAATGATAGAGAAAATTCAGGTCATCCGCATCCCCATCTCCGGCTCTGGGGACTCCATGATCTGTTCCAGATATTTGGGGACTACCACAACTTCTGATTCGTTCCTGCCGTTGAAAAAGGCGAGGATGTATTTCTTCGGGATCTGGGCCTCGTAGACGGTGCCCTCCTCACCGAAGCGGTGGGCGAACCACTCTGCGGTCTCCCAATCCAGCGTCCAGGACAGTGCTTTGATATTTTTGGCGTTGTAGGAGGTCACGCCCCGATAGACGGCCACGGGATCGTCCAGAGAGCGATACGCCGCGCGCTCCTCCTCGTCCATCAGAAACTCCGGCGGGACGGAGCGGAATAGAGCCAGCAGTTCTCTTTTGCTGACATTGCGGTCTTGGTTAGGGCATTCCTCCAGGATCCATGCGTGAGCCAGCAATTGGCCCAGATCCTCCCGAGAGAGAACGGGAGCGGTAAATTTGAGAAAGGTCAGATAATAGGGCTTGTTCAGGAGGAAAAAGACCTGGGCGGCATTTTCAGCACTGTCGATCTGTTTGCCCACCATCTCACGCCACGTGGCGAGGTCTTCTTCCTTGTTGAGCAGGTCGACCATGGAGAAGCTGCCATCCTCGTTCTGAGTGGCGGTGATCCCGGTGCTTGTAAATGGGTGGCTGACAATAGCCGGCGAAAATGAAGTTTGCGCGATTGGCATATCGAGGAGTACATGGGCAATCGACTTTACCCTGGCAAGATCGGTCTCCTTCCGCATCAGGTGAGGCCCCCCATCCCCATAGACTCCTCCTGCTCTCTCTGGTACTGTTCCGCAGGATCCTCCCGCATCAGCTCCTCCAGCGTCAGAGTGCCCTGATAGGAGATATAGCCCTGCTCCGTAAACATCCCCTGGTTCTGCTCCATGCACCGGTGCCCGTACTTCCCGTAATCATAAAACTCGTCCAGATTGTTGTCGTAGTCGAAATGGCCGGAGTCCTGGATCATGTATCTGCCGTACTCCTCCGGGGTATGGACATTGGGAACGAAATCGAACAGCTCTAAATTTTCTGCCAGTCGGCGGATCTCAGCGGCGCTTTTCGGTTTGGCAAAGCTCACCGCGGCGTCCAGCTTGAGGCGGTCCGCCTGCGTCAGCTCGGAGATGGCGGCGCACATGGCGTTGAGGTCAAAGACGCTCTCCAGTTCCAAGTCACAGACTGTCTGAATGGCGGCGGGCAAATTATTTGCCTGAATCTCTAATCTCGTAAAATCTGCGCTTTCCATCCCATCCCGACAGAGCATCCGCTCTATCTGAAGTTCCGATGTGGGAAGGTACAGCCAGACCGCCTGGCTGTCGTTGGCATCCGCATGGATGGGGCACAGGGTCACCGTCAGCAGGCTGTCCTCATAGAGATACGCCGGAAAGTTTCGGCCCTGGTAGACCTGGCTGAGCTGCATCCCGTTGTCATAGACCACGCCATAGGGGGTGACGGTGCCCTCGTTTTCCGAGATCAGGAGCAGGGCGGTCTCCACACCGTCCAACTGTTCCAGTTCTTCCATGGAGGCACATCCGCCGTGCAGGTTCATGTAGTGCTCCCGGCCAACCTGCTCCAAATCGGAAAAATCCGTGATGACCGTGGCTTCCTGGCAGCAGAAGGTCAGGTTGATGAGGTCGGTCATATCGGAGAGGCCCATCTTTACCGCCATCCCCTGGAACTGGGCCAGCTCCCCGTCGGAAAAGCTGTCCAGCCGCTTGACCAGGTAGTCCAGCTCGTCCACATTGATTTTGCGCCCTTCCAGGCACTTTAGACTGGGGACGCTGCCCTCGATCTCCTCCACCACGCAGTCCCTTGCCCGCGGGTCTCCGATGTCCAGCGCATCCAGCATCTTGATCGTGTCGCTGTACTCATCCCGTGGGATGGGGAAGGGGATGGTGACCAAGCCATATTCCAGGTGGTCAGCGTTATAGAGCGCCGCTTTGATTTTCATGCTTCGACTCCTTTTCGTTCAGTTTTTTTACTCTGGTGCGCATACAGTCCTCCCCACTGCCCCAGCAGAGAAAACCGTGGGCAGGGTAGGGGCAGCCCTCGCAATGGGAGAACTGCCGGCAGACCGGTTTTTGCTCCGGCTCAGGGGCATAGCTTGGAGCATGGCTGATGTGGAACAGCCATTTTTTCACACGCTCCCACCGCAGAGGCGGCTGGTTGACTACACCAGAATAATGGTTCAAGTCTTTGGGGTTCACGCGAAACACCTCCTCCATTTGCTTTTTCTGCCTGAAAACAAAAAAGTGGGGGCCGTTTTCTGCTCAATGGCAGATACGGCCCCCGCCTGGGTACAGTGCTTTTCAGTTCAATTCCATCCCCTGCTCCTGGGTCTGCTCCAGCCTTGTCTGGAGATCCGGGACGGTGTATTCGATTTTTGTTCTGGCTTCCTGGATCGCTTTCAGCTGTTTCTCCTCCAGCTCAGGCCCTTCCTCCAGCAGGAAGTCTGTTGCCCGGTACAGTTCTGTCAGCTGCTCTGGGGAGAAAAGCTGGGCCTTGGAGATCAGGCCGGAACGGATGGCAAAGTCCTGCTTGGCACTTTGGAAGTCGTCCTCAAAATAGTGGCCGTGGCAGAGCCCCTGCCGTTCATAGGCCCAGACCCAGTTTACAAATTGATACCCTTGACCATTTTCTCGCTCCAGGCCTGCCAGCACCGTGCCGCCGAAATCCGCCAACAGGCGAAAGTCCTCGTGGAGCCCAGAGACACGAAGAGGAGGCGCATTCTCCATGGCCTCAACATATTCATATACCCCGTCCGCTGTCACAGCTACCTGATGGTACAGCTCGCTGGCCTCCTCGTTTTGGCTTCCGGCTGGCAACAGGAATACGTCATTTGATGGGGAGACATAGAGGACCGGCCGGTCGTGGAGGAATATGTCCAGCCGCCGATCCTCTCTGATGGTGGATTGGATTCCACCCTCGCTCAGCCGGCGGGACAACTCAGTCAAATACTTGTTTTTCATCTTGTTACTTTCCCTTCCTTCATAATTCGATTAGTGCCCTTTTTCAACTGAACTACTGCAGGGTGTTCGAATCACCGCAGACACGAAAAACATTGAATTGTCATAAATTATTACCTTCCTTTTGCTCCTGAAAATAATAAAGCCGGGATCTCCTGAGTGGAATCCCGGCGTAAAAGTGGTTGGTATCATATTGTGATACCAACCAACTATCTCTATGAAAATTTGTGCAAGAATTATTTGTGGCCCGCAGAAAAAACCACCTAAAGTCGTGAAAATGAGCCTCGGGATGCAAGAAATAGGGCTGGATTTTAGTTCATGTCCTACCTACCGCTCTGAAACTGCCCTGTGTATCTATAAAACGTGCATTAAAAAAATGACGGCAAAAACGGTTGAAACCCCTGATTTCTCAGGGGTTTCAGGTGAGTGCATCTATTTTGGTCACTCAACATGGTTGCGGGGGCTGGACTTGAACCAACGACCTCCGGGTTATGAGCCCGACGAGCTACCAACTGCTCTACCCCGCGATATGGTGCCGGAGACCGGGGTCGAACCGGCACGGGATCGCTCCCACGGGATTTTAAGTCCCGGGCGTCTGCCAATTCCGCCACTCCGGCATGGGTGGCTTCCGGTCTTCTATCAGGTGCTTATTTAGACTAACACAGATCGCGGGCGCTGTCAAGTACAAAATTCTGACATATTTCCGGCCCGCTCCATCGGTGTACACAGATGTACACATATTTTGCCCCCACCGGCATATATTGATATGTAGCCCCTTGGGGCGCTCTGTTACACATGGGAGGTTTTACTATGAGCGACGACTACAGCATGTCCGCCGCGCCGGCGGCGCCGTCCGGCCCGGGAAAGCGGGACCTGGACGATCTGATCTTTCAGGAGGAAGGGTGGCTGATCAGCGACCGCTAGGGGGCCGTCTCGCAGGAGACGGCCTTTTCCGTCCGGGCGCGCGGTTTGCTCTTTACATTTCCGCACCGGTCATATATAATATTTACCGCTGAGATTTAGAATTTGATGAGAAAGCGTGGGAAAATTATGCTCCAGTTTGACGAATACAAGGTGAAGTTGAACAATCTGACCCCCGCGCTGGAGGAGCTGGCCCAGGCGCTGGATCTGGACGGGGCGGAGCGGGAGCTGGATATGCTCCAGGCGGAGTCCGCCGCCGACGGGTTCTGGGACAACCTGGACAAGGCACAGAAGGTACAACAGCGGATCAAAAACCTGCAGGACAAGGTGGACGGCCAGAAAAAGCGGCAGAGCCAGTGGGACGACCTGATGGCCCTGTGCGAGATGGGCAATGAGTTCGAGGACCTCTCCCTTCTGCCCGAGCTGGAGGAGGGCTTTCAGGCCCTGGAAACCGACATGGAGACCGCCCGGCTGGAGACCCTTCTGACGGGGGAGTACGACCACTGCGACGTGATCCTGACCATCCATCCCGGCGCCGGCGGCACCGAGGCCCAGGACTGGGCCCAGATGCTCTACCGGATGTATACCCGCTGGAGCGAGCGGCACGGGTTCCGCTGTCAGATCATGGACTACCAGGAGAGCGACGAGGCGGGCATCAAGTCGGCCACCATCATGATCCAGGGGAGCAACGCCTACGGCTACCTCCGGGGAGAGCACGGGGTGCACCGGCTGGTGCGGGTGTCCCCCTTTGACGCCAACGCCCGGCGGCAGACCTCCTTCGCGTCGGTGGAGGTCATGCCCGACCTGCCCGAGGACGTGGAGGTGGAGATCCGCCCCGAGGACATCGAGATGCAGGTCTACCGGGCCAGCGGCGCCGGCGGCCAGCACGTGAACAAGACCTCCTCCGCCGTCCGCCTGATCCACAAGCCCACCGGTATCGTGGTGGCCAGCCAGCAGGAGCGCTCCCAGTTCCAGAACAAGGACAACTGTATGAAGATGCTCCGGGCCAAGCTGGTGGAGCTGCAGATGCAGGAGAAGGCGGAGAAGATCTCCGACCTGAAGGGGGTCCAGCTGAAGATCGAGTGGGGCAGTCAGATCCGCTCCTACGTCTTCATGCCCTATCAGCTGGTGAAGGACAACCGCACCGGCTTTGAGACCAGCAACATCAACTCCGTCATGGACGGGGACCTGGATGGGTTCATCAACGCCTATCTCACCGCCGAGGCCACGGGGAACTGGGCCGCGAAGTGAGAGTAGAGGGTGGAGAGCAATTAGGAGTTAGGAATTATGGGGCGGCCCGTGGGGCCGCCCTTTTCTTTTTGGGGCGCGCGGGCCGGAAAAAAGCGGCCCGGCGCCCCCTTTTCCCGTTGACAGCTCCTGGGAAAAGACGGTATGATAGAGGTAGTACAGGAGACAAAACCGGTTGGGAGGGCTTCGCTATGAGAAAAAGAGGACTGGGCCTACTGTTGTCGGGGTGTATCTTGCTGTCGTGCCTGACCGCCTGTGGAGGGGGAGGCGGAAGCTCCTCCTCCCAGGGGAGCGCCTCCCTGCCGGAGGAGCCCAGCGTCTCGGTCATCGCGCCGGTCCCGGAGCCGGAACCCGAGCCGGAGCCGGTGGTCTACCCCTACACCAACCCCCTCACCGGAGAGGGGCTGGAGGAGGACATCGGCGCCCGGCGGCCCATCGCCATCATGCTCAACAATCTGGAGAAGGCGTTGCCCCAGCTGGGGGTGTCCCAGGCGGACGTGATCTATGAGATCGTGGCCGAGGGGGGCATCACCCGGATGATGGCCCTGTTCCAGGATGTGGAGGGGGTGGGCGATCTGGGCTCGGTCCGGTCGGCCCGGGACTACTATGTCTCGCTGGCCAATGGGCACGACGCCATCTATGTCCACGCCGGCGGAAGCGATCAGGCCTATATCTCCATCAAAAACTGGGGCGTGACCGCCATCGACTTTGTAAACGGCCCCTACGGCAATATGTGCTGGCGGGACCAGGACCGGCGGAAGAACGCGGGGCTGGAGCACTCCCTCCTCACTTCCAGTGAGAAACTGCTGGAGCAGATGCCCAGCCGCTTCCGGCAGGAGCACGAGGAGGGGTTCCAGGTGGGCTGGACCTTCTCGGAGGAGGCCCCCGCCGGCGGGCAGGCCGCCGGCACGCTGACCGTCCCCTTCTCCTCCTACAAGACCGGGTATTTCACCTATGACGCCGATCAGGGCGGCTATCTGATCCGGCAACACATCAACGGCCACGACCGGGACTATGTGGACGGGAACACCGATCAGGACGTGGTGGTGAGCAACGTGCTGGTGCTGTATACCGACATCTCCGCCGTCAAGGGGGACACCGCCGGGCGGCAGAGCGTCCGCACCACCGGGAGCGGCGAGGGCCTGCTGTTGCGGGACGGACAGCTCTACCCCATCACCTGGGAGCGGGAGAGCCGGAGCGACCGTCTCTCCTTCCTGGACGGGTCGGGCCAGCCCATTCCCCTGGCGGTGGGCCACAGCTACATCAACATCGTCAGCCGGAGCGCGGACGTCACCTGGTCGTGAGTTCACCCGGATTTAACAGGAGTTTATCTGTCCTGCCCTTGCCAAAGGGCGGAAAACTGTGTAAAATAGGGGCGTTGGGGCGCGCCCCGGAAAGTCCATGAGAGAAAGGAAGTGGGACAAGGAATGGAAGGCCGAAGTCAGCGCCGGGACACAGACAGCCGCAGTCACAGACCGCGGGCGGCGGTGGGACGGTCCTCTGACCGCGTCCCGCTCCGCCGCCCCATGGGATAAGCGCCGGACCGGACAGGTCCGGGGGCCCTTACACTGTGCGCGGCCACAGGGGGAGGAGGACGCCGGAGGGGGCGGTAGCCCATTCCAGTGTGCTCTTGGCCCTGTGGCCCTTTGTGTCCCGCTTTTCATGTCATATCACTGGAAGGGGGAACAACTATGCACGAAAATTACGACCTGGACTACCTGATGGATCTGGTGACCAGGAGACAGTACCGCTCGTTGCGGGAGGCCCTCACCCAGATGAACGAGGTGGACATCGCCGAGTTTCTGGATGAGCTGGACGTGGAGCAGGAGATCCTGGTCTTCCGCCTGTTGCCCAAGGACGTGGCGGCGGAGGTCTTTACCTATCTGGAGAACGCCGACGACCAGGAGAAGCTGATCGGGGCCCTCAGCGACAAGGAGTTGCGGGAGGTGCTGGACGAGCTCTACATGGATGACACGGTGGACCTGATCGAGGATATGCCCGCCAACGTGGTGTCCCGTATCCTGCGCAACACCGACGCCTCCACCCGGAGCCAGATCAACCAGCTCCTCAACTACCCCAAGGACTCCGCCGGCTCCATCATGACCACGGAGTTCGTGGACCTCCACCCGGACGCCACTGTGGAGCAGTCCTTCGCCCGGATCCGGAAGGTGGGGCTGGACAAGGAGACCGTCTACACCTGCTACGTCACCCAGAACCGG
This sequence comes from uncultured Oscillospiraceae bacterium, assembly GCA_944385075.1. Classification (GTDB taxonomy): domain Bacteria; phylum Bacillota; class Clostridia; order Oscillospirales; family Oscillospiraceae; genus Lawsonibacter. The sequence goes on along the minus strand of CALWVW010000001.1, from coordinate 46,420 downwards.
GTGCTCCTGGGGGTGGTGACGGTGCGGCGGATGCTCCTGTCCTCCTACGAGACCCGGATCGGCGACATCATGGAGACCAACGTCCTGTCCGTCAACACCCACGAGGACAAGGAGGACGTGGCCCAGCTGTTCTCCAAGTACGACCTGTCCGCCCTGCCCGTGGTGGACGGGGAGGACCGGCTGGTGGGCATCATCACCTTTGACGACGCCATGGACGTCATGGAGGAGGAGACCACCGAGGACTTTGAGAAGATGGCGGCCATCCTCCCCTCTGACAAGCCCTATCTCAAGACCGGGGTGCTGGAGACCTGGCGCGCCCGGATCCCCTGGCTGATGCTCCTGATGCTGTCGGCCACCTTCACCGGCATCATCATCACCAGCTTTGAGAGCCTGCTGTCCGCCTGCGTGATCCTGACCTCCTTCATCCCCATGCTGTCGGGCACCGGCGGCAACTCCGGGTCCCAGTCCTCGGTGGCGGTCATCCGCGCCCTGTCCCTGGATGAGATCGACTTCTCCGACCTGGTGGCGGTGGTCTGGAAGGAGATCCGGGTGGCCGTCCTGTGCGGAGCGTGCCTGGCCTGCGCCAACTTTGCCAAGATGATGGTGGTGGACCGGTGGCTGATGGGCAACCCGGAGGTCACCCCCCTGGTGGCCCTGGTGGTGTGTCTGACCCTGGTGTTCACCGTGCTGTGCGCCAAGGTGGTGGGCTGTACCCTCCCCATGGCGGCGGAGAAGGTGGGCATCGACCCGGCGGTGATGGCCTCCCCCTTCATCACCACCATCGTGGACGCCCTGTCCCTGCTCATCTACTTCTTCTTCGCCACCCGCCTGCTGGGCATTTGAACATAGCGTGAAACCGGCCCCCGGCGGGAACTCCCGCCGGGGGCCGGTCGTATTCCGGTCCGGAACAGAGCGGCCCGCCCCCGCGGATCTCAAGCGGGGGCGGGCGCCGGTTCAGGATGATTTCTCCTTTGAGAAGAGCCATAAGACCGTCCCAAGCCAGACCCAGCAGGTAGCAAAAATACCAACCAGCTCCAGCGGGCCGAATATTCCAAATCCACGCCGGAACCAAAGGACAAGGGTGAAGAAAAAGCTAACCAGAAAGCAACCAGGGGCCAGATCTTCGGGCAACTCCTCATAGGTGGACGCCGGGAAGTGGATCGCAAAGTGGTACAGGATAAAGCGGGTGACCCAGGAGGAGACGACCAGAGTGACGGAGAACAGTCCGACGGCCGGAATAAAATGGACGTCGCCAGCTGTCACCCACTGGACAGCCACACTCAGGGCCAGACTGACCGCCAGGCACAGGAGCCAGAGCTTGCGCGGCATGGAGCCACCTTCTTTCCCACAGTGTATCTTCCGCCTTAATTCTTAGAGGGCAGGAACGGGGAGATAGCGGCCACAAAGCCGCTCATGGGCATGGTCTGCAGGGTGATGTGCCCCGGGCCGGTGACCACGGTGTTGAACAGGCCCTCGCCGCCAAAGATGGCGTTCTTGACCCCCTTGACGCTCTGGATATCGATGGAGCAGGTGGCGTCCATGACCGCCAGGTTGCCCGTGTCCACGATCATCTGCTGGCCCGGCCCCAGGTCGTACTCCACGCCGTAACCGTCGATCTCCAGGAAGGCCATGCCCCGGCCGGACAGCTTCTGCATGATGAAGCCCTCGCCGCCGAAAAAGCCCGCGCCCAGCTTCTTCTGGAAAAAGACGGACAGCTCCACCCCCTGCTCCGCCGCCAGAAAGGCGGATTTCTGGACAATGACGGGGTGGTCGGGGGTGATCTCCACCGCCCGGATGGCCCCGGGGAAGCTGGAGGCAAAAGCGATGAGCCCCTGCCCGTCCCGGGCGGTATAGATGTTCTGAAAGATGGACTCGCCGGAGAAGATCCGGCCGAAGGCCTTGCCCAGTCCCCCCGCCGAGGTCTCCATCTCCATGTTGGGACTCATCCACACCATGGAGCCCCGCTCCGTGATCATGGACTCCCCGGGGGACAGCTGACAGATGACCACCGGAGTGGGCTCGCCTTTGATCTCATAGCGCATGAAAATCGCCGCCTTTCTCTAAAATATGTCATAAAATGGGTGTCATCCCAGGTCCAGTATAGCAGAGGCGCCCTCTGAATACAACCGGCCGCCCCATATTTCTACAGGTTGTCCATGTTGCGCAGATAGGCCTCCGCTCCGTAGCGCAGACAGCGCTGGAGCCGCCGCTCCCCCCGCTTGATGGTGCGGGAGATGGTGGACTTGTCCACCCCCAGGGATTCGCCGATCTCCCGCATATTCTTCCCCTCGGCGTAGTAGAGGAGCAGGGCCTGCCGCTGTTTGGCGGTGACGTCCTCCCGAAGGGCGCGGATCAGGTTGCGCTTCAGGCGGCTGATCTCCCGGCTGTTGTCCGCGGCCATCTGTCGGCTGTACATGGCCATGTCCGCGGCGTACAGCTTCCCCTTTCTATAGCGTGTATTTGGCATTGCGCCGGTACCCCCTGTCGTAGTAGTGCTCGGTGAGGACCGCCAGCTCCCGGGCCTCCCGGAGCATGGCGGACAGCATCCGGATCCGGTCCCGCAGTTGACAGCGGCGGTCCGGGTCGTCCGCCTGCTCCAGCAGATATTCCAGCTGGCAGATCCGGAGGTCCAGCGCGTGGGCGTGGGCCCGGTACTCCACGGAAAGTTCCGCTAACGTCATATCCATTCCTCCTGTATCCTGTTCCGGGACAGGCATCGGGCACAAAGGCGCCTGCCGCGCCGGACGCCCACGCCGTCCCAGCTGTATTGCTCCTGCCCGCACCGGGCACACAGCCAGCGAGCTGGCTCCCGCTGGCTGTCCCGGAGGGGGATCGAGAAAAATTTTTGATGTTTTACTTGACAGGCCTCCTGTTCTTTGATATAATAGCGCTTGCTGTTGGACAGCCGCCATGTGCTGGTGTAGCTCAGCCGGTAGAGCAGCTGATTTGTAATCAGCAGGTCGGGGGTTCGAATCCGTCCACCAGCTCCACAATTCCATATGGAGGAGTTCCCGAGTGGCCAAAGGGGGCAGACTGTAAATCTGTTGCGTTAGCTTCGGTGGTTCGAATCCACCCTCCTCCACCACGTCGGAGCAAAGTTCGCTTTGCTCCGACGTCTTTTTATGCCTACGGCAAAAAAGACGTCATCCGCCCGCTCCCTTGCTCCTCCTTTCCAAACCGGACCCGCTTCGCTGGGCTCCGGTTTGGTGGGCCGCCCTTTGGGCGGCCTTCGTTTTGCCCGTCAGGGGTTGCCGGTTTTCTCATCTGAGGGGGATGAGACGGCGGCACGCCTGCGCCGGGCCACTGCCGGAGGGAAAAAGAGAGCCCGGGTATAGAACATATGTTCTATACCCGGGCTTTAGCATACTCTATTTTTCTCTCCCTGTCAACCGGCCCCGGAGATATTTCTTGGGCCGAGAGACCAGCTTAAGGGACTTTTCCCGCACACAAAAACGGCTCCGCCACCGGGAGGTGGCGGAGCCGCAATGGGTCCAGTCTGACAAAGCGCTTAAAAATACTTCTTGACGCCCTCGGGGGCCAGGGAAGCGTCGTCGCTGATGGTGATGGTGAACTTGATGTTGTGCTGCTCCCCGAAATTGTTCAGCCAATCCAGGAACTGCTCGGTCTGGTTGTCACACTCGCCGCCCACAATCTTGGTCAGGCTGTCGATAAAGATGTGGGTAATATCATAGTTGCCGGCGTACAGGCCGCTGATAAAGCCCTTCAGGGCGGTGTAATTGGCGATATCATACTGGCTGGACTCCACCAGGCGGATCTGATAGTGGATGTCAAAGGTCAGCTTGTTGCCCTTCTCGATGCAGATCACATTGCCGTGCTCGGTCTGGACCGCATTGTTGATCATCTCGATCATCTGCTTGGTCTTGCCGGAGCCCTTTTTGCCCATGATGACTCGAATCATGTGTATCACTCCTTCACGATTTCACATCGGGGTATTTGCCCTCTGCTTATCTACACTTTACCATATCAGAGAGGGTTTTTCAACTGGGTTTTTATGAATTTTTCTGGCGGCGGGCCCGCGCCCCCCCGGGCGGGCCGGGTGGATAGGCAGTCCCCTCCCCTTACAGCCGCTTCTCCAGCTCCGCCCTCTGGGCCTCGTACCCGGGCTTGCGCCCGCCGGAGCGGGCTCCGGCGGGTTCCCTTCGGGATGGAAACGCCTTGGGCGAAATGAATTCGCCCTGCGGCAAATTCTCATGCCTGTGGCATTCGAATTTACGGCGCATGGGCGCCGTTGCCCGCGCAGGGCGCGGGCTCCTGGGCAAGCCCTGTTGCCGGAAGGCTGGCGGTACCTGCTTACAGCCGCTTCTCCAGCTCCGCCCTCTGGGCCTCGTACCCGGGCTTGCCCAGGAGGGCGAACATGTTCTTCTTATAGGCCTCCACGCCGGGCTGGTCAAAGGGGTTGACCTCCAGAAGGTAGCCGGACAGGCCGCACACATACTCGAAGAAGTAGATCAGATAGCCCACCGTGTCGGGGGCGATGGCGGGGAGCTCCACCAGGATGTTGGGCACGCCCCCGTCCACATGGGCCAAGATGGTGCCCCGCATAGCCTGCTCGGCCACAAAGGCCAGCGACTTGCCCGACAGGAAGTTGAGCCCGTCCACGTTGTCCGGGTCGTTGGGGATCAGGAACTCCCCTCTGGGGGCGAACTTGACCACCGTCTCGAACATCAGCCGCTCCCCCTGCTGGATATACTGGCCCATGGAGTGCAGGTCGGCGGTAAACTCCACACTGGCGGGGAACAGGCCCTTGCCCTCCTTGCCCTCGCTCTCGCCGTAGAGCTGCTTCCACCACTCGGCGAAGAAGCGGAAGGGCGGCTCATAGCAGGCCAGGAGCTCCACCTTCTTCCCGCCCTGGTACAGGGCGTGGCGGGCGGCGGCGTACTTCCAGGCGGGGTTGTCCAGACCGGGGACGGACAGCGCCTCCATGGCCTGGGCGGCGCCGGACATGAGGGCCTCAATGTCGATACCGGCCACGGCGATGGGCAACAGACCCACCGCGGTGAGGACGGAGTAGCGCCCCCCCACCTCGTCGGGGACCACGAACTCCTCATAGCCCTCCTGGTCGGCCAGTCCCTTCAGGGCCCCCCGGGCCTTGTCGGTGGTGGCGTAGATCCGCTCCCGGGCCCCCTCCTTGCCGTACTTCTCCTCCAGCATCTGCTTGAAGATGCGGAAGGCCACGGCGGGCTCGGTGGTGGTGCCCGACTTGGAGATCACGTTGACGGAGAAGTCCCGGTCGCCGATGAGGGAGATCAACTCCAGCAGGGCGTCGGTGGACAGGCCATTCCCGGCAAAATAGATGTCGGGGGTGTCCTTTTTCTTCAGATTGTAGTTGGGGGAACAGAGCAATTCAATGACCGCCCGGGCCCCCAGATAGGAGCCGCCGATGCCGATGACCACCAGCACCTGGGACTGTTGCTGGATGCGCTTGGCGGCCGCCTGGATGCGGGCGAACTCCTCCTTGTCGTAGTCCCGGGGGAGGGTCACCCAGCCGGTGAAATCGCCGCCGGGGCCGTTGTGGTTGGCCAGCATGGAGGCCGCTCCGGCCAGCTTTTCCGACCGGCTGGTGAGATAGTCCTCCGGAACAAAGCCCCGGAGCTTGGTGAGGTCCAATGACAACATAAGACATTCCTCCTTGAAAGAATGGGATGTATCTGCGGACAGACAAAATCGGACCGGGCGCCTGGCGCCAAAAAAGGTCCGCTTCTATTATACCATACCTCTCCGGAGATTTCACCGGTAAATTTCCGCTCTGTATTCACGGCGAGATCCGATCCGAGCCATATCGCCCCCCGAAGCGGAAAATTCCTATATATGAGTTGTCAGATAAAAGCATCTTTTGTCATAATAATCTTAGAGGGGAGATTATTATGGCGAAATCGATCAATCGCTATATATCCGAACTCCTGGAGGCGTATCAGGAAGCGACGCGCAAGACCTGCACCGAGATGGCGCTGGATTTTGACATTACGCTCTCCAACCTCTATTTGTATCAAAACGGAAAAGGAAACCCAAGGGCAAAGACCATTGATAAAATCGTGAACAGGGCCGAGGAGGAGCGCCCGGATGTGTTTCACGCGGTCAGCAGGTGGTAGGTCGAATGGACAGGCAGATGGATATCTACGATTTGTTGTACCGGCTTGGCGTGACCGCAAATTACACCGGTTTTTTCCACATCGCCCTGGGGGTACAGCTGTGCATGGAGCGGCCGGAGCGCCTTTTGCTGGTCACCAAATGCCTCTACCCGGACATCGCGCGGCGGTACCGGACAAGCTGGAAAGCGGTCGAGCGCAATATCCGCGCCGTGGGCGCGCTCGTGTGGGAGCGGAACCGCCCTCTCCTGGAGCAACTGGCCGGCTATCCCCTGACCGGCCGCCCCAGCAGTGCCCAACTGCTGGCCATTCTGACATACAGCCTGCTGTCCCGGTGCGCCGGCCCTCCCCCGGCGGAGCAGTCGGAGCCGGACGGAGCGGAGCTGGAGGGCGGCCCGTTCCCCCTTCCACACGCCGGAAAAAAGCGGAGCGTCTGAAACTTCAGACGCTCCGCTTTTTTGATCCTTTTGGCCCGTCTCCTGGATGTCGGGCCACGTGCTCCGGCGAGCTTACACCTGCTCCAGGAACCGGAGGAAGGCGGCCTTGCCCTCGCCGGTGCGCTTGTAGACGCCGGCGTCCTCCAGCACCTGGGCAAACACCAGGCCGGTCTCCTTCTGGACGACGGCCAGGGCGTTGTCCGCCGTGATGGTGTAGCGGGGGGCAAACTCCTCCGCCCAGTCGGCGTGCTTCTCGGTGAGCTCACTGGAGCGCAGGTCGGCCCCGGATACCAGGGCGTCGGCCACCGCGGCCAGCTCCGCCTTCAGCCGGGCGGGGAGGACGGCCAGACCCATCACCTCGATGAGGCCGATGTTCTCCTTCTTGATGTGGTGGAGCGCCGGGTGGGGGTGGTACAGGCCCAGGGGGAACTCCTCCGTGGTCAGGTTGTTGCGCAACACCAGGTCCAGCTCATAGTCGCTCCCCCGCCGCCGGGCGATGGGGGTGATGGTGTTGTGGGGCTCGCCGTTGGTCTCGGCGTAGATGACCGCGCTCTCGTCGGTGTAGCCCCGCCAGGAGGTGAGGATCCGGTCGGCCAGCTCGATGAGCCGGGCCGGGTCGGCGGCGGTGAGCCGCACCACCGACATGGGCCACTTGACGATGCCCGCATGCACGTCCCCGAAGCCGGGGAAGGCGAAGGGGGTCTCCACCGGGGCCTTCTCCATAGCGAAGGTGTACCGCCCCCCCTGGAAGTGGTCGTGGGCCAGGATGGAGCCGCCCACGATGGGCAGGTCGGCGTTGGAGCCCACGAAGTAGTGGGGGAACTGGCCCACGAAGTCCAGCAGCTTGCCGAAGCAGGCCCGGTCGATCTTCATGGGGGTGTGGACGCTGTTCAGGCAGATGCAGTGCTCGTTGTAGTACACATAGGGGGAGTACTGCAAAAACCAGGGGGAACCGTTGATGGTGATGGGGACGATGCGGTGGTTCTGCCGGGCGGGGTGGTTTACCCGGCCGGCGTACCCCTCGTTCTCGGCGCACAGCTGGCACCGGGGGTAGGCGGAGGCGGGCAGGTTCCGGGCGGCGGCGATGGCCTTGGGGTCCTTCTCCGGCTTGGACAGGTTGATGGTGATGTCCAGCTCCCCATACTCCGTGGGGGCCTTCCACTGCATATCCTTGGCGATCCGGTCCCGGCGGATATAGTTGGTATCCTGGCTGAACTGGTAGTACCAGTCGGTGGCCTTCTTCGGGTCCTCCCGGTACAGGGCCTGGAATTTTTCGATTACCCGGGCAGGCCGGGGGGTGAGCCGGCCCATGAGCTCGGTGTCCAACAGGTCCCGGTACACCACGGAGTCCTCCTCCAGCACCCCCCGCCGGTGGGTGTCGTCCAGAAGGGCCTCCAACACCGGGGCCAGCTCCACTTCCTCGGCCCGGGGCTCCGGGCCGGCGTAGCTGTCCAGCTTCAGGGCGTCCAGGACGGTGTTGACGGCCCAGGTGGTCTCACAGGGCTGGATGAGCCCGGTGTGCAGGGCGTAGGAGACCAGCTTGGAGATGGCTTCATCCCGCTCCATGCTCAGCCCTCCTCAAACCCGTGGGGGTGGTCCTTGTGCCAGGCCCAGGCGGAGGCCACGATGGTGCGCAGGTCGGCATACCGGGGCTTCCAGCCCAGCACGTCGATGGCCTTCTGGGAGGAGGCGATGAGCTGGGCCGGGTCCCCCGCCCGCCGGGGGGCGACCTTGGCGGGGATGGGGTGGCCGGTGACTTCCCGGGCCACGTCCACCACCTCTTTCACGGTGAAGCCCACGCCGTTGCCCAGGTTGAACACGTCGTTCTCCCCGCCGCCCAGCAGGTAGTCCAGGGCCAGGATGTGGGCCTGGGCCAGGTCGGTGACATGGATATAGTCCCGGATGCAGGTGCCGTCGGTGGTGGGGTAGTCGTCCCCGAAGATGGACACCGCCTCCCGCTGTCCCAGGGGCACCTGGAGGATGATGGGGATCAGGTGGGTCTCCGGGTTGTGGGCCTCGCCGATCTTGCCGGAGGGGTGGGCGCCACAGGCATTGAAATACCGGAGGGCCACATACTTCAGGCCGTGGGCCTGGGACACCCAACCCATCATCTGCTCCATGGACAGCTTGGTGTTGCCGTAGCAGTTGGTGGGGACGGTCTTGTCGCTCTCCAGGATGGGCACCCGCTCGGGCTCGCCGTAGGTGGCGGCGGTGGAGGAGAAGACGATCTTGTCCACCCCGTGCTCCACCATGGACTTCAGCAGCACCATGGTGCCGTACAGGTTGTTGTCATAGTACTTCAGCGGGTCCACCATGGACTCCCCCACCTGGGAGGAGGCGGCGAAGTGGATCACGCCCTCGATGTGCTCGGCCTGGAACAGGGTGTCCAGCGCCCCCTTGTCCCGGATGTCCAGCTGATAGAATCTCGCCTTGGGGTGGACCGCGGCCCGGAAGCCGGTCTGCAGATTGTCGGCCACCACCACGTCGCGCCCCGCGTCGATGAGCTCATATACCGTGTGGGAGCCGATATACCCGGCTCCGCCCAATACCAGAATCGCCATATTGATGCGCTCCTTTCAAAATGTCTCCCGATGCCCATGCCCATGCCGGGCGGGCGCTTCGGGGTTTCAGCACAGAACAGCTCCGCCCACCGGGCGGATGGACAGCACGTGACAGCTTCCCGCTCCCAGGGCCCCCTCGGTCTCGGCCCGGAAGGCCTCCAGACTGTCCAGGGGGACGAAGGCCTGGATGGTGCCGGCAAAGCCGCCCCCGTGGACCCGGCAGGCGCCCCGGCCCTTCAGGGCCCGCTCCGCCACCGCCAGGGCCACCGCCATGGCCTGCTCGCGCACCGCCCCGGCGGGGGTGATGTTCTGTAAAAACTCCCAGGAGGAGCGGCCCGACTCCTTCACCAGGGCCAGGAAGGCGTCCATATCCCCCCGGGCCAGGGCGTCGGCCTCCTCCTCCGCCCGCGCGTCGTCAGCAAAGAAGTGGAGGGCCCGGAGGACCGCCCGGTCCCCCGCCCGCTCCCGCAGGGCGGGCAGGTGGCTCAGCACCTGCTCCTGGGACACCTCCCGCAGGACCTCCTTGCCGAAGAAGGCGGCCACCGCCCCCATCTCCCGGGGGACGGCGGCGTACTCATCGGTGAGGTCGGCGTGGCTGGCCCCCGAGTCGATGATGCACAGGGCGTAGCCCAGGGCGTTCAGATCCACCGCCACCGAGCGGACCACAGGCCGGGCCGGGTCGGCAAAGTCGATGGCCACCGCGCCCCCCACCGAGGAGGCGGTCTGGTCCATCAGCCCGCTGGGCTTGCCGAAGTAGACGTTCTCCGCCCCCTGACCCATCTGGGCGATCTCCACGGGGGTAAAGGCGTCCTGGCAGAACAGGTGGTTCACGATGACCCCCAACAGCACCTCGCAGGCCGCCGAGGAGGACAGGCCGGAGCCGGGGAGCACATCGGAGACGGCGTAGGCGTCAAAGCCCTTCACCGGATGGCCCCGCCGGGCCGCCAGCTCCGCCATCCCCCGCACCAGGGAGGCAGTGCTCTCCCGCTCCTCGGCCCGGGGCCCCTTGCCGTCCAGGCGTACCTCCACCAGCGGCCAGCCCTCCGACTGAAAGCGGATGGTATCGCCCCCGTTGGGGGCGGCGCAGGCCAGGAAGTCCACGTTCACCGCCGCGGCCAGCACCCGGCCGTGCTGGTGGTCGGTGTGGTTGCCGCAGATCTCGGTGCGGCCCGGGGCGGAGCACAGGGTGACGGGGGTGTTCTCCCCCGCCCCGAAGGTCTGTTGGAAGCCGTCCAGCACCCGGGACACCCGTTTCCGGTCCGGGGTCCCCCCCGTCAGCCGGGAGAGGGCCCCGTCCAGGCCGCCGGCCTCCAGCCGCTGGCGCACAGCGCCCAGTTTTTCCATGTTGATCTCCTCACATTCTCTCACCGGGGGGCACTCGGGGGACGCTCCGTCTCTGTCTGTCCCGCCGCCCCCTATCAGGGTATTCTCCGCCCCGGCCGATTATTTTCCCAAGAGAGCCGCTGCAAAGCAGAGGTCGTTCCTGATCTGCTCCGCAGCGGCTCTCCGCTTTTGGTATGGATGGAATTACTTCTTCTGGACGTACTTCAGGCAGTCCAGCATGACGGCCACCAGAATGATGACGCCGGAGAACACAAACTGCAGGTTGGTGTCAATGCCCAGCACCGTCAGGGAGTAGGTCAGGGCGGTGAAGATAAACACGCCCACGACCACGCCGGAGATCTTGCCGATACCGCCGGTGAAGGAGATGCCGCCCACCACGCAGGCCGCGATGGCGTCCATCTCCCAGCCCTGGCCGTAAGCGGCGGAGCCGGACCCGCTCATGCGGATACACTCCAGCCAGGAGCCGAAGCCGTACAGGATGCCCGCCAGGACGAAGGCGCCCACGGTGACCTTGAACACCGAGATACCGGAGACAGAGGCCGCCTCGGGGTTGCCGCCCACGGCGTACAGGTTCTTGCCGAAGGTGGTCTTGTTCCAGATGAACCACACCACGATCACCGCGGCCACCGCCCACAGGATGATGGTGGGGAACTTGCCGATGGTGGGGGTGATCATGCCCTTGATGCTACCGTCGATACCGCCGAAGGACACGCCCTTGGTGGAGTAGGTCACCAGGCCGAAGATGACCAGCATGGTGGCCATGGTGGAGATGAAGGGGTGCATCTTGAACTTGGCGGTGAAGAAGCCGGCGATGGTGGTGAACACGGTGCACAGCACGATACACACGATCAGGGCCAGGAACACCCGGACCAGAACGGGCAGGCCGGAGAAGTCAAACACATGGCCGAACACGCCGCCGGTGTTGGGGCCGTTGTGCATGACGATGGTGGCCGCCGTCATGCCCATACCCACCATACGGCCGATGGACAGGTCGGTGCCGGCCAGCAGGATCAGCCCGGCCACGCCCAGAGCCAGGAACATACGGGGGGATGCCTGGGACAGGATGTTCAGGATGTTGTTCAGGGTCAGCAACTGGGTGCCGCCCTTGAGGATGGGGGTGGCGATACACAGCGCAATGAAAATGATGATGATGGCGATGTACAGACCGTTGCGCAGGAGGAAGTCCCGGCGGTTGAAGGTGTACTTGTAGTTCTCCCACCGCTGGGCCATGGACTCGCCGAAGGTGAACTTGGACATGCGCAACAGGTCGATCAGGTGGTACTTGTGGTCAAAGGCCGCGTGCTGGCGGTCCTTGACGGCCTGGAGGTCCCGGTCCAGCTGGAGCTTGGCGTCGAACAGGCGGTTCTTCTGGACGTACTTCTCGTCCTTGATCTCGCCGACGTCGGTGAGCTTGGACAGGGTCTCCTGGTGCTCCTTCTCGAGCTGGGCCACCGCCTCCTGGTACTTGGCCTGGGCGACGACCTTCTCCTCCTTACAGCTCTCGGCCACGGCGGTGTAGTACTCGCCAAAGTGGCCGTTCAGATAGCCCTCCGCGTCGGCGATGAGCTTGGCGATCTCGTCCTTGTTCTTGGCCTCCACCGCCTTGGCCTGCTCCAGCTCCTTCTGGTACTGGGCCAGCTTGGCGGCCTTCTCCTCCTGGGTGTAGATCTTGTCCCGCTTCAGGCCGTCGATGCTGTTGTGCAGGTCGATGACCTTGTCGGTGCCGTCTGCCCGGAGGGCGTTGATCTTCTCCTGGATGGCGCCCACATACTCGTCGATGGGCGCTCTCAGCTGACTCTCCTGTTCAGCCGTGAGGATTTTCGTATTCTCTGCCATATGCAATATCTCCCGTTTATAGGTATTTTGCACTCAGTCGCAATAGCTCTTCCTGGTTGGTTTCCTTGGTATTGACAATGCCGGACAGATGGCCGTTGGACATGACACCGATCCGGTTGGTGATGCCCAGGATCTCGGGCATCTCAGAGGAGACCACGATGATGGTCTTGCCCTGCTTGGCCATCTGGATGATCAGCTCATAGATCTCATACTTGGCGCCCACGTCGATGCCTCGGGTGGGCTCGTCCATCATGAACACCTGGGGCTCCCGCTCCAGCCACTTGCCGAAGATCACCTTCTGCTGGTTGCCGCCGGACAGGCTGGTGATCATGTCGTCCGGCCCCATGCACTTGGTGTGCATGATCTTGATCTCCTTGTTGGTGGCCTTCACCATCTTCTGGTCGGACAGGGCGATGCCGGATTTGTACTGCTCCAGGTTGGCGATGGTGGTGTTGAAGGTCAGGTCACACTTGAGGAACAGTCCGTTGGCCTTGCGCTCCTCGGTGATCAGGGCAAAGCCGTGCTCGATGGCCTCCTTGGCGTCGTTGAAGTTCATCAGGCGGTTTTTGAAATAGACCCGGCCCGCCGCCCGGGTACGGACCCCGAAGATGGTCTCCAGCAACTCGGTACGCCCGGCGCCCACCAGGCCGTACAGCCCGAAGATCTCCCCCTCCCTCACGTCGAAGGTGATGTCCTGGAGATAGGGGGCATACTTGGTGGACAGGTGCTGGATGGACAGGATGGGCTCTCCGGGGACGTTGTCCACCGGCGGGAACCGGCTCTCCAGGGAGCGGCCCACCATGGCGGTGATCAGCTCGTTCATATTGGTGTCCTTCGCGGCCTTGGTCATGACCAGGTTGCCGTCCCGGAGCACCGAGATCTCGTCGCAGATCTCGAAGATCTCATCCATCTTGTGGGAGATGTAGATCAGGGCGATGCCCTGTTCCTTCAGCATCCGCATCATCTCGAAGAGCTTGTCTACCTCCTGCACGGTCAGCGAGGAGGTGGGCTCGTCCAGGACGATGACCTGAGAGTTGTAGGAGATCGCCTTGGCGATCTCACACATCTGCCGCTGAGAGACAGACATGTTCCGCATGGGCTGGTTCAGGTTGACCGTCATGCCCAGCTTTCGGAACAGCTCGGAGGCCTTCTTCTTCATGCCGGTCTCGTCCACCACTCCCATGGAGTTGGTGGGGTAGCGCCCCAGGAACAGGTTGTCGGTCACGTTCCGCTCCAGGCACTGGTTCAGCTCCTGGTGGACCATGGCGATCCCGTTCTCCAGCGCGTCCTTGGGACCGGAGAAGCTGATCTCCTTGCCGTTCAAATAGATTTTTCCCTCATCCTTTTGGTAGGTGCCGAACAGGCACTTCATCATGGTGGACTTACCGGCGCCGTTTTCGCCCATAAGCCCCATGACCGTCCCGCGTTTTACGTCCAGGTTGATGTGGTCAAGCACCCGGTTTCGGCCGAAAGACTTGCACATACCGCGGATCGACAGGACGATATCGTCTTTCGCGTCTGCCATTCTCGTTACTCCCGTTATCAGCAGATCGGCGGCGGTTTTTCTGCCGCGCTCCTGCCGGATTTTTTATAAATTGCTATCAGGGAGAGGCCTCTCTCCCTGATAGCAATTCGGTTCGCTTCCGCGTACACAGTTTCAATTCCTGCCGCGGACCTACAGCGCTTAGCCCAGCAGGGTGGTGTAGGAGGCGGCGTTGTCGGTCTTCACCATGTTGATGGCGAAGGCGTCATAGGCGTCGGGGTTGCTCAGACGGTTGGTGATGTTGCCCTCGGTCTGGCCGTCGCCGCCGATGTACTCGACCTTCAGGTTCAGCAGGTCGTCATACTTCTGCAGCAGGGGCTGATAGGTGGAGCCCAGGAAGTTGTCGGCGGCGTTGTAGATGTTCAGCCACACGTTCTTGGTGGGGTGAGTCTCGGCGTCCAGCTGGTAGGACACGGGGGCGTAGGTCACGGTGGAGTCCAGGAAGTCCTCATAGTTCTCCGCGGTGACGGCCACGTTCAGGGCGTAGTAGGAGCGCTCCTCATCCACGTACTTGTACACGTCCTCGCTGAGCACGTTGCCCGCGTCGTCGGCGGTGCCGATGCCGGTGTCCACATCCACGCCGTCCAGGGCGTTGCGCAGCACGCGCAGGGTCAGGTAGGCCTGCACGTCGGCGTGCTGGCTGATGGTGCCGCCGTAACCGTCGGCGATGGCGGCCACGGCGTCGGAGTTGGCGTCATAGCCGAAGGTGGGCACGCCGTTGGCCTGGGACCAGCCGGTGAACATGGCCATGCCCATGCCGTCGTTGTTGGAGGCGATGACATCGATCTGATCGCCGAAGGAGGCGGACCAGGTGTTGATGGCGTTGCCGGCGGTGCCCGCGTCCCAAGTGGCGCCGGCGGAGTTCTTCATCTCCTGGGAGGCCAGCTCACGGACGATGTAGGTGGTGCCGTTGACGGTGATCTCGCCATCCTTCACGATGGTGGAGGTGCCGTCGGTGTTGGTGCCGATGGGGTCGGAGTTGATGGCGCCGTCCACCTCGACACCGGTGCCCAGAGCGGAGCGGACGCCGCGGGTACGGGCGATGGAGTCGTTGTGGCCGATGTCGCCGATGGCCAGCACATAGCCGATGATGCCGTCGTTGTTGCGGTCGATGGTGATCTCCTCACCGGCATCGATGCTGGCCTGGATGCTGGAGGTGATGTAGTCCAGGATCATCTGGCCCTGGAGCTCGGCGCCCTGGTTGGCGTCAAAGCCCACATAGTAGGTGTCGTCGTTGAAGGTCAGGGCCTCCATGTCCAGCTCGCCGGTGGAGCTGTTGGAGGGCTGACGGTTGAACCACACCAGGGGCTTGTCCTTGTTGGCCACGGTGGCGGTGCTGGTGTCACCCTGGCTTCCGGAGGTGTTGCCGGACTGGGAGGTGGACTCGTCCCCGCCGCCACAGGCGACCAGGCCGAGCATCATGACAGTGGCCAGAGCAAGTGCAAGAGCTTTTTTCATGATCATTCTCCTTTTCAATATGTTACATCGGGAGGGGCTGTCCCACTCCCTTTGCAATCCCATGGTAAAAGAAAACAGGGGAAAAAACAAGGGGAAAAAGCACCGAAACCAGGGTAATTTTTCATCCTTTCTGGGGTTTTCGTAGAAAATCTTCCCTCTTTTTTATGCACAATGACTAACACGTCTGTCACTCGAAGGCAAAGAGGGCCTTCTGGCTGTCCAGGGAGAACAGGTTGCCCCGGTTGACGATCTGGGTGGAGGTGTCCACCGTGGTCTCCAGGGCGCCCCCCTGGCCGGAGAGGAGCCGGTAGGCGCTCTCCACCCCCAGATAGCCCATGGCATAGGGGTTCTGGACGATGAGGGCGTCCACATAGCCCTCCTGAAGGCCGTCGATGGTGGCCACGTTGGAGTCGAAGCCCACCAGAAAGACCGCGTCGGCCAGTCGCAACCCGGCCACCGCCTGGGCGGCCCCCACACTGGTGGGCTCGTTGAAGGCGATCACCACGTTGATCTCCGGGTTGTTCCGCAACAGGTCCGCGGTGTCCGCCCGGGCCCGCTCCGCCTCCACCAGGGTGGTCACCGAGGCGGCCACCCGGGCCCGGCCGCTCTCGGCCAGGGCGTCCCGGACCCCCCGCTCCCGCTCCTGGCCGTTGGCGGTGCTCTCGTCGTAGTTGACCAGCCCCACCACCAGCTCCCCCTCCACCCCCTCCAGGGCGGCCTGGGCGGCCATGCGGCCGGCGGCGTAGTTGTCGGTGCCGATGTAGGTGCCCACCTGGTCGGAGTCCACCCCGCTGTCGATGGACACGACCTTCACCCCCGCCTGGCCGGCGGCGTCCACTGCGGCGGCGTTCCGGGTGAAGTCGATGGCGGAGAAGACCAGGGCCTCCGCCCCCGACTCCACCACCTCGGCGATCATCCGGTTCTGGGTCTCATAGTCCTCCTCGGTCTCCGGACCCATGGTGGTCAGCTCCATGTTGTACTCGGCGGCGGCGGCCTGGGCCCCGGCAAAGACGGACAGCCAGAACTCGGTCTGGGTGGACTTGGCCACCAGGGCCACCCGGTGCCGCTGGCCGGCCTCCTGCTCTGTCCCGCAGGCGGACAGGCAGGTCAGGGTCAGAACAAGCCCCAGGGCCAGGGCAAGCAGTCTATTTCGTCTCATAGTCGCCCTCCCCTATCTTGGGCATCCGGATCTCCACGCAGGTGCCCACATCCAGCTCGCTGGTGATCCGCAGGCCGTATTCCTTTCCAAAGTAGATCTTCAGCCGGTCGTCCACATTTTTGATGCCGATGCCCGTGCGGTCGCCGGGGCTGTGGTGCAGGATGGCGTCCACCTGCTCGCGGCTCATGCCCACCCCGTTGTCCCGGACCCGGAAGAGGATGTCCTCCCCCTCCTGGCACACCTGGACGGTGATCTGCCCCTCGTCCACCATCAGGTCCAGGCCGTGGTTGATGGCGTTCTCGATGATGGGCTGGAGGGTGATCTTGTTGCAGTAGTACTCCAGACAGGCCGGGTCCACCTCAAAGGTGTAGGTGAACTGGTTCTTATAGCGGTACTTCTGGATCTGGAGATAGCTCTCCGCGTGCTCCAGCTCCTTGGCGATGGGGATGAGCTCGTTGCCCCGGCTGATGCTGATGCGGAACAGCCGGGCCAGGGCGTGGACCATGTTCACCGCGTCGGTGTTCCGGCCGCGCTCGCACATCCAGGCGATGGAGTCCAGGGTGTTGTACAGGAAGTGGGGGTTGATCTGGGCCTGGAGAGCCTTCAGCTCGGTCTTGCGCAGGTTGACCTCCTCCTGCCGCACGGTGGACATGAGTTGCTGGATGCGCACCACCATGTGGCCGAAGGAGTCGGACAGCTCCCGCACCTCCCGGGTCCCCCCCACCGGCTGATAGGTGAAGTGGTCGGCGTCCGACTCGAAGCGCTCCATGGCGGAGGCCAGCCCCCGCAGGGGGCGGCCCAGCAGGTGGGACAACAGCCAGCTGGTGAACAGGGCGGCGGCCAGGATGACCAGGGCCATCACCCCGGACAGCCGGATCATCTCCCGGACGTTCTGGTTGACCAGCTCGTCCACATAGCTGACGCCCACCACCCGCCAGCCGCTCCCCTCCACCGTGGACAGGGAGTAGATCACCGTGTCGTCGTCGTAGGTCCCGTCAGCCAGGGTAGCCAGAGAGGCGGTGTCCTCCGACTTGAGCCCCGCGTACAGGAGCCGCTGTTGGGGGTGGTAGACGATGGCCCCGCTCTGGTCCATGAGAAAGCAGTAGCCCCGCTGGCCGATGCCCACGTTGTTGATGTAGCCGGAGATCCCGGCAAAGCTCAGGTCCAGGGACACCCAGGCCGCCTCTCCCCCCGGCTCCAGGGGGGCGGTGACGGTGACCACCCAGGGGTAGTACCCCTCGAAGATGCTCTCCACGTGGGGGGCGGTGAGATAGGGGCCGCCGGTGGCCTGGGCGGTGACCAGATCAAAGGAGAGGTTCACCAGGATGTCCTCCCGGGGCTCCCGCCCGGGGGACCAGCAGTCCAGTAGCAGGCCGCTCTCCGAGTAGCTGGTGACGGCCACCGCGTCGGGCCGGAAGGTCAGAAAGGCCCGCAGGAGCATATCCTGGTCGTCCTCCTCCCACATGGAGGCCACCACCAGCTCCATGGCCTGGTGGATGTCCTCCAGATAGCTCCCCACCGTGTTGGACACCTGGGCCACGGCCTGGGCGGTGCTGGTCCGGGCGCTCTGCACCATGGCCACCCGGTAGCGGTGCAGGAACAGGGCGATGCAACTGCACAGGATAATGGCCACCACCCCCACCACCATGGCCACCAGGATGGCGGTGGTGCGGGGCCCTCTGGGGGCGGACTTGTCCCTCATCCGGTCTCACCCGCCCTCTCCGCCTCCAGCCGCCGGCGCATGGCGTTGGGGGACTCGCCGCAGTATTTTTTGAAGCAGTAGCTGAAATAGTGCTGGTCGGTGTAGCCGCACCGCTGGGAGATGTCCTGGATCTTCTGTCCGGAGGTGGCCAGAAGCTCTCTGGCCACCTCCATCCGCTTGCGGATGAGGATGTTCATAAAGGTCTCGCCGGTATATTTCTTGATGCAGGCGCTCAGGTAGTTGGGGCTGACGTCCAGCTTCTCGCTCAGGGACACCAGGGACAGATCGGGGTCCATGTAGAGCTGTCCCAGGGTGTCCAGGGCCCGGCGGCACAGCAGGGGCCCGCCCTTGACCGAGGGGGCCAGGTCCCAGATGAAGTGCGCCCCGCCCTCTGACATCTCCCCCTGCCGCAGGGCGTCCATCGCCTCCCGGTAGGCCCCGTGCAGGGTGGCCAGGCTGTTCACCATACGGCTGACGCCGATGTGACACTCGCTCCCCAGCACCCGGTCCGCCATCTGGGGGATCTCGTCGGCCAGGATGTGCAGGTACTCCGTGAAGTCCGACGGGTTGCCCAGCAGGACCGAGACCACCTTTCCGGAGGTGTAGAAGCTGACACTGCGGAGATATTTGGAGGCCAGCCGGTTGACGGAGGCCACAAAGGCGGGGGTCGTGCAGTTGGTCCCCACCCCGTTCCGCAGGGTGGTGACCATCACCGTGTAGCACGGCCGGTCGTCCGGGTCCCGCAACAGGCCGCACTGGCGGGCGTAGTCCTCCGCCCGCGCCGCCTCCTCCGGGTCGGCGTAGTCGTCCAGCACCAGCGGCATCAGCAGGGCGGCCCGCTGGTCCAGCTCGCCGCCCCCGGCGGGGGTCTGGCGGAACTGGGCAAACTGGGTGTCGATCTTCTCCCGGATCATCTTGAGCTCCGCCGCCAGCCCCTCCACGGTCAGCGGCTTGAGCATATAGCTGATGATGTTGTACTGGATGGCCTGTTTGGCGTATTGAAAATCGTCATAGCCGCTCAAAAAGGCGATATTGGTGGCGGGGCGGATCTCCCGCACCTGGCGGGCCAGCTCGATCCCGGAGATAAAGGGCATCCGGATATCCGTCAGGAGCAGATCGGGCTGGTGCTTCTCCACCAGTTGCAGGGCGTCCAGGCCGTTGCTGGCGCTCCCCACCAGGCGGAAGCCGAACTCCTGCCAGGGCGTCATGGTACAGACCGCCTCCCGGAGCTCATCCTCGTCGTCCGCGACGACCACCGTATACTGCGCTTTTCCCGTCATGGGGGCACCGTCCTTTCCCTGGGGTCCGGGCCGCGGCATACCGGCCGCCGGCCCGTGGTATGGGACTATTATACCAGACCGCGGGGCATTGCTCAAATGGTTCAAGGGAATATTTCCAAAATCGCCGCCCTCCAAAGAAGGACGCCGCCGCCCGGCAGGCGGGCGGCGGCGTCTGTGGCGGTCCGGCTCGGGCCGGCACGGCTATTTTTACTGCATATACATGCGCAGATTCTGCACGTTCCGCTTGTCGTAGCGGAAGGGGTCGAAGTAGTAGGCGGGGTCGGTCAGCTCCTGGGTGTAGTACCCCTCATAGCCGTTCCGGATCATAACCTCCAGATCCTTTTGCAGGTTCCGGGTCCCCTCGCCCCAGATGTAGTGCCCATAGGGGTTGCAGTCCTGGAAGTGGGCGTGGGCGATGTTCTCCTTCCCAAACACGTCGAACCAGTCCTGGATGCTCTCCCCGGCCACCGACATGGCGGTCAGGTCGATCATCACCTTGAAGTTGGGGTGGTTGACCCCGTCGAAGATCTGCTTCATCTGCTCCAGCCGGCAACCGATCCTGGACTCCTGGGGGCGCAGGGACTCGGCCACGATGGTGATGTGGTTCTCGGCGGCCACCTCGGCCAGCCGCTGGTGCATCTCGATGGTGCGCTTGATCCCGTCCTCCACCGGCTCGTCCCAATAGCCCCAGCCGGAGTTGGCCTCCATATAGGTGGCGCCCAGCGCCGCCGCCAGGCGGATGCCGTTGGCGTAAAAGCCGAAGGTCTTCTCCCGCAGTTTGGGCTCCTTCACGCCGAACTGATAGCCGAAGCGGCAGTTCTGGGGGGTGAAGACGGGGCACTTCAGGCCGCGCTCCTGGAGCATCCGGCGGACCGGCTCCGGGTCCTGGTGCTCCTTGGGATCCAGCCACAGCCCCTGGTGCCCGCCCAGGAGCTCCACATTTTTGATGCCAAGCTCCACCATGCAGTCCAGGAAATACTCCAGACTGAACTGATAGTAGTGCAGATTCAAAACAGACAGGCGATCAAAACTGACCAATTTCATTGTGCCTTCCTCCCCTCTCACTGGATAAACGGGGCCAGCGCCGCCATATTTTTCCGGTCCGCCTCCCTGGGATCGTCAAAATAGCGCGCGTCATTGAGCGCCAGGCTCAAATACCCCTGATAGCCGTACTGATTGATCCACTCCACATGGTCCTCCAGGGGGCGCAGTCCGTCCCCCCAGGCCAGCCGCCCCTGGGGGCGGCCGTCCACAAAGCGGATGTGGCGCAACCGCTTGCCCAGCGTCTCGAACCAGTCCTTCAGCGACTCTCCGGCCATCCCGGCCGCGGTCAGGTCCACGCTGGCCTGCACGCTGTCCTCGCCCACCGCGTCCAGGAGCCTGACCAGCTCGGGGAGGGTGTTGAACACATGGGAGTCGTCCGGGCGGACCGTCTCCACCGCCAGGGTCACCCCCTGGTCCGCGGCCGTCTTGGCCAGCGCCTTCAGCCGGGAGACCGCCCGGTCGAAGACCCGCTCGGGCTCCTCGTCCCGGGCTCCGCCGCAACAGTTGACCACCATCAGCTTGGCGCCGGTCCCCGCCGCCGCCCGGATCCCGTTTTCAAAGTAGCCCATGGAGTGGCGGGCCGCCGTCTCCTCCCAGGCGCACAGGTTGTAGTTGTACACCGTGCACTCCGGGGAGAAGACGCCAATGGTCAGACCGTAGGACTCCACCTTCTCCCGAAAGGCCTTGGGATCGTCATAGTCGTAGTCGTCCAGCAGGAAGTGGGGGCGGGCGCACCACACCTCGATGCTCTTCAGGCCCAGCTCCTTCTGCGCCTGCAGGAAATACTCCAGCGTGCGGTACTTGTAGTGCATCCCCATTCCCGCAAGCTGTTCCCTTCGAATCGTTGCCATACTTGTCCTCCTCTCTATTATTGACGCGCCAGCGCGTCTTTCAAATAATCATAGCTGTTCTTCATAGCCGCGTAAGGCTTCAAATAGTGCGGCTTGGAACAGATCTCCACCGTGATGGGCCCCTGATACTCCGCCTGATTCAGGTGGTTCAGATAGACCTGGAGCGGGGCCTTCCCCTCCCCCCACGGCAGTTGGTCGGTCTCATTCAGATGGATGCGCCTGACCCGGTCTCCCAGGGTCTCCAGATACTCATCCAGGCTCTCCCCGTTTTTGGCCATGTGGGTGGTGTCCACCACCGCGCCCAGAACCGGGGAGTCCACCTCCTCCAGCATCCGGACCAGGTCCTCCCGGTTGTTGACCAGGTTGGACTCCACGATCTGAATCGCCTCCAGCGCCAGATACTTTCCCGCTCCGCCGGCAAAGTCCGCCAGGCGACGCAGGGACTCCCGGGCGCGCTCCCAGGCCGCCTCCCGCGGCCGGTCGTACAGACCGGTACCTGGAGTCAATTGGAGGGAGGGCGCCCCCAGGATCTCCGATGCATCCACCGCCCGCTTGAGATAGTCCATGGCCCGCTCTCTGATCTTCGGACTCTCGTCCGCGATATTCAGCGGCCAGCCAATCACCTTGGGCGTCACATTGCTCACCGCAAGGCCCAGATCGTCGCACCTCTGCCGGATCTCCCGGCACTGGGCCGCGTAGTCCTGGTCCAACAGCATGTGGGGATATCCGGTCCAGAGATCCACGCTCTGAAACCCGATCCTGGCCACCGACTCCAAAAAATACTCCAGGGAATAAAACTGGAACGAGATATTCATGGCGGATATCTGCTCCATTCTGATCTGACTCACAGGGCGCCTCCTTTTCCCGTATGTGGGGCGAAGCCGGTCCCGGCCATCTTCCATCGCCGGCTCCCCCTTCTCTCCGCTACTCTCCCGGCAGATCAATAGGGATCGAACATCTGGATGATCTGGGTCGCCGTCGTCTTGCCCAGGTGCATACACTCGTCCAGGCTCTTTCCCTCGCACAGGCCCTTGGCAAAGCCCGCCACATAGGAGTCGCCGGCCCCCACCGTGTTGACCACCTCCACCCGGTCCGCCACCTCCCGGTGCCAGTCCGTCCCGTCATAGGCGAGGCTCCCGTCCTCCCCCAGCATGGCGATCACCGTCCGGCCCGTCTTGGCCTGGGTCCTCTTCAGGAAGTCCCGGATCTGGTCGTCCAGCTTCTCGTAGGAGAAGAAGGCGTAGTCCAGATAGGGGAGGATGCCCTCGTTGGTGGGGTCGTCCAGCCGCTTGGAGAAGTCGTGGATCAGGATATTGTGGTCCGTCCGGAGCTCCGGGAGGTACCGCCCGATCCGGGACCACTTCTCAGAGTAGATCAGATCAAAGCCCTTGACATAGTCCATCCGCTCCCTGTCCAGGGTGAAATCCTCCAGGACGTTCCCGTTGAACTTCTCGTGGACCCGGTCGCCGTTGACGAGATTCATCTGGGCCGTCGCCGTCTGCCGCTGTCCCGGATAGAAGTGCGTCCGGTCGACGCCGTACCGGTCCAGGACATTCGCCACCGCCACGCCGAACACGTCATTGCCCTGGATGGACACCAGGGAGACGTCCTGCCCCAGCTTTTTCAGATTGATGGCAAAATCCACCGCGTTTCCCGTGGGGTAAAACCGGTTCATGGTGTAATAGACATCCACGCAGTTGTCCCCTACCGCCACTACCTTCAATGGTACCTCCTCCTCTCTACTCGCCCATGATCTCGATATAGTACTTTCGGTTTTTGATCCCGTCAAATTCCGCGAAATAGATGTCCTGCGCGTGGCCCAGGACCACCTTTCCCCCCTGCACCGGGAGGACGCAGTGGTTGCCCACCAGCATGGATTTGATGTGCCCCGGCGAATTGCCGCCGGTGGCCCCGTAGGAGGGGAGGAAGTGGGCGTGGGCGTACACGTCCCGGGTGGGGACCAGCCCCTCCAGCTTGTCCACCAGGTCCTTCTCCACACAGGGCAGGCCCTCGTTCATGGTGATCCCGGCGGTGGTGTGGGCGCTGATGACAAACACCACGCCGTTCTGCACCCCGCTCTCCTCCACGGCCGTCTTGACCTCCTGGGTGATCTTGATCAGTTGCACCTCCTGATCGGCGCAAACCGTCCTTGTCTGCAACACTACATTCATCTATTTCCCCTCCATCCCCAGGAATCGAAGCGCGTTTTCTCCCATGACCTTCCGCCTGGTGTCCTCCCGCATCTTCAGGCTGTCCAGCCCCCGCTTGATCCGCACCGGGCGGAACCGGGGAGCGTTGGAGCCGAACATCACCTGATCCGGGAAATTGTGGTCCAGCCAGTACTCCCCCATATCCTGGCGGAATACCTTCTCCATGAACTGCTCGGCGCTGTCCATGTACATCATGGCCGTGTCCGTATAGACGTTGGGGTACTTGATCATCAGCATGGCCGTCTCCTGGACCCAGGGCCAGCCGAAGTGGGCCAGGCAGATCCGGAGGGCGGGGAACTCCAGCGCCACCTCCTCGAACCGGAGGGGGTGGGAGTATTTGCACAGGGTCTGCGGCTCCCAGGACAGCCCCGCGTGGAAGAGGATGGGCCTTCCGTACTCCAGGCACTTCTCGTAGATGGGCCACATCATCCGGTCGTCCGGATAGAAGCGCTGTTTGGCGGGGTTCAGTTTCAGCCCCATCAGCCCCAGCTCCCCAAAGGCCCGGTCCAGCACCTCCAGCGCGTCGCTCCGGTGGGGGTCCACGCTGGCAAAGCCGATCAGCATCTCCGGCCGCAGATCCACCAGCGTCCGGATCTCCTCGTTGGTGATCACCACCTGCCCATCGCACCGGGTGGAGTGGTCCAGGGGTAGGAGCACCATCTTGTCGATCCCGGCGTAGGCGTTCTGCTTGTCCAGCACCTCCAGGGGGGAGGGGCTCATGAGGTGGTAGCCCATCTCGTCACAGCGCAACCGCACCCGCTCCTTGTCGCCGCAGATCTCCCCGTAGAGCGCCGGGTGGACGTGCATATCAATGACCATCGCATCATACCTCATCTTTCCTATTAGAATGTTATATATCATTATATATGGGAGGAAAAAAATTTGGGACTGCTCCGCCGGCTCCTCCCTCTGTCCCATTCTGCCTGTAGCGCCTCGTAAGGTAACCATACATCACATCTGCCACATTGTCAATCACAATTTTAAGATAATTATTACAATTTCCATAAAAATTCCCGTGGCGGACAGTTCCCCTCTCCTCTGCCCACGTCACAGAAACAGTCGCCCGCCTCCGCTACGGGCTACCTTGACACCGGAGCGCCGCCGATGGTATATATATCTACATCCCCACTATTTTACCAGCTGTACAAGGAGGTACCACCATGAGAGAGCTCTCGTCCCCCTGTAAGATCGCCGTGGTCCAGGCGGCCCCCGTCCTCTTTGACCGGGCCCTCAGCACCCAGAAGGCCATTGACCTCATCCGCACCGCCGCCGGGCACGGGGCCGAGCTGGTGGTCCTCCCGGAGCTGTATATCCCCGGCTACCCCTATGGGATGACCTTCGGCTTCACGGTGGGCGCCCGGAGCGAGGCGGGCCGCCAGGACTGGAAGCGCTACTACGACAACTCCATCCTGGTCCCCGGCGAGGAGACGGCGGCCCTGGCCGCCGTGGCGGGGGAGCTGGGCGTCTATGTGAGCATCGGCGTCTCCGAGCGGGACGCCTTCACCGCCACCCTCTACAACACCAACCTGATCTTCTCCCCGGAGGGCAGGCTGGACTGCGTCCACCGGAAGCTCAAGCCCACCGGGGCGGAGCGCCTGGTCTGGGGGGACGCCAACCGGGACTACTTCCCCGTCTGTGACACCCCCTGGGGCCCCATGGCCAGCCTGATCTGCTGGGAGAGCTATATGCCTCTGGCCCGGGTCGCCCTCTACCAGAGGGGCGTCACCCTCTACCTCTCCCCCAACACCAACGACAACCCGGAGTGGCAGGCCACCATCCGGCACATCGCCCTGGAGGGCCGGTGCTTCTTCGTCAACTGCAATATGTACTTCACCCGGGACTGCTACCCCAGGGACCTCCACTGCCCCCAGGAGATCGCCGCCCTGCCGGAGGTGGTGTGCCGGGGCGGGAGCTGTGTGGTGGACCCCTACGGCCACTATGTCACAGAGCCCCTCTGGGACCGGGAGGGCATCCTGTACGCCGAGCTGGACATGGAGCAGGTCCCGGCCAGCCGCATGGAGTTCGACCCCTGCGGCCACTACGCCCGCCCGGACGTCCTGCGTCTGGAGGTGGCGGAGGAGTAGGTCCTCCCCCGCCAACGGGACGGGGCGCTCCGATGGCAAGCCATCGGAGCGCCCCGTCTTTTTTTATTGGTATGCCCGGTCCAGGATCTCCACGATGTCGCCGATGACCCCGTCGTTGCAGTGGCACAGCACCCGGGCGCCCCAGTCCTTCACTTCCTGGGCGCAGTTGGCCGGGGCAAAGGGGATCACCGACCGCTCCAGCATGGGGATGTCGTTCTGGTTGTCCCCCACGCAGTAGAGCTTCCCCGGGTCCGCCCCCAGATAGTCCACCAGCTTGTCCACCATCCCCCCCTTGGTGCTCCCCTTGCGGGTGATCTCCAGGTAGTAGGCGTTGGAGAAGATGGCCTCGTACTCCTCCGGCCAGCTGTCCAGGATCCGGCGCTGGACCCGGAGCAGGACGTCGTGTTGCTGTTGAAAGATCGCCTTGGTCCAGGGGGTGGGCATCTCCCCCAGAGGGCACAGGGTATAGCCGGTGCCCACCTTGGCCATGTGGCCGTCGGTCACGGCGTTGGGGTTCCAGACATAGATGTCCTCCCCGTGGTAGGCCTCCATGGCCAGGGAGGGGAACTCCGCCAGCAGGGCGGCGAAGTGGGCGGGCGCCTCGGGCGGGAGAAAGGTCTGGACCAGCATGGTGTCCCCCTGAAAGTCGTACAGGGCGGAACCGTTGGACAGCACCACCGGCGCGTCGATGGGCACCAGATGGACATGGGGGGCAAAGGTGCGGTGGGCCCGGCCGGTGGCGATGGTAAAGCGCCCGCCCTGGCTCCGGAAGTAGTCCAGCGCCCGGAGGTTCCGCTCGGGCACCCGGTGGTAGTCGTCATACAGGGTGTCGTCAAAGTCACTGACCAGAAGCAGGCCGTCAAATTTCCCCATGGGGGCCTCCTTTCTTCCCAGCCCCCGGGGGGCCGTCTCAGGTCAGATCCTGGGCTGTGTAATACTTCTTCAGCGCCCCGTAGGAGGCCCCAAAGATCACCAGGCAGAGGATCAGGTCGACCAGGATATAACTGCCGTTGTACACGGCGGAGTAGAGATAGGGGTTGTCAAAGGTGGTGCCCAACAGCTCGGTGGGCGCCACGATGCGGTAGACGGTGATACCGCTGATGAAGTGGACCAGGAACCGGGCCAGGGCCCCCAGGGCGCTCCCCCAGAAGACGCCGCCCGGCTTGCCCCTGCCCAGCCCGCACAGGCACAGGGGCATGAAGGCCACGATGTAGTCCAGCAGGATGGACACCCAGCCATAGCTCACAGCGCCCTGGACAAAGACCTGGAGCACGCCGAAGGCGGTACAGGCGATCAGCCCATACCCAAAGCCCCAGCGGATACAGAACACGAACAGGGGCAACATCTCCAGGGAGATGGAGCCCCCCTGAGGGAACTCATAGAGCTTGAGCATGCCCAGCACCAGGGCCAGGGCCACCATGATGCCCGCCTCGCACAGCATCTGTACCTGTTTGGATCGAATCTGCATAGTCATTTCCTCCGAAAAGTAAGATACCGCAGTACATCCGGACGGGTGTAGTGCGGTCTGAGAGGAGACGACGACAGATCTCTTCTTCACTTCCTACGCCGGCATTACCCGGATCAGGTTCAAGGGACCGGAGGCAACCTGTCTGCCTCTGCATCTCAGCCGGGAACACGGCTCCCAGCGCCCCTGTGTTCGATTGTGCCACGGTTCGGCATTTATTTTATTCAGCTACCGGCCGTTTGTCAAGGGCACATTCGCCGGTATTTCCGCCCCCATCGGGCCGCTTATCTCCCTTCGATACAAACACAGCGGGGGCGCCCGGCCGGGCGCCCCCGCTGTGCAGACGGCCAAGAGGGGCGATCTGCGCTCCCCTCTCACCGCTGGTACTCAAATTCCAGGTCGTACATGGACACGATGTCCCCGTCCCGGATGCCCATGGCCTCCAGCTTGTCGAACAGGCCGGACTGCCGGAGCATCTTGTCGAACCAGTTGCGGGACTCGTAGTCGGAGAAGTTGACGTTGGCGATGAGCCGCTGGAGCCAGGGGGCGTCCACCACCCAGGTGCCGTCGAACTCCTGGATGTCCACCTCGCCGGTGGTGTCCACCTCCGGCGGGCGCTCCACATAGGTGGGCTCGTACACCGCCACGGGGGGGAGCTGGGCCAGCTCCTGAGCGGCCCGCTTCACCAGCTCCCGGGTGCCCTGGTGGGCGGCGGCGGAGATCTCAAACAGCTCCAGCCCCAGCCCCTCCACGTGGGCCCGGAGCCGCTCCAGCAGGGAGGGGTCCTCCATGATGTCCACCTTGTTGGCGGCCACCAGCATCTTCCGGGAGGCCAGCTCGGGGGAGTACTCCCGGAGCTCCTGGTTGATGGTCTCAAAGTCGGCCACCGGGTCCCGGCCCTCCGAGCCGGACACGTCCACCACGTGGATGAGCAGGCGGCAACGGTCGATGTGCCGCAGGAAGTCGTGTCCCAGTCCGGCCCCCTCGGAGGCCCCCTCGATGATCCCCGGGATGTCCGCCATGACAAAGGACACCCCCTCCTCCACATAGACCACCCCCAGATTGGGGAAGAGAGTGGTGAAGTGGTAGTTGGCGATCTTGGGCTGGGCCCGGCTGACCACGCTGAGCAGGGTGGACTTGCCCACATTGGGGAAGCCCACCAGCCCCACGTCGGCCAGGAGCTTCAGCTCCAGCACCACATCCCGGCTCTGACCGGGCAGGCCCGCCTTGGCGAACCGGGGCACCTGCCGGGTGGGGGTGGCGAAGTGCTTATTGCCCCAGCCGCCCCGGCCACCCCGGCACAGGATGAAGGGCTCCGGGTCGGACATATCCTTGATGATCTCGCCGGTCTCGGCGTCCCGGATGACGGTGCCCCGGGGCACCCGGATGACCAGGTCCTCCCCGTCCCTTCCGGTGCACCGGTTCCCCGCCCCGTCAGAGCCGTTCCCCGCCACATATTTGCGCTTATAGCGGAAATCCATCAGGGTGGACATATGGTCGTTGATCTCCACCACGATGTTCCCGCCGCGGCCGCCGTCCCCGCCGTCGGGGCCGCCGGCGGCCACATACTTCTCCCGGTGAAAGGACACCACCCCGTTCCCACCGTCGCCGGAGCGGACGGTGATCCGGGCGGTATCCACAAAGGGCGCCGCCATAGAAATCGCCTCCTCTTGTTTCAGAATTTCGTCAGGAGAACCGGAACAGGTTCAGCCCCACCTGGTCGCTGAACTGCCGGTCCACCTGTCCGTCCCAGACCTGGAGAAACAGCTCCAGGGTGGCGCTGATGGTGCAGGAGGTCAGGTGTCCGGCGTGGACCTCTCCCGTCACCGGGTTCCCGATGGTGATGTGGAGATGGAGATAGGGCTTCCCCTCCATCCGCGTCACGCTCCCTACCAGGGCGGAGATCTCAAAGTCCCCCTGATAGTGCCGGGAGTGGTACTGCTTCTCCCCGGTGCTGAAAATGCCGATGGTCACGTCGTTGGCGGCCCCCAGGGCGGAGACACAGCCCAGCCGGACATTCTCCCGCTCCGCCAGAGCGGTGAGTTGCTCCACGATCTCCTCCCCCGGGTCCAGGCGCATCACATAACCCTGGGGAAATTTCCGGTACTCCATGGGACACTTCCTCCTGTTTTGGGATAAAAAAGCCGCAAACGTGCTCCGTTCGCGGCTTTTCGGCAAATCAATTACTGCGCGGACTCCTCGATGATGGAGACCTGCTTGCGGTCCTTGCCCAGGCGGTGGAACTTCACGCGGCCGGACTTCATGGCGAACAGGGTGTCGTCACTGCCCTTGCCCACGTTGACGCCGGGGTGGATGTGGGTGCCCCGCTGGCGGACCAGCACGTTGCCGGCCAGCACGAACTGCCCGTCGCCCCGCTTCACGCCCAGCCGCTTGGACTCAGAGTCCCGACCGTTGCGGGTGGAGCCAACGCCCTTCTTGTGGGCGAAAAACTGTAAACCGATATTCAGCATCTCTTACACCTCCATAACGGAAATATTTTCGGGGTACTCCTCCGCCAGCTGGACGAAATGGACCATCAGGGCGGCCAGAAGGGTCTGGCAGGTGCTCTCGTTGGTCTGTCCCAGAGAGGCGGGGAGCTTCAGGGAGAGGGAGGCGTCCTTCTCACGGACCTTGACCGCGGCCTCCAGCCCCAGCACGTCGTTGACGGCGCACTCGGCGAGCCGGACGGCGCTGGTGACGGCGGCGCAGACGATATCCTCTCCCTCGGGGGCGTATCCGCTGTGGCCCTTGACCTCAAAGCCCGTGATACGGCTCCCCTCGGTAAAAAATGTGACAGTGGTCATCAGGCCTTGATGGCGCCGATCTGCACCTTGGTGTAGGGCTGACGGTGGCCCTGACGCTTGCGGTAGCCCTTCTTGGGGGTGTACTTGAAGATGCGGATCTTCTTGCCCTTGCCGTTCTTGACGACGGTGGCCTCCACAGAGGCACCCTCCACGGTGGGGGCGCCGAAGGTGGCCTTGTCCCCATCCAGAATGGCCAGCACCTGGTCGAAGGTGACGGTCTGCCCGGCCTCGGCCTCCAGCTTCTCGATGAAGAGGGTGTCGCCCTCCGCCACCTTGTACTGCTTGCCGCCGGTCACGATGATTGCGTTCATGTGATTCACTCCTTTACTACGGGCTCGCTCTCCCAGGTGGGGTGTCCCCCTTGTTGTGCTCGCGCCTCTGTCCGGCGCGCCGTACCTGTTCAATGCGGCTTAAATAGTTTATCAGCGGTATGGGCGGTTGTCAAGAGAAAAAGTGGATTTTCTATGCAAAAAATCCGTGAAAGCTCCATGTAACATGGATGTGCCGCCATATCCCGGCCCGGCCCGCCATGCCGTCAACAGGGCAATCTCTCGCCAAATTGGGAGGATCTCCCAGCTCTCTTTACTTTTCTCTCTATATTTGGTAAACTTATGATAATACCGCAACGTACGGTTTCGGTCCATCACGGTGTCAAAACGGGCGTATCCGTGTCCGCCCACCTCCATTTTGAAAAGGAGTGTGCCGCCATGTACGACCCCCTGGATAATATGCTGGAGCAGGTCCACGCATCCCGGATCTATATTGCCGTCGTTTATTCCGTCATCTTGGTCATCTTTGGACTGGTGTGCCTCTTTCGCCCCAACGGGATCTGGTCCCTGATCCAAACGCGGCTGGGCGTCAAGGAGGACGGCCCTCCCTCCCGCCGGGCCCGCCTTGCCGTCCGGGTCATAGGTGTGGTCTGTTTCGCGCTGGCCGCTTTCATGCTGAACGCCGCTTTCTGACAGCCGGGAGCGATGACCGAAACCCATCCGTCAAAAGGCGGGGCCGCCCCACAAGGGCGGCCCCGCCTCTGTTTTCCGCTGACTCAGCCGTTGCCGAACTCGCTGAAGAACCGGTCGTGGATGGCCTGGACGGCCCGCTCCGCGTCCCGCTCGTCCACCAGGACAGACACCTTGATCTCGCTGGTGGAGATCATATTGATGTTGATGCCCGCGTTGTACAGGGCCTCGAACATCTTGCTGGCCACGCCGGCATTGTGGGCCAGTCCGGCCCCCACGATGGACACCTTGGCCACGTTCTCATTGAGCTCCACGGACTGGAAGCCGATGGCCTCTCTGTTCTCCTCCATGACCTCCTTGGCCAGCTGTGCGTCGGGCAGGGCCACGGTGAAGCTGATATCCTTGCTCCCGTTCCGCCCGATGGACTGGAGGATCAGATCCACGTTGACGTTCCGCTTGCCCAGCAGAGAGAAGATCTTAAAGGCGATGCCGGGCCGGTCCTCCAGCCCCACCAGGGCCAGGCGGGCGATATTTTTGTCCTTGGCCACACCGCTGACGTGCATTTTTTCCATGGTCTTGACGACCTCCTTCACTTTTGTACCGGGATTGCCCGTAAAGCTGGAGAGCACCTCCAGATTGACATTATAGCGCTTGGCCATCTCCACCGAGCGGTTGTGGAGCACCTGGGCGCCCAGACTGGCCAGCTCCAGCATCTCGTCGAAGGTGATCTCCTCCAGCTTCCGCGCCCCCTGAACGGTGCGGGGGTCGGCGGTGTAGACGCCGTCCACATCGGTGTAGATCTGGCACAGGTCCGCCTGGAGGGCGGCGGCCAGGGCCACGGCGGAGGTGTCGGAGCCCCCCCGGCCCAGGGTGGTGATATCGTCGTACTTGTTGATCCCCTGGAAGCCGGCCACCAGGACGATCTTCTTCTTGTCCAGCTCCTTGCGGATGCGCTCGGTGCGGATGCGCTTGATCCGGGCCGAGCTGTAGCTGGAATCGGTGAGCATCCCCGCCTGCCAGCCGGTGAGCGAGATGGCCTGATAGCCCATCCGCTCGATGGCCATGGCGCACAGGGCGATGGAGATCTGCTCCCCGGTGGACAGGAGCATATCCATCTCCCGGCGGGAGGGGTTGCGGTTAATCTCCCGGGACTTCTCGATCAGGTCGTCGGTGGTGTCCCCCTGGGCGGACAGGACGGCCAGAACGCTGTGTCCCCTGCGGTAGGTCTCGGTGATGATCCGGGCCACGTTCCGGATCTTATCCGCGTCGGCCACCGAGCTCCCGCCAAATTTCTGTACAATGAGTGCCATGTATGTCGTTCCCCCTAAAGGTCAAGTTCAATCAAAAGGTGGGGGGCGGTCGTCCCGCTTCCCCACCATTCTATGCCGGTGCCCCGGTCAGAGTCAGGCCAGCACCCGGAACAGGGAGCGGACCTCCAGCCCCTCCAGCCGTTTTCGTAGCTGGGGCTCAGTCATGGGGCCGGTGAGGAAGGCGACCTCCCCCGCCGGAGCGCCGCTCCGGGCCAGCAGGTGGATCTCGCCGCAGGCGGCGCGGGCCTGCTCCGCCGTGGCCTCCGCCCGCACATACCACTGGGAGGTCAACACGTCGGGGGAGACCACCAGGTCGGGGGCCCCCTCCTCCCAGTCGTTGCGGTGGTCCCGCTTCAGGTCCTTGGCGATATCGATGACGTCGGCCACCACGGCGGAGGCGGTGGGCAGTTTGCCCGCCCCCCGGCCATAGAACATCACGTCCCCGATGGCGTTGCCCCGGACGGCGATGGCGTTGAACACGTCCTCCACCCCGGCCAGGGGGTTGTCCCCGGGCACCAGGTGAGGGGCCACAAAGGCGCACACCTTCCCCTCCGGGCGGCGGATGGCCCGGCCCAGAAGCTTGATCTTGTAATCGGCGGACCCCGCGTAGGCCACATCCTCCAGGGCGACCCCCCGGATGCCCTGGGTGGGCACCTGCTCGGGGTAGATCTGCCGCCCGAAGGACAGGGCGGACAGGATGCAGATCTTGCGGCAGGCGTCGTGCCCGTCCACGTCGGCGGTGGGGTCCTTTTCGGCGTAGCCCTTCTCCTGGGCCTCCTGCAGGGCCTGCTCAAAGGTCAGACCGGCCCGGATCATCCGGGTCAGGATATAGTTGGTGGTACCGTTGAGGATGCCGGTGATTTCCTCCAGCTGGTTGGCCGCCAGGCAGGAGGTCAGGGGGCGCAGGATGGGGATGCCGCCGCCCACGCTGGCCTCGAAGAGGTAGCTACAGCCGTGCTCCCGGGCCAGCTTCAACAGCTCGTAGCCGTGGGTGGCCACCAGCTCCTTGTTGGAGGTGACCACGCTCTTGCCCGCCTTCAGGGCCCGGGTGGTGAAGTCCAGGGCCACGGTGGCCCCGCCGATGGTCTCCACCACGATGTCCACCTCCGGGTCCTGCTCGATGACGGAGAAGTCCTTCACAAAGCAGTCCCGGTAGGGGCTGTCGGGGAAGTCCCGCACGTCCAGGATATATTTCAGCCGCACCAGGTCGTCCACCCGGCGGTCGATCAGCCCGCCGTTCTCGGTCAGCACCTCGGCCACGCCGGAGCCCACCGTGCCGAACCCCAGAATCGCGATTTTTACCATTGTTGTCTCTCCTTCCCGACCTGACACTACCCCGCCAGGATCTCACATTTGATGACGCCCTCGCTCTCGGACAGGTGGCTGAGCACATCCTCCAGCGAGTCCCGCAGGGCGGAGGTCTCCGCCGTCATGGTGACCACCGCGCACCCGTTGGTGGGGATGTTCTGGTTGATGGTCAGGATGTTCACCCCCGTGCCCGCCAGGACGTTGAGCGCCTTGGACAGGATGCCCGGCTCGTCCCGGAGCATGGCCTGAAAGGTGACGATCCGCCCGTGGAGCATATCGTTGAAGGGGCGCACCGCGTCCCGGTATTTATAAAAGGCGCTCCGGCTGAGATTCACCGCCTGCGCCGCGCCATTGACGGTCTTTTCCTCCCCCGTCTCCAACAGGCGCTTGGCCTCCGCCACCTTCCGGAACACCTCCGGCATGGCGCTTGCCTCCACAATAAAATATTTCTCCGGGCCGCTCATGTTGACCTCCTGTCTCATTTTGTCCGCGTCATATGGTCATTTGTTTGCGGGTCGTGGTCTATTGTAGCACAACTCCCGCCCCGATGCAACGGGAAACCCTCTGGGAAATTGTGCAAGTTTTCCCCCCTCCGCCCCGCCGTTCTTCGTCATTTTCACCGTGGAAACAACAACCGGCGCCACGGACGGCTGGTCCGCGACGCCGGTGGGTGGATCGGGCGGGCTTCCGCCCCCTAGTGGGGGATATCCTGGGAGGCGGGCGGGTTGCTCCCGCTCCCGCTTCCGCTACTACTGCTGTTGCCGCCGGAGGTGCCCGGGTCCACCGGGTCGCCGGGGTCCACCGGATCACCCGGATCCACCGGGTCCGTGGGGCCGGTGCCCCCTCCGTTGGGGTCGTCCGGGCCGATCACCGGGTCGTCGGTCCCGGGCTCCGGGACGACCTGCCCGCTGTGGACGGTGCACGGGCCATAGGAGGAGGCGTGCACATAGCGGTACACCTCGTCCCCCGCCCGGGCGCCCCCCACGGGCGTGCGGTCATAGTTGGGGTAGCAGTACTGCCGCAGGCTGGCCTCCGGACAGTTGGGGGTGGCCTGATAGTACAGGCCGTTGTGGGTGCCGTCCTCGTTCCAGACGGGGCAGTCCACACAGATGGTCAGCAGGTTCTCCGCCGTGTGGGCGGTACACACCTGCCCCTCGGGGTAGTCCTCCGCGAAGACATAGCCGGTGGCCGTCCGGTTGCCCCGGGGGTCCATGGCGCAGTACTCGGTGGCCAACAGCCCCGTGTCCAGACAGTAGGTCACCCGGCGCAGGCCGTCGGGGGTGGCAAAGTCCTGGTCCGGCAGATCCTCGTGGATCAGGGTCATCACCTTGTTCCAGAGGCCCTGGGCCCGGTTGGCTCCGGACATCCGGACGGGGTTGGCATAGCCGGTCCAGACGGCGGCGGTGTAGTAGGGGGTATAGCCCACGAACCACCGGTCCCGGTTGTCGGTGGTGGTGCCCGTTTTACCGGCGGCGTGCATCCCGGAGATGTCGGCGCCCGCGGCGGTGCCGCCGGAGTGGAGCACCGTCTGGAGCATGGTATTCATATAGTAGGCGGTGGTCTCCTTGATGGCCTGCTCCTGCTGGCGCTCGTTCTCCAGAAGGACCACCTCCTCCCCGTCCACCATCTGGGTCACCTTGGTGAAGGTGCGGGAGGTGGTGTAGGTCCCGTTGTTGGGGAAGGTGGCGTAGGCCTCGGCCATGTCCCGGGTGGTGACGCCGTCGGTCAGGCCGCCCAGGGCCATGGAGGCCACGGTCACGTCGCTCTTGAACTGGCCGTTCACGTCCCGGCCCTCCTCCAGGTCGATGTGGTACCGGTCCTGGACAAAGTTGAAGCTCTCCTCCGGGGTGACCAGGTCGGCCACGATGCGCACGGCGATGGTGTTCACCGACCGCATCAGGGCGTTGGCCACGGTGGTCTTGCCCCGGTAGCTGGCCGCCCCCGAGTTGATGGGCCACGGACTCCCGTCCAGCACCTGATAGGGGTAGTCGTCCAGCACGGAGATGGGGGAGATCTTGCCCATGTCGATGGCCGCCGAGTACACCGACAGCGGCTTGATGGAGGAGCCGGGTTGCCGCTTGGAGTCGTTGGCGTAGTTGCTCAGGAGGTTGCCCTCCTTCTTGCCGAACTGGCCGGCGATGGCCACCACGTCGCCGGTGGAGTTGTCGATGACCGTGATGGCCGACTGCATCAGCTGGCCGTCGCTGGCGGTGTAGTTCAGGTTCTCCCGGTTGGTGTAGATCTCGTCCACCGCCGCCTGGACCTTCGGGTCAAAGCAGGTATAGACCCGCAGGCCGCCGTTCTGCAGGGCCTGGTCCACCCGGCTGTCCGACCAGCCGAACTCCGTCCGGAGGGCGTCCCGCACGTCCGAGATGACGGTCTCCTCGTACCAGGTGTAGATGTCCTCCTCTGTAACAGAGCCGGCGGTGCCGTCGCTGTTGAGACCCACGAAGACCAGCTCCTGGGCCACAGCCTCATCGTACTCCTCCTGGGTGATCTTCCCCTGGTCCAGCATCTCGGACAGGATCAGCTCCTGCCGGTACTTGTTCCACTGCCGGGAGTCCCAGACCTCTCCGGTGCTGGTCTCCGACCGGGCGAAGGTGTAGGGCCCATAGCGGGAGGGGTTGTTGGTGATGGCCACCAGACTGGCGCACTCGGCCAGGGTCAGGTCGGACACCGGCTTACCGAAGTACTTCTCCGCCGCCGCCCCCACGCCCTCACAGCCGGCGCCCAGGGGGATGATGTTCAGGTACATCTCGATGGTGTCCTCTTTGGAGTTGTTCTGGGTGAACCGCAGGGCCCGGACGATCTCTGTGACCTTCCGCTTGACGGTCACCTCGTCGTACTCGGTCAGGTTCTTCAGCAATTGCTGGGTGATGGTGGAGCCGCCCTGGATGTCCCCGCCGGTGAACATACTGAGCACCGCCCGGGCCGTCCGGCCCCAGTCCACCCCGGAGTGGGTCCAGAAGCGCTTGTCCTCGATGGCCACGGCGGCGTCGATCAGGTCCTCCGGCATATCCTCCAGATCCACCCACACCGAGTCGGTGACGCTGAGCAGGGTGGTCATCTCCACATACTCCCCGGTGGTCTTGTCCTGGTAGTACATGACGCTGTTCTCGCCGTAGGTGAAGTCGTCCAGGCTCAGGTCCGCCAAGGGCACGATGACCCGGTTGATGTAGACCGCGGCAAAGCAACACAGGATCGCCCCGGTGCACAGCCCCACCAGGAGCAGGGTGCCCAGCACCTGCCACACAGTGCGGCCCACGTTCCGCCGCGGCCTGCGGCGGCTGGAGCGCCGGCGCTGTCCCCCGGAGCTCCCAGAGCTCCCGGAGGCCTGCCGGCGGGGGGGATACTGGCTGTCGTGATAGAGAGAATCGGAATACTTGTTTTGATCAGACACGTTGTTACCTCCAGCCGGGGACAGGAGATGCCTGTCCCCGTGGTCAAGCGGGGGGAGCGGGGCACCGCCCGTCCCCCCGGTCAAAACGGGGGATCCCGCTTTCCTTTTGGGCCGTCCCCGCCCCGCGCACCGGTGCGCACAGCGGGAAATACTATGTATTATACCAGATTTTCCTGATTTGTCCACCCATGAAAACGCCCTCCCCTCCGGTGGCCCGGCGCGGCCGGGTGAAAATTTACCTGTCCCGCCCTCTTGCATTTTTCCCACCGCCGGGGTAAAATAGACCTGTAATCCGGAACAGGAGGTGGCCCCCATGGAGGATCTCTTCGGCCCCGATTTTATCACTGTCACTGACGAGGACGGCAACGAGTTCGAGCTGGAACTGGTGGACACCCTGGAGCACGGGGGCGTCACCTACTACGCCATGTTCCCCGCCGTGGCCGCCGATGAGGAGACCGGCGAGCCCCGGGATGTGGACGTGGACGACGAGGAGTACGGTCTGGTCATCATGAAGGTCGTCCAGGAGGGCGGCGAGGAGCTCCTGTCCACCCTGGATTCGGACGAGGAGCTGGACACGGTGTACGACCTGTTCATGGAGCGCCTCTTCCAGGACGAAGAGGAATCGGAGTAGTCACTTTTATTCCTGCTCGGTGCGTGATGGGTTCATTTAAACCCACATTTTTGAAACGGGATGCCCCCTCACGGCGCGGCTTGCAGGCCTCCCGGCCCCCCTACGGGTCAGCTGGACGTTGGAAGCAGAAAAACGCCGTGGAAGCAACCCACCTGCCGAGTCGTGCAGGTTTTAATTGGCCCACACGGCCAGAGCGGGACTCAATTTACGGGGGAGAGCTCCGGCAGAGGAGCGCCCCGCAAAGCGGCTACGCGGTATCTCCGCGGCGGGCCGTCTGTTGTCACTGGATCGCGGCGGTCGCGCCGCGATCTTTTTTTGCGCCGGTGGCGGGCGTCCCCCGCGCTCCGGCAAATTTTATAAACAAACTGTAAATCCGGCCCTTTTCTCCCCCCCTGCCTCTTGCAAGGGGCGGGAGTTTTTAGTATAATGCTTTGGACGTGCCCGGCCCCCGGGGCCGGACAGCACCTCCAGTATGTTTGAACGAGAGGAATGAAACAACCGTGAGTACACCACAAGAGAAGAAAACCCCTCAGACCAGAGCCGAGCGCGAGGAGAAGCGCCGCCAGGAGGAGAGGGCCGACCGCCGCACCATGGCCATCTACACCGTGGTGGGCGTGGTGGTGGTACTGGCCGCCATTATCATGATGGTCTGGACCAGCGGGATCCTGCAACGCAACCTCACCGCGGTGGAGATCGAGGGCACCAAATTCAGCTCCGTGGACCTGCAGTACTACTACAACGCCGCCTACAGCGAGGAGCTCAACCGCGGTCTGAGCGCCAACAGCACCTACCCCTTCGACACCACCACCTCCGTCAAGGACCAGGTCTATGACGAGGAGAGCGGCCTGAGCTGGTACGACTACCTGACGAGTCTGGCCATCAAAAATCTGATGACCGACGTCGCCCTGGCCGACCAGGCCACCCAGGCAGGCTACACCCTGTCCGAGGAGGCCCAGACCGAGCTGGACGACTTCCGCTCCCAGCTGGAGACCGTCTGGCTGGGCTACGGCTACAGCAACCAGGCCGACTTCATCCGGGCCAGCTACGGCAACTACATGACCTATGACCGTCTGATGTCCCTGGTGGAGCGGGAGGTGCTGGCCAACGACTACGCCAACACCCAGGTGGATGCCATCGAGTACAGCGATGAGGAGTATGACGCCTACTACCAAGAGCACGCCTCCGAGCTGGACACCTACTCCTACTCCCAGTTCACCTTCCGGGCCCAGGTGGAGACCACCGACGACGAGGGCAACACCGTCGAGATGACCGAGGAGGAGCAGGCCGCCGCCCTGGAGAAGCTCCGGAGCGAGCAGAGCGCCCTGGCCCAGGAGCTCCAGAGCCGGCTGGAGGCCGGGGAGGACCCCGCCGCCCTGGCCGAGGCGTACGCCGACCAGCTGTACAGCAGTTCCCTGGACCAGAAGCGCACCGGCGCCAATCTGGTCAGCGCCACCTATGCCGACTGGCTTCTGGACAGCGCCCGGGTGGCGGGCGACACCACCGTCTCCGAGTATGAGACGGGCACCAGCGTCTACTTCTATGTGGTCCTGTTCCAGGGCCGGGAGCTGGACGACACCCCGACCGCCGACGTGCGCCACATCCTGGTGGCCGCCGAGCAGGACGAGGGGGCCGACGAGCCCACCCAGGAGCAGTACGACGCCGCCTACACCCAGGCCGAGGAGCTGTTGGCCCAGTGGAAGGACGGCGAGGCCACCGAGGAGTCCTTCACCCAGCTGGCCGTGGAGCACAGCGCCGACTCCGCCGTGTCCAGCAACGAGGGGCTGTACTCCGTCTCCTCCACCTCCGGCTATGACGCCAACTTCATGGACTGGGCCCTGGACCCCAGCCGCCAGCCCGGGGACACCGGCATCGTCCAGAACACCACCAGCTCGGTCAAGGGCTGGCACATCATGTACTATGTGTCCAGCGGCGACCCCATCTGGCGGCAGACGGTCACCGCCGCCTTCCGGGAGGACGACTACGACGCCCTGGATGCCCAGGCCATCAAGAGCTACACTTATACCACCGGCATCGGCCTGAACTTCATCACCGAGTGATCCCATCAAAAAAGACCGCCCATCCAGAGGGATGGGCGGTCTTTTTTGTCTGTCTGTGTCAGCGGCCCTCGGCCAGGGCCACCAGGGCGCTGGCCCCGATGCGGTCCGCTCCCGCCTCCAGCATGGCCTGGGCCTGTTCAAAGGTCCGGATGCCGCCGGCGGCCTTGATCCGCAGGTCCGGGCTGATGTGCTCCCGGAACAGGGCCACATCCTCCACCGTGGCCCCCCCGGTGGAGAAGCCGGTGGAGGTCTTGATGAAGTCGGCCCCCGACATGGAGACGATGCGGCAGGCGGCCACCTTCTCCTCCTGAGTCAGCTGGCAGGCCTCGACGATCACCTTCAGGATCCGGCCCTTGCAGGAGAATTTGACTGCCTTGATCTCCTCCAGCACGCCCTCCCAGTCGCCCGCCTTGGCCAGCCCCAGGTTGATGACCATGTCGATTTCATCCGCACCATTGCGGATGGCGTCCTCCGTCTCGAACACCTTGACCTCCGGCGTGGAGTAGCCGTTGGGGAACCCCACCACGGTGCAGATCTTCAAACTGTTCCCCAGATACTCCGCCGCCTTTTTCACAAAGCGCGGCGGGATGCACACCGAGGCGGTGGAAAACCGCTTGCCCGCGTCGCAGGCCGCCCTGACCTGGTCCCAGGTGGCCGTGGGGGTCAGCAGGGTGTGGTCCACCCTGCTGAGGATTTCTTGCTGATCCATTGTACGCTCCTCTCCCGCCGGGTCTCCCCGGCGATCGCTTCCCGTTTTGCTCCGCCGAAAGGGCTCACAGGGCCGCCTTCAACGCCTCGATCCGGTCCGTCCGCTCCCAGGGCAGGTCCAGGTCGGTCCGGCCGAAGTGGCCGTAAGCGGCCAGCTGGCGGTAGATGGGCCGGCGCAGGTCCAGATCCCGGATGATGGCCGCGGGCCGCAGGTCAAAGACCTTCTCCACCGCCTGCTCCAGCCGGTCGTCGGACACGGTCCCGGTGCCGAAGGTGTCCACCCGGACCGACACCGGCCGGGCCACCCCGATGGCGTAGGCCAGCTGGACCTGGCACCGCTTGGCCAGCCCGGCGGCCACCACGTGCTTGGCCACCCAGCGGGCGGCATAGGCCGCCGACCGGTCCACCTTGGTGGGGTCCTTGCCCGAGAAGGCGCCGCCCCCGTGGGGGGCGCTCCCGCCGTAGGTGTCCACGATGATCTTTCGCCCGGTGAGACCGGAGTCCCCCTGGGGCCCGCCGATGACGAACCGGCCGGTGGGGTTGACGAAGATCCGGGTGCTGTCGTCCATCAGCTGGGCGGGGATGGTGGGCCGGATGACCAGGTCGATCATGTCCTTCCGGATCTGCTCCAGGGTGGCCTCCGGGCCGTGCTGAGTGGAGACCACCACCGTGTCCACCCGCCTGGGGGTGTTGTCCTCGTTGTACTCCACCGTCACCTGGGTCTTGCCGTCGGGACGCAGGTAGTCCACCAGCCCGTCCTTGCGCACCCGGGCCAGCCGCAGGGCCAGCTTCTGGGCCAGGGAGATGGGCAGGGGCATCAGCTCCGGGGTCTCGTCACAGGCATAGCCGAACATCATGCCCTGGTCGCCGGCGCCGTTGTCCAGCCCGTCGTCCTGCTCGCCCTCCTTGGCCTCCAGGCACTTGTCCACCCCCATGGCGATGTCACCCGACTGCTCGTCGATGGAGGTGATGACCGCGCAGGTGTCACTGTCAAAGCCAAACTTGGCCCGGTCATAGCCGATGTCCTTGACCACCTGCCGGGCGACCTTGGGAATATCCACATAACAGCTGGTGGTGATCTCCCCCATCACATGGATGAGACCGGTGGTCACCGTAGTCTCGCAGGCCACTCTGGCCTGGGGGTCTTTGGACAGAATGGCGTCCAGTACCGCGTCGGAGATCTGGTCGCACATCTTGTCCGGATGTCCCTCTGTGACGGATTCCGAGGTAAACAAACGCTTTGCCATTTGAAATGCTCCTTTCTTGTCTGGGAGGATGAAAATACGCTCCGCCGGGAGTGGCGGAGCGTCATACACTGGTCACATCCTCATCTTTCGATCCACACCGCCGGATTTGGCACCTTGCGCGTCCCGCGCGCAGGTTGCCGGGCTTCATCGGGCCGTTCCCTCCGCCACTCTTGATAAGGCTATTGAATTGACATATGTGATTATATCAGGTCTGCGGGTTTTGTCAACCGCTCTCTCCAATTTTTCTCTTCCGCCGGGCGCGGACAGGAGCGGGGCCCCGCAACTTCTGCGGGGCCCCGCGGCCGCTTTAGTCCTTCTGGCCCAGGCTGTGCTCCCGGGTCAGCACGGGGTTGACCCCCATGGACGTTCCATTTTCATAGAGGTAGAAGCCGGCGCCGCTCTTGCGGCCCAGATATCCGGCGGTGACCATCTTCCGCAACAGGTGGGAGGGGCGGTACTTGGTGTCGCCCAGGTCCTCGTAGAAGACCTGCATCACCTGGAGCAGGATGTCCAGACCGATCATGTCGGCCAGCTCCAGGGGGCCCATGGGGTGGTTGCACCCCAGCTTCATGCCCTCGTCCACATCCTCCACGGTGCCGATGTCCTCATCCAGGATCTCCACCGCCTCGTTGAGCATGGGCAACAGGGCGCGGTTGACGATGAAGCCGGGCTTGTCCTTGGCCAGGATCATGGTCTTGCCCATCCTCCGACCCACCTCCTGGACGTCGTCCAGCACATCCTGGGCCGTCCGCAGGCCGAAGACCACCTCCACCA
The DNA here is from genome assembly GCA_944385075.1 of uncultured Oscillospiraceae bacterium. Lineage (GTDB taxonomy): Bacteria > Bacillota > Clostridia > Oscillospirales > Oscillospiraceae > Lawsonibacter. The sequence goes on along the minus strand of CALWVW010000001.1, from coordinate 4,141 downwards.
GCTTCATCTTGGGCACGGGGGAAAAGAAGTGCATCCCCACCACCCGCTCGGGCCGCTTGGTGGCCGCGCCCAGGGCGGTCAGGGAGATGGAGGAGGTGTTGGAGGCGAAGATCGTGTGGGGCTTGCAGATCTTCTCCAGCGTCTCGAACACACTGCGCTTGGCGTCCAGATCCTCAAAGATGGCCTCCACCACCAGGTCGGCGTCCTTGGCGGCGGTCATGCGGGAGTCGATGGTCAGCCGGGCCATGCAGGCCTTCAATTCCTCCTCGCTCATGGTCCCCTTGGACACCATATGCTGAAGGCGGTTCTCGATCCCCATCTTGGCCCGCTCCAGGGCCTCCTGACGCTGGTCGTTGAGCACCACGTTGTAGCCGCTGGTGATCGCCGTCTGGGCAATGCCGCTACCCATCAGGCCGGCGCCCACCACAAAAATGTTCTGAATCGCCATGTATGATCTCCTTTCTGATCCATCCGTCGTTTTGCCGGCTCTGTGCCGGCCTTCCTTTTCCATGTCCGGCGGTCCAACCGCTCTGCGCCGCCCATCTTACCATATCAAGCGATCCCATTTCTCCGCATAACTGGGCATAAAATCGTCATATCTTGCCAAAAGTGCGAAATCTTTGCACTTTCCAAACAGGAATCGAACAATTTTATCTCAATACCGGTTCAGAGCGGCGGAGCCGTCGTCCCGCCCCTTCTCGATGGCCCGGACCACGGCGTAATAGCCGTAGTCGGGATTCACCTGGACAAAGAAGCGGTCCCCCACCCTTCTGCCCAGCAGGGCGGAGCCCATGGGGGACTCCTTGCTGATGAGCCCGTGGAGCACATCCTGGCGCACGGTGGTCACCACCTGCCAGGTCTCCTCCTCCCCGTCGTCCTCCAGAAACACCGTCACCTTGTCGTATAGCCCCACGGTGTCCGCGGTGGAGTGGTCCTCGATGACCCGGGCGGTCTTGATCATGTTCTCCAGATAGCGGATGCGGCTCTCATTTTTGTTTTTCTCCCGCTTGGCCGCCTTGTACTCGAAGTTCTCGCTCAGGTCGCCGAACCCCCGGGCCACCTTGACCTCCTCCAGAAGCTGGGGGCGCAGGGTGACCCGCCGGTAGTCCAGTTCCTCCCTCATCTTCTGGATGTCGATTTTCGTCAGTTCGTTGTGCATATCTTTATAAACTTCCTTCCGTCCTGCCCGCCTGCCGGCGGGCTACCTCTCTGCGCCGCTTGGCGCGCCGTCTGTGACAGGTCCCGTCCTTCTCGTAGGGGAGGGGCTTGCCCCTCCCGCCGGTTTTGCACCGCACCTTTTGATTGGGGGGATTTCGCCGCCGGCGGGCGGCGAGCCCCTTTTGGAGCGATCCAAAAGGGGCGAAAAGATCGCCGGGGTTTGCTCCGATGGGCAGGTCACATCCATTTTGATATGGATGTGGCCTGTCCATAGTCGCTACACCCCCGGGCCCCCGTTTACGAGGGGAGCTTGGTTCGGAGGCTTGATGCAAATATACCGGCGCGGGGTGACCTCTGACGCACAACCGTCCTCCCGCCCGTTGCCACTGTACAGCAAAACCAGAGGGCTACCCGTGCTATCCGCTTAGACGCGCCTCCCCCGGTCGCCCTCCCGGGGTGCGTCAGACGGCCAATGACGCAAACCTGTAGGGCAGTGGCGGCAGGGACGTCTGCCCGGACACATTCTCAAAGCGCTACCACTCACGTCTCCCACCCGGCCAGATAGTCCTCCTGCTCCGGGGTGAGGGTGTCGATGGACAGGCCCATGGCGGCCAGCTTCACCCGGCCGATCTGGTCGTCGATCTCGTCGGGGACGTTGTACACCTTCTTCTCCAGCTGTCCGGCGTGCTTGGCCAGCCACTCCAGGGACAGGGCCTGGACGGCGAAGGACATGTCCATGATCTCCGCCGGGTGGCCGTTGCCCGCCGCCAGGTTGACCAGACGGCCCTCGGCCAGCACGTTGAGGGTGCGGCCGTCGGGCAGGCGGAAGCCCTCGATGTTCTCCCGGCGGGAGAAGCGCTCCACCGCCAGCTCGCCCAGGCGCTTCACGTCCACCTCGCAGTCGAAGTGGCCGGAGTTGCACAGGATGGCGTTGTCCTTCATCACCTGGAAGTGGCGCTCCACGATCACGTCCTTGCAGCCGGTGGCGGTGACGAAGATGTCCCCGTACTTGGCCGCCTCGTCCATGGGCATGACCCGGAAGTTCTCCATGGTGGCCTCCAGGGCCTTGAAGGGGTCCACCTCGGTGACGATCACGTCGGCCCCCATGCCCTTGGCCCGCATGGCGATGCCCTTGCCGCACCAGCCGTAGCCGGCCACCACCACCGTCTTGCCCGCCACCATCAGGTTGGTGGTGTGCATGATGGCGTCCCAGGAGGACTGGCCCGTGCCGTACTTGTTGTCGTAGTAGTGCTTGGCCTTGGCGTCGTTCACCGCCATCATGGGGCAGGGCAGGATGCCCGCCCGCTCCCGGGCGTACAGCCGGTGGATGCCGGTGGTGGTCTCCTCACAGCCGCCCAGCAGCCGGTCGGCGTACTGGGCGCATTTGCCCCCCAGCAGGGAGATCAGGTCGCCCCCGTCGTCCACGATCAGGTGGGGGCGGCACTTCAGGGTCTCCACCAGCAGGTCCTCATACCCCTGCATGTCCACCCCGTGGATGCCGAAGGTCTCCACCCCCAGGTCGGCCATGGCGGCGGCCACGTCGTCCTGGGTGGACAGGGGGTTGCAACCGGTGAGGTGCACCTGGGCTCCTCCCTCCCGGAGGACCAGCCCCAGGTTGGCGGTCTTGGCCTCCAGGTGGACGGAGACGGCGATGGTCAGCCCCTGGAAGGGCTTCTCCCGGCGGAAGCGCTCCTCGATGCCCCCCAGGGCGGGCATGAAGTCCCGCACCCACTGAATTTTCAAGTGTCCCGACGGGGCCAGGGACATATCCTTCACAATGCTCATGGTGCTTCCTCCCGATCGTTGAGTTGCCAGTATTGTACCACAAAACGGAGGGAGAGGGAAGAGTGGAGAGTAGAGAGCGGAGATAGAATCAGGAATTATTTTGGCCCCCCTGAAAAGGGACTGCCGCCGGAAATATCCCCCATTATTTACACTTCATCCATAGACAAGCGGAGAAAAAACGGGTACAATAGACCGTGCGCAATCCGCAACAAACAGAGAGGAGGCTCTCTATCTCCATGAAAGCCATTTCCCGCGCTCTGGACCGGTTCTGTTACAACCACCCCCGGCTGGGCATCCCCCAGCTGATGAAGTACATCGCCCTGGCCAATGTGGCCGTCTTTCTCGGCGACATGCTGATGAGCGGCCTGGTCTCCTACTGGATCTCCTTTGTCCCCGAGCTCATCCTCCGGGGGCAGGTCTGGCGGCTGGTCACCTTTGTGTTCGTCCCCGTGTCCTCGGGGGGGTACACCCTCTTCGGGAAGATGTTCTTTTTCGTCGTGGCCACCTTTTTCTACTACTGGATCGGCAACGCCCTGGAACAACAGTGGGGGACCACCCGGTTCACCGTGTTCTACGCCCTGGGGGTCATCCTGAACATCGCGGCCGGCTTTGTCATCTACGCCGTTCTGGTGGGACAGCTCACCGGCATGGGGCTGTCCGCGGAGCAGGCCCGGGAGTACCTCCAGAGCTACGCCACCATCAGCATGACCTATGTGAACATGTCCCTGTTCTTCTCCTTCGCCACCCTGTACCCGGATATGCGGGTGATGCTGTACGGCATCGTCCCCATCCGGGTGAAGTGGCTGGCCTGGCTGGACGTGCTGTTCTTCGTGTGGTCCATCGGCTCCTACCTCGCGGGCGGCCAGTGGGCCCTGGCCCTGGCCCCGGTGATCGCCATTCTCAACTACCTGGTCTTCTTCTGGGAGGATCTGGCCCGCTTCCTGCGCCTGGGAGGCGAAAAGGTGCGCCACCGGACCTCGGCCCAGACCATCAACTTCAAAAAGGCCCAGAAGGACCTGCAACAGAGGCGGGGCTATCTCCACAAGTGCGCCGTCTGCGGGATCACCGACGCGGACGACCCCAATATGGAGTTCCGCTACTGCTCCAAGTGCAACGGCTACTACTGCTACTGCGCCAACCACATCAACAACCATACCCACGTACAGTAAGGACAGGGCGATACAAAAGGAGGAGTACA